>JAEXAG010000074.1 GCA_023394655.1 Pseudomonadota bacterium
CTCTGTATCCACGCTCCGCAGGTTGCACCGTATATGTTCGAGTCACTGACCCAGCGCCTTTCCGGCACCATCGAGCGCCTGCGTGGGCGCGGCCGCCTGACCGAGGAAAACATCCGCGAAGCCACGCGCGAGGTCCGCATCGCGCTGCTCGAGGCCGACGTGGCCTTGCCGGTGGTGCAGGCGCTGATCCAGCGCATCAAGGTGCGCGCGCTGGGCCAGGAAGTGATGAAGTCGCTGACCCCGGGCCAGCAGCTCATCAAGGTGGTGCGCGATGAACTCACCAACGTCATGGGCGCGCAGGCCAGCGACCTGAACCTCAACGTGCCGGCGCCGGCGGTGATCCTGATGGCCGGCCTGCAGGGCGCGGGCAAGACCACCACGGTGGGCAAGCTGGCGAAGCACCTGAAGGAAAAGCGCAAGAAGAAGGTGATGGTGGTTTCGGCCGACGTCTATCGCCCGGCCGCGATCGAGCAGCTGAAGACGCTGGCGGGCCAGACCGGCGCCGAGTTCTTTCCCTCCGAGGCATCGCAGAAGCCGGAGGCGATCGTCGCCGCGGCCATCGATGCGGCGCGCAAGTCCTTCGCCGACGTGCT
Source organism: Pseudomonadota bacterium (assembly GCA_023394655.1). GTDB lineage: Bacteria > Pseudomonadota > Gammaproteobacteria > Xanthomonadales > Xanthomonadaceae > Solilutibacter. The sequence goes on from JAEXAG010000074.1 coordinate 594, forward strand.
GATCGTCGATACCGCCGGCCGCCTTGCCATCGACGAGGCGATGATGGCCGAAATCAAGGCCCTGCATGGCGCGGTCAAGCCGGTCGAGACCCTGTTCGTGGTCGATGCGATGACCGGCCAGGACGCCGCCAACACCGCCAAGGCCTTCAGCGAGGCGCTGCCCCTGACCGGCGTGGTGCTGACCAAGACCGACGGCGATGCCCGCGGCGGCGCGGCGCTTTCGGTGCGCTACATCACCGGCAAGCCCATCAAGTTCATCGGCGTGGGCGAGAGGCCCGACGGCCTGGACGTGTTCCATCCCGACCGCATCGCCAGCCGCATCCTCGACATGGGCGACGTGCTCTCGCTGGTGGAGCAGGTCGAGGCCAACGTCGACCAGGACAAGGCCCGCAAGCTGGCCGAGAAGGTCCAGAAGGGCAAGAAGTTCGACCTCAACGACATGCGCGACCAGCTCGAGCAGATGCAGAACATGGGCGGGATTTCCGGCCTGATGGACAAGCTGCCGGGCATGGGCCAGATCCCGGACGCGGTGAAGAACCAGGTCACCGGCAAGGAAGTGCCGCGGATGATCGCCATCATCAACTCGATGACCCCGAAGGAGCGCCGCAACCCGGCCCTGCTCAACGGCTCGCGCCGCGCCCGCATCGCGCGCGGTTCCGGCATGCAGCCGGCCGATGTCAACCGCCTGCTCAAGCAGTACCAGCAGATGGAGAAGATGATGGGCAAGCTCGGCCGCGGCGGCATGAAGGGCATGATGCGCGGCATGCGCGGGATGATGGGCGGCATGGGCGGGATGCCGTTCCGCTGAGTTTCCGCCGGCCCGCGCCGACGGGTTTGCCCGCTGCAGGCTCGCCCGCTATACTTGTCGGCTTACCCGGCCATTCCGGCCGCTGGGCAACACGAGAGAACCACCCATGGTCAAGATCCGCCTTACCCGCGGCGGCGCCAAGAAGCGCCCCTTCTACCACATCATCGTCACCGACAGCCGCAGCGCCCGCGACGGCCGCAACATCGAGCGTGTCGGTTACTTCAATCCGGTCGCCTCCGGCAACGAGAAGCGCGTCGAGATGGACCTGGAGCGCATCCAGTACTGGATCGGCAACGGTGCCCAGATGTCCGACAAGGTCGGCGCGCTGTACAAGGAAGCCGGCAAGGCCGCCCAGGCCGCCGCCTGATGCCGCTGGCGCGCCCGTCGCGCCCGGCAACGACGACGCGACCCGCATGACCGAGTCCGTCACCCACGGCAAACGCATCCTGATCGGACAGGTCATGGGTGCGTTTGGCGTTCGTGGGGAAGTGAAAATACAGTCCCACGCCGATCCGGAAACCGCGATCTTCCGCTACCAGCCGTGGATCCTGCGCGATGCCCGCGGCATCGAGCGCGAGCTGGCCGGCGCGCGCGGCCGTGCCGGTGCCAAGGGCGTGGTGGCGAACCTGCCGGGCGTGGACAGCCGCGATGCCGCCGAGGCCTTGCGCGGAACCGAGATCCTCGTCCCGCGCGAGGCGCTGCCGCCGCCCAGGCCCGGCGAGTACTACTGGGTGGATCTGGAAGGCCTGCGCGTGGAAACCGTCGAGGGCGTCGAACTCGGGCGGGTGGACTACGTGTTCTCCACCGGCGCCAACGACGTGCTCACCGTGCAGGGCGAGCGCGAGCGGATGATCCCCTTCGTGCAGCCGGACGTGGTGGTGCGCGTGGATTTCGAGGCCGGTCTGCTGGTGGTCGATTGGGACCCGGATTTCTGAAGGCGCGAGATGCGCATCGACATCCTCACCCTGTTCCCCGATTTCATCCGCCAGGCGGTGGCCTTCGGCGTGCTCGGCCGTGCCTGCGAGCGCGGCCTGCTGCAGGTCGAGGCCTGGAACCCGCGCGACCACGCCGAGGGCGGCTATCGCCGGGTCGATGACCGCCCGTTCGGCGGCGGGCCCGGGATGGTGATGATGATCGAGCCGCTGTCGAAGGCGCTGGCGGCCGCGCGTGCCGCCGATCCGCGCCCGGCGCATGTCATCCACCTGAGCCCGCAGGGGCGGCCGCTCGTCCAGGCGCGCGTGCGCGAGCTGGCGCGGATGCCGCGGCTGGTGCTGGTGGCGAGCCGCTACGAAGGCGTGGACGAGCGTTTCATCGAGCGCGAGGTGGACGAGGAGATCTCGCTGGGCGATTACGTGCTCTCCGGCGGCGAGCTGGGCGCGGCGGTGCTGGTGGATGCCATCGCCCGGCTGCAGGAAGGCGCGCTCAACGATGCCGAATCCGCGTTGCAGGACAGTTTCGAGGATGGCCTGCTGGATTGCCCGCATTACACCCGGCCGCTCAGCCACCCATATGGCGAGGTGCCGGAAGTGCTGCTTTCCGGCCATCACGCGGCGATCGCCCGCTGGCGACGCGAGCAATCGCTGGCACGGACCCTTGCCCGGCGTCCGGACCTGCTGGCGCATGCCGAGCTGGACAAGGCCGACCGGGCCTGGCTGGCGCGGCAGGTGGCCGGCAAGGGCGAAGACTGAAAGTCCGTCGCGCAGGCTGACGCGCGGGGAGAAATCCGCTATACTTGGCGGCTTCGTTGTACCCAGCCGGGACGCGGGTCCGCGTGCACTCGCGCCCATAACCACAAAAACTCAGGCAAATCCCATGAGCAAGCCCTCTCTCAGCAATCTCGTCAATGAATTCGAATCGGCCCAGGCCGAGCGCAAGCTGCCGGAATTCGGTCCCGGCGATACCGTGATCGTCAACGTCAAGGTGAAGGAAGGCAACCGCGAGCGCGTCCAGGCCTACGAGGGCGTGGTCATCGCCAAGAAGAACGGCGGCCTGAACTCGGCCTTCACCGTTCGCAAGATTTCCCACGGCTACGGCGTGGAGCGCGTGTTCCAGAGCCACAGCGCCGCCATCGATTCCGTGGTGGTGAAGCGCCGCGGCGCCGTGCGCGCCGGCAAGCTGTACTACCTGCGTGGCCTGGAAGGCCGTGCCGCCCGAATCCGCGAGGATCTGGCCGCCGTCGCCAAGGCCAAGGCCGAAGCCAAGGCCGCTGCCGCCGCCGCCGAGTAATCGCGGCTGCCATCGGCATCCGGACGGCCGCCTCGTGCGGCCGTTCGCGTTTTCGAGGCCCGGAAGAACCCAATGGAAACTCCCGTCAGCGACGGCGTGCGGCTCGACATCTGGCTCTGGGCGGCGCGCTTCTTCAAGAATCGCGGGCTGGCCCGGCAGGCGATCGAGGCCGGCCGGGTGGAAGTGGCCGGCCAGCGCGCCAAGCCTTCGCGCAGCGTGCGCGTGGGCGATGCGCTGACCATCGTGCGCGGCGAGGAAACCTTCCGCATCGAAGTGGCGGGGCTCGCCGGCAAGCGCGGCTCGGCCCCGGCGGCGCAGGCCCTGTACGTGGAATCCGAGGCATCGAAGCAGCAGCGCGCCGAGACGCGTGCCCGGCTGGCCGCGGCCCGGGCCGGCTACCAGCCGCCCGGCACGCGGCCCGACAAGCGCGCACGGCGCCTGATCCGCGCGCTCGGCGACATCGACGCGCTCTGAACCATTGCCGGAGGGCGAAAACGGCAAGGGCCGGTTGCCCGGCCCTTGTGTTTCCGCATCGTGCGGGCGATCAGTCCTTGCGGCTGCCGGGCACGTGGTCGCCGGCGAAGGGGTTGAGCCGGCTCAACACCGAAGGATTGCGCGGCCAGCCGCCGGTCAGCCACGGATGCTCCGGGTCGTTGATCTCGAGGATGCGGCGCGAATCCGCGGCCAGCGCTTCGTTGCCGAGGCGGGTGTAGGCCTCGCCGAGGATCGCCACCGCATCGTACTGGTACTCGCTCTGCGGGTAGGTTTCCAAGAGGTACTTGGCGCGGTCGGCGGCGCCCACCCACGCACCGCGGCGCAGGTAGTAGGAGGCGATGTTCAGCTCGTGGCGGGCGAACTGGTTGCGCAGGAACACCATGCGCTGGCGGGCATCCTCGGCGTAGCGGCTGTTGCCGAAGCGCTCGACCACGATGCCGAAATCGTCATAGGCCTGCATCGGCGCGGCCAGGTCGCGGCTGGCCATGTCGAGATTGAACACGCGCTGCATGAACACCGTGCTGCGGGCCTGGTTGGCGAGGCCGCGCAGGTAGTACATGTAGGGCACGTTGCGGTTGGTGGGGTAGGTGCGCAGGAAGCGGTCGATGGTGGAGACCGCATCGTCGTTCTTGCCGGCCTTGTACTGCGCGTAGGCCGATTCCATCAGCGCCTGCTCGGCGTGGTTGCCGAAGGGGTACTGGGCGATCAGGCGGCGGTAGGTTTCCTCGGCGCTGCCGTAGTTGCCGCTCATCATCTGGCGGTTGGCTTTTTCGTATAGCGTCTCGACGGCCACGCCTTCGTTCTTGTCGCTTTCCTTGGTCTTGAAGCGGGCGCAGCCACTGCTGGCGACCAGCGCCACGGTCAGCAGGATCAGGGTGCGTGCCAGCGGGCGACGCGCGAGGGGGCGTGGGGACATGGGATTGTCGGGATGTCGAACGGAAGCGGTGATAATAGCCCAGCCGGGGCCGCTGCCATCCGCCCAGCATGAATCCCGGGGGAATGCCCGGCCACGCCCGACGCCACGGAAAGACCCGATGACCGCACCCGACACCGCCGCCGCGCGCCTGCGCACCATCCCGACCTCGGCCGCGGGCCGCCGTTTCGATGCGGTGCTGGCCGAACTCTTCCCCGAGTTCTCGCGCTCGCGGCTGGCCGAATGGATCAAGTCCGGCGATGCGCTCCTGGACGGCAAGCCGGCGCGCCCGCGCGATCTGGTCCACGGTGGCGAGGAAGTGCGCCTGGAGGCCACGCTCGGCATCGAGACCGAGGCGCTGCCGCAGGACATTCCGCTGGACATCCTCCACGAGGACGAGGCGATCTTCGTCATCGACAAGCCGGCCGGGCTGGTGGTGCATCCGGGCGCGGGCAATCCCGACGGCACCCTGGTGAACGCGCTGCTGCACCGCGATCCGGGCCTGCGTGCGCTGGCCCGCGCGGGCATCGTCCACCGGCTCGACAAGGACACTTCCGGGGTGATGGTGGTGGCGCGCACACTGCCGGCACAGACCCGGCTGGTGGAGATGCTCGCCGCTCGCGACGTGCACCGGCAGTACCTGGCGATCGTCGGCGGTTCCATGGTCTCCGGCGGAAGCATCGCGGCGGCGATCGACCGCCACCCGCGCGACCGCCTGCGCATGACCGTGCGCGAGGACGGCCGCGAAGCCATCACACACTACCGCCTGCGCGAACGCTTCCGCGCCCACACCGCGCTGGAATGCCGGCTCGAGACCGGCCGCACCCACCAGATCCGCGTGCACATGCAGCACCTGAAGCATCCGATCATCGGCGATCCGCTCTACGGCGGGCCGCTCAAGCTGCCCAAGGGCGCGACCGATGCGCTGGTGGAGGCGCTGCGCGGCTTCCGGCGCCAGGCCCTGCATGCCGAAGTGCTGGAATTCGCGCATCCGATCACGGGCCAGCCGGTGCGCTGCGAGGCCCCCTTGCCCGAGGACATGCGCGCCCTGATGCGCGCGCTGCGGGACGACACAGCGGCCTTCGAGGACGCGCAGCGTCGATGAAGGGTTGGATCGACGCGGACTGGCCGGCGCCTGCGGGAATCCGCGCGCTGACCACCCTGCGTCACGGGCCGGGCGTGTCGCGGCCGCCGTTCGACCGCCTCAACCTGGGCATCCGCAACGGCGACGACATCGAGGCCGTGACCCGGAACCGGGCCGTGCTGGTCGACGCGCTGGCGCTGCCGTCCGCGCCGCGCTGGCTGCGGCAGGTGCATGGCGCAGCGGTGGCGCGCTTCGATGCCGACGCTGCGGTTGAGATCGTCGGTGCGCCGGGAGCGGCGATCGATCCGGACGAGCGCGATGTCGACGGCGATGTCGGCCGCGATGAGCCGGAGGCCGACGCCGCCGTCACCGATGCGCGCGGCGTGGTGCTGGCGATCCTGACCGCCGATTGCCTGCCGGTGGTGTTTGCGGCCCGCGATGGCAGCGGGATCGGCGTGGCGCACGCCGGTTGGCGCGGCTTGGCCGGCGGCGTGCTGGAGGCGACGCTGGCAGCGATGGCGGTGCCGGCGGATCGCCTGATCGCCTGGCTGGGGCCGGCGGCCGGTCCCGAGGCCTACGAAATCGGCGAGGAAGTGCGCGAGGCCTTCGTCGGGCCGGATCCGGGTGGCGCGTCCGCCTTCATCCCGACCCGCCCCGGCCACTGGCGCGTCGATCTGTACGCACTGGCGCGGCGGCGGCTCGTGGCGGCCGGCATGGCGCCCACTGCCATCCATGGCGGGGGGCATTGCACGATCGGCGAGGCGGGGCGCTTCTTTTCCCACCGTCGCGATGGCCGCAGCGGGCGCATGGCGACGCTTGCCTGGATCGATTGACCGGCGCTTGAGGCGGCTTACAGCTTGACGGTACCGCTGTCGCTCAGCGCCTCGTGGTTGCCCGTGGTGGCGACGGTGGCGAAGAACGCCAGCTTGGTCAGCAGGTTGCCCGGGCCGTCCCAGTAGTCGGCCTGGTCGGCATCGACGCGCACCAGACAGACGTTCGGGTCGTCCGGGCCGCCCTCGAAGAAGGCATCCATCGGCTTGCTCCACAGGCGCTTGATCTGGTCGCGGTCGGTGACGATGCGGGCCTTGCCGCTGACCGAGAGGAAGTGGTTGTCGCCTTCGTGCATGCAGCTGACGTTGACCGCCGGCTGCGCCTCCACCTGGGCGACGACCGGGTTGTCGCGCTCGGTGGCGAACCAGAAGCCGCCGTCGAATTCATCGCCCAGCGGCGTCATCGGCCGGGCGACGAGGTGGCCGTCGGCATCGGTGCTGGCGAGCATCGCGGTGCCGAACTTGCCGGCCAGCTTGGCCAGGGTCTTGTGCTGCTCTTCGTGGTCGTGGTGGCTCATGCGGGCCTCCGATCGGTGGGCGTTGCAGTCTTGCGCGGTGGCCGTGATGGATGCGAGAAACCGGCCCGTCGATGGGAGCGGCGCACCGGCCGGCATCGCGCGTGCGGGCGGGCCACGACATTGATTTCACCCGCGCCGGGCACCATTTACAGGCCATCGCGGCACTGTCCGCCCTTTGTTCCGGAGCCTGCCATGCGCATGGACAAACTCACCACCCGCTTCCAGCAGGCGCTTGCCGATGCGCAATCGCTTGCCGTGGGACGCGACCATTCGATCATCGAGCCTGCCCACTTGCTGGTGGCGCTGCTGGACCAGCAGGGCGGCGGCAGTCGGCCGCTGCTCTCGCAGGCCGGCGTCAACGTGCCGCTGCTGCGCGAACGCCTCGGCGAAGTGCTGGAGCGCCTGCCCCGGGTCAGCGGTCAGGCCGGGCAGGTCAGCATCAGCAACGATCTCTCGCGCCTGCTCAACGTCACCGACAAGCTGGCGCAGCAGCGTGGCGATGCCTTCATCGCCAGCGAACTGTTCCTGCTGGCCGCGCTGGAGGATGGCGGCGAGGCGGGGCGCGCGCTGAACGCGGCGGGCGTGGACAAGGCGCGGCTCGAAGCCGCCATCGACAAGATGCGTGGAGGTGAAAAAGTGCAGGACGAGAATGCCGAAGACCAGCGCCAGGCGCTGGAGAAATACACCATCGATCTCACCGCCCGCCACGAGAGGGGCAAGCTTGACCCGGTGATCGGCCGCGACGAGGAAATCCGTCGCTGCATCCAGGTGCTGCAACGCCGCACCAAGAACAATCCGGTGCTGATCGGCGAGCCGGGCGTGGGCAAGACCGCCATCGTCGAAGGTCTGGCCCAGCGCATCGTCAACAACGAGGTGCCCGAAGGCCTGCGCGGCAAGCGCGTGCTGAGCCTGGACATGGGTGCGCTGATCGCCGGCGCGAAATACCGCGGCGAGTTCGAGGAACGGCTGAAGGCGGTGCTGAACGACCTCGCCAAGAGCGAGGGCCAGATCATCCTGTTCATCGACGAGATGCACACCATGGTCGGCGCCGGCAAGGCCGATGGCGCGATGGATGCCGGCAACATGCTCAAGCCCGCGCTGGCGCGCGGCGAGTTGCACTGCATCGGCGCGACCACGCTGGACGAATACCGCCAGTACATCGAGAAGGACGCCGCGCTGGAACGCCGCTTCCAGAAGGTGTTCGTGGGCGAGCCGAGCGTGGAGGACACCATCGCCATCCTGCGCGGGTTGAAGGAGCGCTACGCGGTGCATCACGGGGTGGAGATCACCGATCCGGCCATCGTCGCCGCGGCCACCCTGTCGAACCGCTACATCGCCGATCGCCAGTTGCCGGACAAGGCCATCGACCTGATGGACGAAGCCGCCTCGCGCATCCGCATGGAGATCGACTCCAAGCCCGAGGAGCTGGACCGCAAGGAGCGGCGCCTGATCCAGCTCAAGATCCAGCGCGAGGCGCTGAAGAAGGAAACCGACGACGCCTCGAAGCAGCGCCTCGCCGATCTGGAAGCCGACATCGCCACGCTGGAGCGCGAATACAACGATCTGGACGAGATCTGGAAGTCCGAAAAGGCCACGCTGCAGGGCGCCACCAGGATCAAGGAGCAGATCGAAGCCGCGCGCCTGCAACTGGAAGCCGCGCAGCGCGCGCAGGACTACGCGCGCATGAGCGAGATCCAGTACGGGCAGCTGCCGGAACTGGAAAAGCAGCTCGCCGCCGCGCACGAGGCCGAAACCACCGGGTTCACGCTGCTCCAGGACAAAGTGACCGCCGAGGAAATCGCCGAGGTGGTCAGCCGCTGGACCGGCATTCCGGTGTCGAAGATGCTCGAGGGCGAGCGCGAGAAGCTGCTGAAGATGGAAGAGCAGTTGCACACGCGCGTGGTCGGCCAGGACGAGGCGGTGAAGGTGGTCAGCGATGCCGTGCGCCGCTCGCGCGCGGGGCTGAGTGATCCCGACCGTCCGTCCGGTTCGTTCCTGTTCCTCGGGCCCACCGGCGTCGGCAAGACCGAGCTGACCAAGGCCTTGGCCGAATTCCTGTTCGACTCGAGCGATGCCATGGTGCGCATCGACATGAGCGAGTTCATGGAGAAGCATTCCGTCGCGCGCTTGATCGGCGCGCCGCCGGGCTATGTCGGCTACGAGGAAGGCGGCTATCTCACCGAGGCCGTGCGCCGCCGGCCTTACAGCGTGATCCTGCTCGACGAGGTGGAGAAGGCGCATCCGGACGTGTTCAACATCCTG
>JAEXAG010000129.1 GCA_023394655.1 Pseudomonadota bacterium
GCGTGGTACAGGAACACCACGTGGATCGCCTGGCGCACCGGCTCGTTGCCGCGGAACGAGAACGACACGTTCGACACGCCGCCGGAGATGTGGCTGTACGGGAACAGCCGACGCAGCTCGCGTGCGGCTTCGATGAAATCGACCGCGTAGTTGTCGTGCTCCTCGATGCCGGTAGCGATGGCGAAGCAGTTGGGGTCGAAGATGATGTCTTCCGGCGGGAAGCCGATGTCTTCGGTCAGCAGCTTGTACGCGCGTGAGCAGATTTCGATCTTTCGCGCGGCGGTATCGGCCTGGCCGACTTCGTCGAAGGCCATCACCACCACCGCGGCGCCGTAACGGCGCACCAGCCGCGCCTGGCGCAAGAACTCGGCCTCGCCTTCCTTCATCGAGATCGAGTTGACGATGCCCTTGCCCTGCAGGCACTTCAGGCCGGCCTCGATCACCGACCATTTCGAGCTGTCCACCATCACCGGGATGCGGGCGATGTCGGGCTCGGCGGCCATCAGGTTGAGGAAGGTCACCATCGCCGCCTCGGAATCGAGCAGGCCTTCGTCCATGTTGACGTCGATGACCTGCGCGCCGTTCTCGACCTGCTGGCGCGCGACGGCCAGCGCGTCGTCGTAGCGCCCTTCCAGGATCATTTTCTTGAACTGCGCGCTGCCGGTGACGTTGGTGCGTTCACCGACGTTGATGAAGTTCGATTCCGGCGTGATCACCAGCGGTTCGAGGCCGGAGAGGCGGGTGTGGCGTGCGAGTGCTGTCATTTGATCGGCTCCTGCGCATTGCCAGGAGCGTGGAGTTTCGTGTCCGGACTTTCGCGGAGACCCTGCCCGGTTTGGCCCGGGCGTGTCACGGGCGGAGACACCGCGATGCCGACCAGCGAAGAAGCATGCTCACGCCGCTTCTTCCAACTGCAACGGCCGGCGCGGCGTCACGCCTTCCACCGCCTGCGCGATCGCCGCGATATGCGCAGGCGTCGTTCCGCAGCAACCGCCGACGATGTTCACCAGGCCGCTGCGCGCGAACTCGCCGAGGATCGCGGCGGTCTGCTCGGGTGTTTCATCGTAGCCGCCGAACGCATTCGGCAGGCCGGCGTTCGGATGCGCGCTGACGAAGGTGTCGGCGATTTGCGAAATCGCCTCGACATGCGGACGCAACTCCTTCGCCCCGAGCGCGCAGTTCAGCCCGATGGCGAACGGCTCCACGTGGCGAAGCGAATACCAGAACGCCTCGGCGGTCTGTCCCGAAAGCGTGCGCCCCGAGGCGTCGGTGATGGTGCCGGAGATCATCACCGGCAGCCGCGCGCCGAGCGCATCGAAGGCCTCCTCGATGGCGAACAGCGCGGCCTTGGCGTTGAGCGTGTCGAACACCGTCTCGACCATCAGGATGTCGGCACCGCCTTCGATCAGACCTTCGGCCGCTTCCCGATAGGCCGCGCGCAACTCATCGAACGAGGTGGCGCGGAAGCCGGGGCGGTTGACGTCGGGCGAGAGCGAAGCAGTCTTGCTGGTCGGCCCCAGCACGCCGACCACGAAGCGCGGCTTGCCGGGCGTCTTCGCCTCGGCGGCGTCGCAGACCGAGCGGGCCAGGCGCGCGCCCTCGCGGTTGAGTTCGCGCACCAGATGCTGCAGCCGGTAGTCGGCCAGCGAGACCGACGTCGAGTTGAAGGTATTGGTCTCGATCAGGTCGGCACCGGCAGCGAGATATTCCGCATGGATGCCGCCGATGATGTCCGGCCGGGTCAGGGTCAGCAGGTCGTTGTTGCCGCGCTGGTCATGGCCTTCGCAGCCGCAGCCGGGCCCGTGCGCATGATCGGCACCTGCCGCGAACAGGCTGTCGTAGCCGTCGCGGAAACGCTCCCCGCGGTAGTCGGCCTCTTCCAGACCGTGGCGCTGGATCATGGTGCCCATCGCGCCGTCCAGCACCAGGATGCGTTCGGCCAGCGCGGACTGCAGCGCGGCCACCCGCTCCTGCGCATGCCAGCGCACCGGATTCAAGGCTTGGTTCCGATCAGCGCGACGACCTCGAAATGCGGCGGCCGGCGTTCCCGGGTCACCGTGCCCGCATCGAGCAGGCGCAGTCCGGCCTTCTCGATGAACTTCTGCAATTCCTTGTGGGTGAAGCCCAGGTTGAGGTGGCCGAAGGGCTCCACGGCGGCGGCATGCGCGTGCTTGCCCAGGCTCGAGAGCAGCAGGCGGCCACCCGGGCGCAAGACGCGCGCGGCTTCGGCGACCGCGGCGGCGGGCCGCTCGGCATAGGTCAGCGCATGCATCATCACCACCAAGTCGAAACTGTCGTCCGGGTAGGCGAGGGCGTGCATGTCGCCTTCGTGGACTTCCACGTTGGCATGTGCACGCAGGCGCTCGCTGGCGGCGGTGACCACCCGGCGGCTGGCATCGAGGCAGACATAGCGCCCCGAGTGCGGCGCCAGCAGTTCCGCCAGCACGCCGTCGCCGGAGGCGATGTCGAGTACGTCGCCGGGATCGAGCAGCGGCAGCGCGCTGCGGGCCAGTGCTTCCCAGGTGCGGCCCGGCGAGTAATGGCGCTCCATGTCGCCGGCCACGTTGTCGGCCCAGTTCTGTTCGCTGGCGCGGCTTGCAAGGACCTGCGGCAGGCGCGCGGCATCCTGTTCCAGCAGCGGATCCTGGCTACCGTCGCGCAAGGCCTGCCAGAGCGTAAGCTGGGCAGGGTCGAGCGCGTCCTCGTCGAATCGGTAGTAGGCGGAGACACCGGCGCGCCGGTCGCGCACCAGCGCGGCATCCTTCAGCTTGGCGAGATGGGTGGACACTCGCGGCTGCGCGAGGCCGGTGATGGCCGCGAGCTCGGCCACGGTGAGTTCCTCGCGCGCGAGCAGTGCGAGAAGGCGCACGCGGGTGGCATCGGCGAACACCTTGAGCCGGGTCGACCAGGCTTCGAGATCCATATTCATCGCTTCATTCGGATTCAGCGATGGATTGTCCTGCCCGCTGCCCGCCGGGTCAAGTGCTGCGCGTCCTGCCCGGCGGCTGGCGCTACAATCGCGCTTTCATCTCAGATACCGAGGGTCGACCGTGGATTTCAGCCATACCGAAGAGCAATTGATGATCCAGGACGTGGCGCGACGCATCGCGCAGGAAAAGATCGGCCCGTCCGCCGAGCACTTCGACCAGACCGGCGAATTCCCCCTCGACAACATCCGCCTGCTGGGCGAGAACGGCCTGATGGGCATCGAAGTGCCGGAAGAATACGGCGGTGCGGGCATGGATCCGATCGCCTACGTGCTGGCGATGGTTGAAATCGCCGCCGCCGACGCCGCGCACAGCACCATCATGTCGGTCAACAACTCGCTGTTCTGCAACGGCATCCTGACCCACGGCACGGAAGAGCAGAAGCAGAAGTACGTGCGCGCGATCGCCGAGGGCAAGGAAATCGGTGCCTTCGCGCTGACCGAGCCGCAGTCCGGTTCCGATGCCACCGCCATGCGTTGCCGCGCGGTGAAGCAGTCCGATGGCAGCTTCGTGGTCAACGGCAAGAAGAGCTGGATCACCTCCGGCCCGGTGGCGAAGTACATCGTGCTGTTCGCGATGACCGATCCGGACAAGGGTGCGCGCGGCATCACCGCCTTCCTCATCGATACCGACCGCGAGGGCTTCCATCGCGGCAAGACCGAACCGAAGCTCGGCATCCGCGCCAGCGCCACCTGCGAGATCGAGTTCACCGATTACCTCGTCCGCGCCGACGAGGTGCTGGGCGAGGAAGGCCAGGGCTTCAAGATCGCGATGAGCGTGCTGGATGCCGGCCGCATCGGCATCGCCAGCCAGGCCATCGGCATCGCCCGCGCCGCCTACGAGGCCACGCTCGAGTACGTCAAGGAGCGCAAGGCCTTCGGCCAGCCGATCGGCGCGTTCCAGATGACCCAGGCCAAGATCGCCGACATGAAGTGCAAGCTCGATGCTTCGATCCTGCTCACCATGCGTGCGGCGTGGAAGAAGGGCCGGGGCGAGCGTTTCAGCACCGAGGCCGCGGTGGCCAAGTTGACCGCCTCCGAAGCGGCGATGTGGATCGCGCACCAGGCCGTGCAGATCCATGCCGGCATGGGTTACAGCAAGGAAATGCCGATCGAGCGTTATTTCCGCGACGCCAAGATCACCGAAATCTACGAGGGCACCAGCGAGATCCAGCGCCTGGTCATTGCCCGCAACGAGACCGGGTTGCGTTGACCGGTCATCCACAACTCCGCCTGCACAGGTAGACGTCATGACAAGCAAGAAAGCCGCCCCGCGCGTTGCCAAGGCAATGCGTGCCCCTGCCGTTTTGTTGAAAACCGTGCTCGACGCCCTTGGCAAGGATGCCGATGCGCGCCGTTTCGCGGAGGCGCTCTACGCGCGGATGCAGCCGGCGGATTTCGAAGGCCGGACGGCGGAGGGCTGGGCCGCCCTTGCCGCCGATGCGCTGGCCTTCGCGCGGACCCGCAAGTCGGGCCGCGCCGCGATCCGCGTGTTCAATCCGGAAACGGGCAAGCACGGCTGGGAGTCGCCGCGCAGCGTGCTGCAGATCGTCAATGACGACATGCCCTTCCTCGTCGATTCCGTGACCAATGCGCTGTCCGAGCGTGGCGTCGGGGTGCATGCGCTGTTCCATCCGGTGCTGCCGCTGCGCCGCGATCGCGCCGGCAAGCTGCAGGCGGTGGGCGAGGGCG
>JAEXAG010000002.1 GCA_023394655.1 Pseudomonadota bacterium
GGCGATGATCACGCCCACCAGCATGCCGACGACGCCCCAGATCACCGTGGCGATCGCGAACTGGAGCACGACCTTGTCGTTGTAGTAACCCTTCGTTTCGGTAGTCATTGCGGAGTCCTCGATGACGAGGGGCATTGTGTGTTTGCCTTCCTGCGTCTGTTTGATCGAAGTCAAGAAAGCGCGGCGAGCGCCCTACTTCTCCGGATAGTGTACGCCGGGTGAAGCGGAAGCGATGCGGATGGTTCTCATTTCCCGACGCAGAAGGTGCCGAAGATTTCGCCAAGCAAGTCGTCGGGCAGGGTCCGGCCCAGGATCCCGCCCAGGGCGTCCTGCCCCAGCCGCAGCGATTCCGCGGCCAGTTCCGGCTGGCCCGAAGCCAGTTCGGTGGCGGCGCCGGCCAGCCAATCGGCGCAGCTCGCCAGGGCGCGCACGTGGCGGGCGCGGGCACTGAAACCACCCTCGCCCGCTTCCTGCCCGGTGCCGGCGATGGCGCGCACTGCCGCTTCCAACGCGTCCAGACCGTCGCCTCGATGCACCGAGATGCGCAACACGCCGTCCGCCGGCGGCGCATCGGCCGGCAGCAGGTCGGCCTTGTTGTGCAGGCGCAGGACGTGCGGGACGCCGGCCAGCGCGGCCTCGTCCCAGCCGGGCGGCACGGGCTCGCGGGCATCCAGCACCACCAGCGCGAGATCGGCGCGTTCCAGCTCGGCACGCGCCCGGCGGATGCCTTCGCGTTCGATGTGGTCGCCGGTGTCGCGCAGGCCGGCGGTATCGATCAGGGTCAGCTCCACGCCACCCAGGCGGACCACTTCGCGCAGGACATCACGGGTGGTGCCGGGCACGTCGGTGACGATCGCCCGTTCCTGTCGCGCCAGGGCATTGAGCAGCGAGCTCTTGCCGGCATTCGGCGGGCCGACGATCACCGCGTGCAGGCCATCGCGCAGGCGCTGGCCGGCCTCGGCGCGGGCGATCAAGCCGTCCAGTTCCCCGCGCAGGGTTTCGAGCCCTGCGCCGAGGCGGGCATCGGAAAGGGTGTCCAGCGGCTCGTCGGCGAAATCGATGCCGGCTTCCACCTGCACCCGCAAGGCCATCAGGCCTGCGGCGACCGCTTCCACTTCCCGCGAGAACGCGCCTTCGAGCGACCGCCGCGCCGCGCGCGCGGCCTGTTCGCTGCCGGCGGCGACCAGATCGGCGATGGCTTCGGCCTGGACCAGATCGATGCGGCCTTCCAGGAAGGCGCGTTCGCTGAACTCGCCGGGCCGCGCCTGGCGCGCACCGCGGACGATCAGTTGGTCGAGCAGGCGCTGCAGCAACACCGGGCTGCCGTGCGCCTGCAATTCGGCCACGTCCTCGCCGGTGAACGATGCCGGCGCCGGGAAGGTGATCGCGATGCCGTCGTCGATCACCTCGCCGGCGGCGTCGCGGAAGGGGGCATGGGTGGCGCGCCGCGGCGCGAGCCGGCGGCGGCAGACCGCTTCGGCGATGGCGATCGCGCGGGGGCCGGAAAGCCGCAGGATGCCAACGCCCGCCGCCCCCGGCGCAGTGGCGATCGCGGCGATGGTGTCGCGGTCGGGGGCCGGGCCGGAAGCGCTCATCGACCGCGCCCTCGCCTCAGCGGCGGCCCGCTGCGGCCGGCATCACTTCCTCGCCTTGGCGACGGCCGGCTTGCTTTCGGCTTCACCGTACTTCTTCATCATGTACCACTGCTGCAGCAGGGTCAGGCCGCCGTTCGCCACCTGGTAGAGCACCAGGCCGGAAGGCAGGAAGGCCAACAGCACGCCGAACACCACCGGCATCAGCTTGAGCATGCGCTGCTGCATGGGGTCCATGCCCGGCGTCATCGGCATCAGGTGCTGGGTGGCGATCATGATCGCGGCGTTGATCACCGGCAGGATGAAGTAGGGGTCGCGCGCGGTGAGATCCTGGATCCAGCCGATCCACGGCGCATGGCGAAGTTCCACCGCTTCGGACAGCACCCAGTACAGGGTCATGAAGATCAGGATTTGCGGGATGATCGGCAGGCAGCCGCCCATCGGGTTGATCTTCTCGGTGCGGTAAAGCTCCATCATCGCCTGCTGGAACTTCTGGCGATCATCGCCGTAGCGTTCCTTGAGCTGCTGCAGGCGCGGCTGGAAGCGGCGCATCTTCGCCGCCGATTTGTACTGCGCGTTGGAGAGCGGGAACAGCACGATGCGCAGCAGCATCACCAGGCCGATGATCGCCCAGCCCCAGTTGCCGATCATGTCGTGCAGGCGCGAGAGCACCCAGAACAGGCCCTGGCCGAGCACGGCGAAGATCGAGAAACGGCTGTAATCCACCGCGCGGTCGAGGCCGGGAACCTGGGCCGCGTTGATCTGGTCGACGCGCTTGGGCCCGACCCACAGGCGCGCGGCGGTTTCGGCCTTCTGCCCCGGCGCGACGTTGAACTGCGGGCCGGTCGCCGCCACCGAGGCCAGCGGCCCGCGCTGGTCCAGCGCATACAGCGCCTGCTGGTCGGGCTGCGGGATCCAGGCGGTGAAGAAATGATGCTGGAGCATGGCCAGCCAGCCCGCCCCGATGGTCTGGTTGAGCTTGCCATCGTCCAGGAAATCCTTGAACGGGCGGCGCTGGTAGCCGCCCTCGCGGCTCCACCAGGTGGCGCCGTTGAAGCTGTAGGTTTCCGGGTGGAACATGCTCGCGGTGATCTGCGGCGGGGTCCGCACCAGCTGGCGGTACACGTAGCCGTTCCAGGGCTTGCTGCCGGCATTGGCCACTTCGTCGCGCACGCCGACCACGTAGCTGCCGCGGCTGAGCGTGTAGGTGCGCCGGATGCTGACGCCATCCTCGCCAGCCCAGATGAAGGGTACATCCACCGTGTCCTGGCCCGCGGCCAGCATGTAGGCCTTGTCCGGCTCGACCGGACGGAAACCGGACTGGTGGGTGGGCGCCGCGGAGCCGGCCTGCCCCACCCAGCCGCTCTGCGCGGCGTAATAGCGGCCGGCCTCGTCATCGAGCAAGCGCACCGGGGCGCTGCCTTCGGCGCGGGTCTGCGGATAGGCCAGCAGGTCGGCCTGGCGAACGCTGCCGCCATCGAGCACCAGCCGCAGCACGTCGGTGCTGACGGTGACGGTTTGCCCGCCCGCTGCCGGCGGCGGAGCGGCGCTCGTCTGCGGCGCACCCGGGATCGCCGGGGCGGCGCTGCCGGGGATCGTCGGCGCCTGGCCCGGCACCATGTCCGGCATCGCCTGCACCGTGGTGGCGCGCGGCGCCGGGGCACGCGCGGCCTGCTGCTCCTTGCCCCACTCCATCCACAGGAGCACGGCCACCATCAACCAGGCGACGATCAGGAAACGGCGGGACTGGTTCATTCGGGCGTGCTCGATTCGGGCCGTGGCGGAACGGCCAAAGGGGACGGGTTGGGGGGTGGAGCGGCCTGCATTGTGCCGGTCGGGCCGGTGGGCGGCAACGCGCCCGAGCGTCGCAAGAGCTCGAGGAACAGTGCCGAAAGCGCCGCGTTGCCGAGCGTCGCGGCCATCGGCCGCAGGACCACCACGATGTCGCCGGGACGCATCGCCGGGCGATGCCGGCGGAAGGTTTCGCGCAGGATCCGCTTGATGCGGTTGCGACCGACCGCACGCGGATCCACCTTGCGCGAGACCGCCATCCCGAGGCGGGCGCCATCACCGCCCTCGAGCCGATGCAGGCTCATGGCGGCGTGCTGCTGGCGGCGGCCGGACTTGAATACCCGCGCATACTGCGCAGGCAAACGCACCCGCGCCGTTTTCGGGAAACGGGCGGGTGCGGGATCACTCATCGCAGGGGACGGCGCGCGGCTTGCGCGCATCCACCGACCTTGCCGCCGGACAGGCCGGCGACAATGGATCAGGCGGACAGGACCTTGCGGCCCTTGGCGCGGCGACGGGCCAGGATCTTGCGGCCGTCGGCCGTCTTCATGCGGGCACGGAAGCCGTGGTCGCGCTTGCGCTTGATGATGCTGGGCTGGAAGGTACGCTTGGTGGCCATGTCGATGCCATGTAGATGTGAAAAACTGAACCCGGAACTTTAGCCCGCCAACGGCTTTCCCGTCAATACCCCGGTTCCGATGGCGGCTGCCGGGGGCCTCGCGGGGTGGTAATCTGGGAGATTCCCGCCCTGTGCACCGTCCAGCCCCGGCTGGCCGGTCAGCGTCATTCCCGGAACCCGCCGTCGATGAGCCCGAGTCCCCATGTCCCCGCTTCCACCGGCCCCGATGTCTGGGCCCAGTGCATGGAGCGCCTGGCGACCGAGCTCCCGCTGGAGGAACTGCACAGCTGGCTGAAGCCGCTGCAGGCGCGGGCACAGGGCGACACCCTGCACCTCTTCGCGCCCAATACCTTCATCCTCGAGGAAGTCCGCGATCGCCACCTCGGCCGGATCCGGGAGCTGGCGATCCATTTCGGCGGCCTATCCGGCGTGGAACTGCAGATCGGCGCCCTGCCCGCCGCGCCGAAACCGGCGGCAACCCCGGCTGCACCCGGTCCGGCCACGGTCGCCGCGGCCGTCGCGGAACCCTTCCAGGGCAACCTCGACCACTACTACCACTTCGAGAACTTCGTCGAAGGCCGCAGCAACCAGATGGCGCGTGCCGCCGCCTGGCAGGCCGCGCAGAAGCCCGGCGACCGCCTGCACAACCCGCTGCTGCTCTATGGCGGCACCGGCCTCGGCAAGACGCACCTGATGTTCGCCGCCGGCAACGAGATCCGGCGCCGCAATCCGGCCGCGCAGGTGCTCTACCTGCGCTCCAACGAGTTCTACAACGAGTTCATGCGCGCGCTGCAGGACCCGGACCGGCGCGCCGTGGACAAGTTCAAGCTGCGTTTCCAGAAGGTGGATGCGCTCCTGATCGACGACATCCAGTTCTTCGCCGGCAAGGACCGCACGCAGGAAGAGTTCTTCCACGTCTTCAACATGCTCTTCGACGGCCGCCAGCAGATCGTCATGACCTGCGACCGCTATCCGCG
>JAEXAG010000025.1 GCA_023394655.1 Pseudomonadota bacterium
ATCTGGAACCGATACGTCTGCCCCAGCATGAAGGGCGACAACGGACGTTTTTGGCTTGCCATGGGCTTGGCAGTCTCCGGGCTGGGCGGCAGCGCCGCGTGGCTACGACACCGCCGCCCTGCACGCCCCGGAACCGGACACGGCAGGCCGGCGATCCTGTTTCAGAAATCGATGCAGCGTCCGTTCTTTTCCCAATCCCCGTAACGGGTCGGCTCCGGGCCCTCGCGGCCGCCGATTTCCACCGGCAGGCGCTCGGGCGCGATGCCGGAATCGGCCGGCGACACCCGGGCAGCTTCGTCCGTCGGTACGGGTTGCGGGACTTCCTGGCCTATCATCGTCTTCTTCACAATTCGTTTAGTTTACGGCGTTGCAACAATGTCCGACAACCCGACCGAAGTCGAAGGCGGCCGCATCGCACTGCCCGGCCACCGCATCCTTGCCCTGACCGGCCCGGATGCGCCGAAGTTCGCGCAGGCCCAATTCATGAACGATGTCGCCCTGCTGGGCGATGGCGAGTGGCAGTGGAACGGCTGGCTCAACGCCAAGGGCCGGCTCATCGCGCTGTTCGCCCTGCTGCGGCTGGACGCCGCCACGCTGTGGCTGCTCCTGCCGGATCACCCGCCCGCCGCGCTGGCCGAAGACCTGCGCAAATACGTGTTCCGCGCCAAGGTGAAGCTGGAAGTGCGCAACGACCTGCGGGTCGAGGGCAGCCACGGTGGTGCCGAAGCGCCTGCGGGGCGTGTCATCGGCGATGCCGAGGGCGGACTGACGCTGCGCTGGCCGGGGGGCCGATTGCTGCACGTCGTTCCCGGCGCGCCCGATGCGGCCCCCGCCGCGGAAAACCCGGAATGGCGCAGTGCCGATCTCCGCGCCGGCCTGCCGCGGCTGGCCGAGGCGCAATCCGCCCAGTGGACGCCGCAACAACTTTCGCTCGACCGGCTGGCCGCCTTCAGCGTGAAGAAGGGGTGCTACCCAGGGCAGGAAATCGTCGCCCGCACCCACTTCCTCGGCCAGGCCAAGCGCGGACTGCGCCTGCTGCAGGCGGATGCGCCGCCGGAGGCCGGCACGGACGTCGAGCAGGCCGGGCGGGCGATCGGCAAGATCGCATCGGTCGCGGGCCGGAATGCGCTCGCGGTGTTGCCGCTGGAGATCGAGGCGGATGCAGCGCTGGAAGCCGCCGGCACCCCACTGAAGCTGCAGGCCTTCGAGGGCTGAATCACCGCGCCGTACCCGAACGGCGCCTCCCCGATCAGGGTTCCGCCGCGTCCAGGCGATAGCGGATGCGTGCGTCCTGCCAGCCGTGCCAGCGGTCGCGGGCACGAACCTCAACGACGTGTTCGCCGGTCGCCAGTGAAGTCGGCAATGCGCCGCGCCACAGATGGCTGGAAGGCACCGCCTCCGGCGAGCGGTCGAAGCCGCGCAATGCCTCGGCCAGGTCATCGCGTGCATTCTCCAGCAGGAGCGCGGGATCGGGCTGCAGCACCTTGCGCATGGGCATCCACTCGCCGCCATCCACCCGATATTCGACTTCGGTGTCGTCCATGCCCATCCACACGTTGGCGTACACGCCCCAGGCCGGATACGCGCCCTGGCGCAACACGCGCGGCGCATGCAGGCCGATCCACGGATGCACGCCCGCGCGCGCCGGCTGCCAGCGCAGGCGGTAATCGCCGCCCTGCCCGATTTCCAGCACCGCGTGGCCGTGCGGCGTGCCGTCGGCCATGGTCGCATCGGGAATGCCCCGGGCATCCGGCGCACCGGACCAGAACGCACCGCAGGTGGCCCCGACGTTGTATTCGTGCAACGGATTCGCGCCCTGCCAGCCGCTGTCGGCAGCGTGGAAGACGTGCTGCTGGGTGTGGTGATGGGCGCTCAGCACCAGCACCCGCGGGAAACCGCGCAGCAGCCCGAACAGACGTTCGCGGTCGGCATCGCGGAAGGTGTCGCGCCCGGCGGGCTCGAACAACGGGATGTGCATCGCCAGCACCAGCAATCGGTCGCGTGGTGCATCGTCCAGATACGCTTCGAGGAAGGCCAGCTGCGAAGCCCGGAAGCCGCCGATGTACTTCGGCGTGGAATGCGGCTGCCAGATCACGTTGTCGAGCACGACGAACGCCGCCTCCGGCTCTTCCCAGACGAAGGTGTCCGGCCCGAAATGCGCGCCGAAGGTGGCCAGCGAGCCTTCGTCTCCGGCATCGAAATCCAGATCGTGGTTGCCCGGCGCATGCAGCCAGGGAATGCCGAGCGATGCCGTCACCTCGATCATTTCCGGGTACAGCGAGAGGTCGTCGTCCACGATGTCGCCGAGCGACAGGCCCAGCCGCGCCCGCGTGCGGCCTGCCAGCGGCTCGACGATGCTGCGCCGGTAATGATCGACGTCCACTGCCGTTTTCGGCTGCGGGTCCCCGAACACGCGCACTTCCAGCGCCGCCTGCGGCGCCGGCGCGGGCTTCAGCGCGAACGGCCTGCAGACTTCGCCCGGCCCGCGCCAGTGATCCGGCAGTCCGTCCGCACGTCGGCCCGGATCATGTCCCGCGGGCTTGATGACGA
>JAEXAG010000061.1 GCA_023394655.1 Pseudomonadota bacterium
GCCAACCGCCTCGAATACCAGCGCAAGCTGCTGGACTTCCTCGGCCGGCACATCGGCGGCGCGCGATCGGAGTGATGCCGGCGGGCGGGATGCGGCGGCACTCGCGTTAAGATCGGCGTTTCGACCCTGCACGGAACGACGACGATGCTGCTTCGCCACGCCCTCCTGCCGCTCGCGCTTGCCGGCGCGCTTCCCGCCTTCGCGCAGGCCCAGCCCGCCACTGCCCAGCGCGGATTCACCGTGCAGGACATGGTGACGCTCGAACGCTATTCCTCGCCGTCGATCTCGCCCGATGGCAAGACCGTCGTGTACGTGCGCCGCAGCGTGGACGGCGATCTCAAGGCCAGCACCGCGCTGTGGTCGGTGCCGGCGGCGGGCGGTGCCGCCAGGCGCATCACCCCGGAAGGCTGGAGCGTCCACTCGCCCGCGTTCTCGCGTGATGGCCGCAGCGTGTACTTCCTCTCCGCCAAGGGCGGCAGCACCCAGCTCCATGTGGTGCCGCTGGCCGGTGGCGAGCCGCGCGCGGTGACCGCGCTGCCGCTCGGCATCGATGGCTACAAGCTTTCGCCCGCCAATGACCGCGTGGCCGTCGCGCTGGCCGTCCATCCCGATTGCGCCGCCGACCTGGCCTGCAGCAAGTCACGCGACGAGGCCGCGGGTGCGCTCAAGACCACCGGCGTGCTCTACGACGAGCTGTTCGTCCGCCATTGGGATACCTGGGCCGATGGCCGCATGAACCGCCTGTTCGTCGTGCCACTGGGCGATGCGCCGGCCACGCAGGCGGTACTCGTCAGTGGCGAGCTGCAGGGCGACATCCCCTCCAAGCCCTTCGGCGACATGTCCGACGTGGCCTGGTCGCCCGATGGCAGGCAGCTGGCGGTGAGCGTGCGTCCCGCCGGCCACGGCCAGCCGTGGAGCACCAACTTCGACATCCATCTGGTCGATGCCGATGGCCGCGCCGCGCCGCGCAACCTGACCGTCGCCAACCCGGCCTGGGACGCCGGCCCGGTGTTCAGCCACGACGGCAAGACGCTGTATTACTGGGCAATGAAGCGCCCCGGCTTCGAGGCCGACCGCCACGCCCTGATGGCGATGGACCTTGCTAGCGGCAGCATCCGCGAGATCGCGCCGGACTGGGATCGTTCGGTCGATGGCATCACCCTGTCCGACGATGGCCGCACCCTCTACGCCACCGCTCAGGACGTCGGGCAGCGGCCGCTGTTCGCCATCGACATCGCCAGCGGCAAGGTCCGCAAGCTGGCCGGCGATGGCAGCCTCGGCAGCGTGGACAGCGCCGCCGGCCGCCTGGTGTTCTCCCGCAACAGCCTGAAATCCGGCGACCAGTTGTTCGTGATGCCGGCTTCGGGCGGGCAGGCGCGCGCGCTGACGCCTTCCGCCGGCGACCAGCTCGGTGGGGTCCGCTTCGGCGATGCCGAGCAGTTCTCCTTCAAGGGCTGGAACGGCAACACCGTGCACGCCTACGTGGTGAAGCCGTGGAACTGGCAGCCGGGCAAGCAGTATCCGGTGGCCTTCCTCATCCACGGCGGCCCGCAGGGCAGCTTCGGCGATGGCTGGAGCTACCGCTGGAACCCGCAGACCTACGCCGGACAGGGCTATGCGGTGGTGATGGTCGATTTCCACGGTTCCACCGGTTACGGCCAGGCATTCACCGATGCCATCTCCGGCCACTGGGGCGACCGCCCGCTGGAAGACCTGCAGAAGGGCTGGGCCGCCGCGCAGCAGAAGTACCCGTGGCTGGACGGCGATCGTGCCTGCGCGCTCGGTGCCAGCTACGGCGGTTACATGACCAACTGGATCGCCGGCAACTGGTTCAACGCCGATGGCAGCACGCCGTTCAAATGCCTGGTCACCCACAACGGTGTGTTCGACACCCGCTCGATGGGCCTGGTGACCGAGGAACTCTGGTTCACCGAGTGGGAGTTCGGTGGCACCGTGTGGGACAAGCCGGAAGCCTACGAGCGCTTCAACCCGGCGCGCCACGTCGGCAAGTGGAAGACGCCGACGCTCATCGTCGGTGGCAACCTCGATTTCCGCGTGCCGATCGACCAGAGCATCTCCGCCTTCACCGCGCTGCAGCGCAAGGGCGTGGAATCGCAGTTCCTGTACTTCCCCGACGAGAACCATTGGGTGCTGAAGCCGCACAACAGCATCCAGTGGCACGAGACCGTCAACGCCTGGCTGAAGAAGCACATCGGCGAATGACGCCGGATGCGCGCCCGCCGGCCGGAACGGATCCGGCCCGCGGGCGTGCCGCTGAAACCTCGCCGACCCGTCGAAACGGGCACGCCGCCGACCCCATCTACCGAAGGCCCACGCAATGCCCGAAACCGCCAACGCCGCGCTCATCACCAACGACATCGTCGTCTTCGGCCTCATCGCCGCCACGCTCGGCCTGATCTTCTGGCTGGCCTCGGGCCCCACGCCGTTCTGGAAGAAGTTCTTCGCCTGGGTGCCGGCCTTGCTGCTGTGCTACTTCGTGCCGGCGATCTACAACACCGTCGGCCTGATCGACGGCGAGAACAGCGCCTTGTACAACCCCGTCGCCAGCCGCATCCTGCTGCCGGCGGCGCTGGTGCTGCTGACGCTCTCGGTGGACCTGAAGGGGGTCATCAAGCTCGGGCCGAAGCTGCTGTTCGTGTTCGCCGCGGGCACGCTGGGCATCGTGCTGGGCGCGATCGTCGCCTTCCAGCTGATGGAATGGATCTGGCCGGCGGTAGTGGCCGGGGATACCTGGAAGGGCATGGCCGCGCTTTCGGGCAGCTGGATCGGCGGTGGCGCCAACATGGTGGCGATCCGCGAGATCTACGAAGTCGACGCCACGCTCTTCGGCCAGTTCGCGGTGGTGGATGTCGCCATCGCCAGCCTGTGGATGGCCACTCTGTTGTTCCTCGCCAACCGTGCGGCGCAGATCGATGCCCGCAGCGGTGCCGATACCCGCGCCATCGACGAGATGAAGGCGCGCATCGCCGCCTACGAGGCCGCCAACGCGCGCATCCCCACGCTCACCGACCTGATGGTGATCGTGGCGGTCGCCTTCGGCATCGTCGGACTGGCCCATGCCATCGCCGAGCCCGCGGCGGGCTGGTTCAAGGCCAATGCGCCCTGGTCCGGCCAGTTCAGCCTGGACGCGCCCTTCGTCTGGGTGGTGGTGATCTCCACGCTGGCAGGGCTGTTGTTGAGCTTCACCCGCGCCCGCAAGCTGGAGAACGCCGGGGCATCGAAGCTGGGCACGGTGTTCCTGTATTTCCTGATCGCCTGCATCGGCATGCAGATGGACTTCATGCATCTGGCCGATCGCCCGGAACTGCTGCTGATCGGCGTGATCTGGATGCTCACCCACATCCTCGTGCTGTGGGCGGCCGCGCGGATGGTGAAGGCGCCGCTGTTCTACTTCGCCATTGGCTCCCAGGGCAACATCGGCGCGGCGGCCTCGGCGCCCGTGGTCGCGGCGGCATTCCACCCGACCTTGGCGCCGGTGGGCGTGCTGCTCGGCACGGTCGGCTATGCCACCGGCACGGTGATCGCCTACGGGCTGGGACAGGTGTTGAGGATGATGGCCGGGCAGTGAGCCCGGCTCAGAGCCAGCGCACCTTCTTCAGGTAGCGATAGAGCACCACGCAGGCCACCGCCACGGTGCCGGCCAGCGCCGGGTAGGCCCAGCGCGGGGCCAGTTCGGGCATGTGCTGGAAGTTCATGCCGTACCAGCTGGCGACCAGCGTGGGCAGCGCCAGCAAGCCGGCCCAGCCGGCGAGCCGCTTCACGACTTCGCCCTGGGCGTGGTTCACCAGCGCCAGGTTCACGCTCATCGCGGCACCGGCGGTTTCGCGCAGCACGTCGATGATGTCGATGGTGCGGCCGGCATGGTCGCGGACATCGCGGAAGTAGGGCTTGGCCTCGTCGGGGATGCCCAGGGACTCCGAACGCATCAACTGCGAAAGGATGTCCTGCATCGGCGCGACTGCCGTGCGCATCTGGGTCAGCTCCTTTCGCAGCGTGTACAGGCGATGCACGGTATCGCGGCGGAAATCCTCGTCGAAGATCTCGCGTTCGAGTTCGTCCAGTTCCAGCTGGAAGTCGTCGATGATCGGCTCGTAGTTGTCCACGATGAAATCGAGCACTCCGTGCAGTGCCACCGCCGGGCCGAGCTTCAGGGTTTCCGGCTCGCGCTCCAGCCGCTGGCGGACGAAGGCGAAGGTCAGCGATGCCCCGTGGCGCACGGTGACCAGAAAGCGCTTGCCGAAGAACACGTGGGTCTCGCCGAAGCGGACGTGCTCGTCCACCAGCTGCGCGGTATGCACGGCGAGGAACACGCTGTTGCCGAAGCTTTCCACCTTCGGCCGCTGGTGCGCGTTGTGGGCGTCCTCGATGGCCAGGTCGTGCAGGGAAAACTCTTCCTGCAGCTTGTCCAGCAGCTCCTCGCCCGGTTCGCACAGCCCGACCCAGACGAAGCCGTCGTCCTCTCGCGCCAGCGCGTCGCTGATCGCATCCAGCGAGATGTCCTCGCGCCGGCCATCGCGATACACCGCGCAATTGACCACGCCCGAGGGCAGGGGGACCGAGGCGCTCACGGTGCGGTACTCCGGCGACGCAGCCAGATCGCCGCCAGCGCCAGATGGATGGGCAGCCACGCGGCGATCCACATGCCGCCGCGCTGCACGTCGATGCCGATGACCGCCAGCGGCAGCGAAAGCAGGGCCAGCGCGGTCACCGCGATCAGCGCGATGCGGAAGACGCGCCCCGGCGCGCGGCCGCGCAGCAGCGCCCAGCCGCCGGGCAGCAGCAGCCAGGCCAGCGGACTCATCAGCAGCAGGTTGTGGTTGCGCCAGGCCGCCCAGTGCGCGCTGCCCAGCCACAGGTAGAGCATCAACACGCCCAGCAGCCCGCACAGCGCCCAGAAGGCGACCGAGAAGCCGGCCACCAGCCGGGGCCGCCGACGCGCGGCCCAGAGCAGCGCCAGGGCGATGGCGATGCCGGCGATGCCGAAACGCAGTACCGGCAGCGCGCGCTCGGCGGGTTCCGCGCCCAGCCGGTGCGGCAGCCAGGTTTCCTCGGCGATCACCAGCGGCGTGCCGCGCCGTGTCCTGGCCTGACGCAGGCTGTCGGCCAGCCGCATCGGGA
>JAEXAG010000108.1 GCA_023394655.1 Pseudomonadota bacterium
CGACCCCATGAACCGAGACTTCCATCGCTACGACGTCATCGTGATCGGCGGCGGCCATGCCGGCACCGAGGCCGCGCTGGCGTCGGCGCGCGCCGGTGCGCGCACCCTGCTGCTCACCCACAGCATCGATACGGTCGGCGCGATGAGCTGCAATCCGGCGATCGGCGGGATCGGCAAGGGCCACCTGGTGCGCGAGATCGACGCGCTCGGCGGGATCATGGCCAGGGCCGCGGACGCCGCCGGTATCCAGTGGCGCCGCCTCAATGCCTCCAAGGGCCCGGCGGTGCGCGCCACCCGCGCCCAGGCCGACCGCGCGCTGTACCGCGCCTTCGTCCGCCGCGCGGTCGAGCACCAGCCGAACCTGACCGTGTTCCAGGCGGCGGTCGACGACCTGGTGATCGAAGGCGACGCGGTGCGCGGTGCGATCACCAACACCGGCCTGCGTTTCGACGCACCCGCCGTGGTGCTCACCGCCGGCACCTTCCTCGCCGGCAAGGTGCACATCGGCGAAACGCAGTACGCGGCCGGCCGCATGGGCGATCCGCCTGCGGTGACCCTGGCCGCGCGCCTGCGCGAACGCCCGCTCGTGGTCGACCGGCTCAAGACCGGCACGCCGCCGCGCATCGACGGGCGCACGCTGGACTACACGGTGATGCAGGCGCAGCCCGGCGACGACCCGCGCCCGGTGTTCTCGTTCATGGGCACGCATGCCGACCAGCCGCGCCAGGTCTCGTGCTGGATCACCCACACCAGCGAGCGCACCCACGACATCATCCGCGGCGCGCTGCACCGCTCGCCGCTGTACTCGGGCCAGATCGAGGGCATCGGCCCGCGCTACTGCCCGAGCATCGAGGACAAGGTAGTGCGCTTCGCGGAGAAGGCGAGCCACCAGATCTTCGTCGAGCCCGAGGGGCTGGACGTGGTGGAGATCTATCCCAACGGGATCTCCACGTCGCTGCCGTTCGACGTGCAGCTGGAACTGGTGCGCTCGATCGCCGGCTTCCAACACGCCCACATCACCCGTCCCGGCTACGCGATCGAGTACGACTTCTTCGACCCGCGCGGGCTGAAGACCTCGCTCGAGACCAAGGCGATCGAAGGGCTGTTCTTCGCCGGCCAGATCAACGGCACCACCGGTTACGAGGAGGCCGCGGCGCAGGGCCTGCTGGCCGGCGTCAACGCCGCGCGACAGGTGCAGCAGCGCGAAGGCTGGAGCCTGCGCCGCGACGAGGCCTACCTGGGCGTGCTGGTCGATGACCTGATCACCCAGGGCACCTCCGAGCCCTACCGCATGTTCACCAGCCGCGCCGAATACCGCCTGCAGCTGCGCGAGGACAATGCCGATGCGCGGTTGACGCCGATGGGCCGCGAACTGGGGCTGGTCGACGAGGCGCGCTGGGCCGCCTTCAGCGCCAAGCGCGAGGCGGTGGAAGCCGAAACCGCGCGCCTGAAGGCCTTGTGGGCGGCACCGAACAACACGCTCGGCGCCGCCGTCGCCCGCGATGTCGGCATCGAAGTCAGCCGCGAAACCAGCGCCATGGACCTGCTGCGCCGGCCGGAAACGGATTACGCCGCGCTGATGCGGGCCGAGGGCATCGGCCCCGGTGTCGCCGATGCCAAGGTGGCCGAGCAGGTGGAGATCGAGGCCAAGTACGCCGGTTATCTGGAACGCCAGCGCGAGGAAATCGCCCGCGCCCGCCGCCACGAGGACACCGCCATCCCCGATGGCTTCGATTTCGCCGCCGTGCGCGGCCTGTCCAACGAAGTGCTGCAGAAGCTCGAGCGCGTGCGTCCGGACACCATCGGCCAGGCCGGCCGCATCCCCGGCGTCACCCCGGCGGCGGTCTCGCTGCTGCTGGTGCACCTGGGCCGCGCCCGCCGCGAACGCGCGGCTTGAGCGTCGCCCAAGGCGCAACGCCCACAGTTTCCGCGAACTTCTTTCCCGAGATCCCGCGCGGCTTTCCCCGCTAGGGGGCGACGGACCAATAAAAACCCCGCCGGAGGGGGCCGGCGGGGCGAGGGGAGGGAACGGGATCTGGGGAGGGATGCCGTTCCATGATCGGCTCCAGGGGAGGGGAGCGATCGGTGGCAGACGTTGCATCTGCCACGGGTGTCAGTTGAACACGTTCTACATGGACAATTCCTGAACCACGCCGTTAAGAAATTGTTGCCTCAAGGTTCCGGTTAAGCACGGGTTCAATCGCGACCGGCTGGCCGCGCCACATCAGTGCGCCTCGTCCCAGTTTTCGCCGACGCCGGCATCCACCACCAGCGGGACGGCGAGGTCGGCGGCAGCGGTCATGCGGCTGCGCACCGCGTCCAGCAACGCCGGCACGAAGCCTTCGTCCACCTCGAATACCAGTTCGTCGTGCACCTGCATGATCATCAGCGCGCGCTCGCGATGCGCTGCCAACCAGTCGTCGATGGCCACCATCGCCCGCTTGATGATGTCGGCCGCGGTGCCCTGCATCGGCGCGTTGATGGCGGCGCGCTCGGCGCCGGCGCGTTGGCCCTGCTGGCGGGCATGGATGTAGGGCAGGTACAGGCGGCGGCCGAACACGGTTTCCACGAAGCCCTGCCCGCGCGCCTGCTCGCGGGTGCGCTCCATGTAATCACGCACGCCCGGGTAGCGGGCGAAGTAGAGCGCGATGTAGTCCTGCGCCTCGCCGCGCGCGACGCCGAGTTGCTTGGCCAGGCCGAACGCGCTCATGCCGTAGATCAGGCCGAAGTTGATCGCCTTCGCGGCCCGGCGTTCGTTGGCATCGACTTCGTCGATCGGCTTTCCGAACACTTCCGCGGCGGTGGCGCGATGGATGTCGTCGCCCCGGGCGAACGCCTCCAGCAGCGCGGCATCGCCCGAGAGGTGGGCCATGATCCTGAGCTCGATCTGCGAATAGTCGCAGGCGACGATGCGGCGCCCCGGCGGGGCCACGAAGGCGCGGCGGATGCGGCGGCCGTCCTCGCTTCGGATCGGGATGTTCTGCAGGTTGGGATCGCTGGACGCCAGCCGCCCGGTGGCCGCGCCGGCCTGATGGTAATTGGTGTGCACGCGCCCGGTTTCCGGGTTGATCATCTCCGGCAGCTTGTCCGTGTAGGTGCTGCGGAGCTTGGCGAGGCCCCGGTATTCGAGGATGGTGCGGGGCAGTTCGTGCAGCTCGGCGATGGCCTCCAGTGCTTCCTCGTTGGTGGAAGGCGCGCCACCGGGCGTCTTCACCAGCGCCGGCAGCTTGAGCTCGTCATAGAGCAGGGCGCCGATCTGCTTGGGGGAATCCAGGTTGATGCTGCGCCCGGCCAGCGTGGTGGCCTTCTGCTGCGCGGCGAGCATGCGATTGCCGAGGTCCTGCGATTGCCGCCTCAGTTCGTCGGCATCCACCCGCACGCCATTGGCCTCGATCCGCGCGAGCACCGGCACCAGCGGCATCTCGATTTCCCGGTAGACCTTTTCGAGCGTCGGCTCCGCGGCCAGCCGCTGCGCCTGCACCTGCTGCAGGCGCAGGGTGATGTCGGCATCCTCGGCGGCGTAGCGGGTGGCATCCTCGATGGCGACCGCGGCGAACGGGATCTGCTTGGCGCCCTTGCCGGCAACGTCCGCGTAAGCCAGGGTCTGCATCCCGAGCAGGCGCAAGGCCTGCGAATCCATGTCGTGGCGCTGGCTGGAATCGAGCACGAAACTCTGCAGCAGGGTGTCTTCCGCATGGCCGCGCACCTCGATGCCGTGGCGACGCAGGACGTGCAGGTCGTACTTGCCGTTCTGCGCGATCTTCGGCTTCTTCGGGTCGGTCAACAGCGGACGCAGGGCGTCGAGCACTTCGGCCATCGGCAGCTGCGCCGGGGCGCCGGGGTAATCGTGGGCCAGCGGGATGTAGCAGGCCTGCCCGGGCTTCGCGGAAACGCTGAGGCCGATCAGCTTGGTGCGCATCGCATCGAGGCTGTCGGTTTCGACATCGAAGGCGAACGCCTCGGCCGTCGCCAGCCGGTGGATCCACTCCTCCAGCCGGGCCCGTGTCAGCACGGTGTCGTATTCGCCGGGCACCGCCAGCGCCGGATCGAGCTCCCCGGTCACGGCGGCGGACGCCGGCGCGGCGACGAAGCCACGTGCGGGCTTGGGCACACCGGGGCCTGAAGGGGCATCGGCCGTGCCGCCATCGAGTTCGCGCAGGGCCTGGCTGAATCCGTAGCGGGTGTAGAGCGCGCGCAAGGCCTCGGTGTCGCGCTCGCGCAGGTGCAGGGAATCGTGTGCTTCGGGCAGTTCGAGATCGGTGCGGATCGTCGCCAGCTGGCGATTCAGCGGCAGGCGTTCGAGCGCCGCGCGCAGGTTGTCGCCGACCTTGCCCTTGATCGATCCGGCATGGGCGATGACGCCATCGAGCGAGCCGTATTCGCCCAGCCACTTGGCCGCGGTCTTGGGGCCGCATTTGTCCACGCCGGGGATGTTGTCCACCTTGTCGCCGACCAGCGACAGGTAATCGACGATGCGCTCGGGCGGCACGCCGAATTTCTCCACCACGGCTTCGGCGCCATCCAGGCGGCTGCCGCTCATGGTGTTCACCAGTTGCACGCCGGGGCGCACCAGCTGCGCCATGTCCTTGTCCCCGGTGGAAACCAGCACCTCGACGCCGGCTGCCGCGGCCTGCACCGCCAGGGTGCCGATCACGTCGTCGGCCTCGACGCCGGATTCGCGGATCACCGGCAGGCCGAGCGCGGCGACGATCTCCATCAGCGGCCCGACCTGCGCGCGCAGGTCATCGGGCATCGGCGGGCGGTTGGCCTTGTATTCCGGATCCAGTTCGTCACGGAAGGTGGGGCCGCTGGCATCCATCACGAAGGCGATGTAATCGGGCTGTTCCTTGAGATGGGCGCGCAGCATGTTGACCACGCCGAACAGCGCGCCGGTGGGTTCGCCCGCGGCGTTGGTCAGCGGCGGCAGCGCGTGGAAGGCGCGGAACAGATAGGAGGAACCATCGATCAGGACGAGCTTCTTCATGGCCCGATTCTACGCCCGGCCCCTTGCCCGCCGGATTCGCTGAACCGTTCACCGCCTTCACCCGCACGCAACTTTTTTTCCACGTCGCGGCTACGGGCCGGGCGCGAGACTGGTCACGCACCTCCCCCCCAAGCAAGGAGCAAGTGTGATGAGCAACGAAACCCGTGACATGAATCGCGATCCGATCACCGGCGAGCCGGGCTCGCATCCGGTGGGTACCGGCCTCGGTGCCGCAGGCGGCGCAGCCGCCGGTGCGGCGGTCGGCTCGCTGTTCGGCCCGATCGGTACCCTCGTCGGTGGCGCGGTCGGCGCGATCGGCGGTGGCGCGGCCGGCAAGACCGTGGCCGAAGGCATCGACCCGACCGGCGAGGCCGATTACTGGCAGGGCGAATACCGCAACCGTGCCTATTACGACAGCCGCTTCGACTACGAGACCGACTACGGCCCGGCCTACGCCTACGGCAGCAGCGTGCGCAACCAGTACGCCGGCCGCAAGTGGGATGATTCGCTGGAAGCCGACATCCGCCAGGGCTGGGAATCGGCCAAGGCCAAGTCCCGCATGACGTGGGAAGAAGCCAAGGACGCCGTGCGCGATGCCTTCGACCGCACCGACCGCACCTACCGTGCCTACGATGCAACCGACAACTACTACGCGCAGCAGCATCGCAACGCGGATTACTACAACAGCAGCTACGACTACGACAGCGACTATCGCCCGGCCTACCGCTACGGCACCTATGCGCGCAGCCAGCAGGCCGACCGCGAGTGGAACGATGGCGTCGAGCGCGAGCTCGAACGCGATTGGGACCGCTTCAAGGGCGGCTCGCGCATGGCCTGGAACGAGGCCAAGCACGCGGTGAAGGATGCGTGGCATGGCGTCGAGCGCGCCCTGCCGGGCGATGCCGACGGCGACGGCCGCTGAGACCGCATGCCCGGCCCCAGGGATGGGGCCACGGCATTCCCCGACGGGGTCGCGCAAGCGGCCCCGTCTTCCGTTCAGGTCTCCAGCCCGAGCAGCGTGCGCAGCTCCCGCGCCACCCGCATGCTTTCCCGGATGGGCATGGCCGGGACGAGCGGGGAGGCGAGGCTTCCGTCTTCCAGGTCGCGGATCCGTTCGCTCGCCACCAATGCGTCGAGGAAGTGCCGAGGCCGGCCACGCAGCGCACCGCGACCGATCACCCACGCCGGGGCATGGGTGGCGGCGGCCTCCGACAGCATGTTGACCGAATCCGCGCTGCAGACGATGGCATCGGCCCAGCCGAGGAAGCCGGGGTAGGGGTTGTAGCCATCGCGGGGATCGCGCCAGAGCATCGCCGGCTCCAGCGCGGCCAGTGCATCCAGCCAGCGTGCCGGCGTGCGCCGGGAGGCGGTGGCGAGCAGGCTGCCGCCGGCCTCGCGCACCCGCGTGGCGAGCGCGGAAAGGGCCTCGACCAGCGCGGCATCACGCATCGGCCAATGACGACCGGGACCGCCGAGCAAGAGCGCCACGCGAGGTCCGGGCAACGCCCCGATGCGCGGGAAAGCGTGGCGCGCCTGTGCCAGCCACAGATCGTCCACCGGGTGCAGGCTGCCTTCGAGCGTCACCACGTTGGCGCCGGACAGCGCGTCGTGCGAGGGCGCGACGACGGCATCCCAGTGGCCGGGATCGAGCCGCGGATCGAGGATCTGCACCGCGCGGCTGCCGGCGACGCGCAGCAGGCGGGTGGCCAACGCGGCCTGTCGCCCGCAGCCGATGGCCAGCATCGGCGGTTTCGATAGCAGCTGCTGGAATCCTTCGCCCAGCGCGCGCGAATCGCCGGGGAACAGGCGCGGCGCGAAGGCCCGCGCCATGCGCGTGGGGGCCAGCGTCAGGTGCGGGGCTTCCGGGTGGCCGAGCGCGCGCGCCAGCGCCTCGGCCTGCCGCCGGTTGCCCGCATGGCCATCACTGACGCAGACGATCGGCGCTTTCCGGTGTTCCATCCTTGCGATTGCCTGTTGCGGAGATGGTGACCGCCCGGTCACGGGGGCACTCTACACTGAACCCATTCATCCATAACGATCCAATTCCATACATGAACCCGACGCTCGACGCCAAGGCCCTCGATCAGCTGTTCCGCACCGCCCGCACCTACAACGCGTTCTCGGGCGAGATCGACGATGCCACCCTGCACCAGCTCTACGACCTGCTGAAGTTCGGCCCGACCTCCGCCAACAGCACGCCCGCCCGCTTCCTCTTCCTGCGTTCGCCGGAGGCCAAGCAGCGCCTGGCACCGGCGCTTTCCGAAGGCAATCTGGCCAAGACCATGAGCGCGCCGGTGACCGTGGTGGTCGCCCATGACCTGGACTTCCACGACAAGCTGCCCTACCTGTTCCCGCATACCGATGCGCGCGCCTGGTTCGACGGCCCGCGCGAGAACCGCGTGCGTCCGGCCCAGCTCAACGGCGACCTGCAGACCGCCTACCTGATCCTCGCCGCGCGCGCGCTCGGCCTGGATGCCGGCCCGATGACCGGCTTCGACAACGCCGTGCTGGATGCCGAGTTCTTCGCCGGTACCCAGTGGAAATCCAGCGTGCTGGTCAATCTCGGCAAGGGCGACCCCGCCAGCATCTTCCCGCGCAGCCCGCGCCTGCCCTTCGACGAAGCCGCGCGCATCCTCTGATTCCTCCCCATCCCGACATCTCCAGGAGATTCCCCATGAAGACTCAGCAGATCCTCCGCATCCTCCCGCTCACCGCCGCGCTGGCCATCGGCCTGGCCGCCTGCAAGGCCGAAGCCCCGGTGAGCGCCGATGCCGCCGCCCCGGCCGCGACCGCCCCGGCCGCCGCTGCCGACACCCAGCCGGCCGCCGCCCCGATCGCCGTCGAATCCGGCACCTACGTGATCGACCCGACCCACACCATGGTGCTGGCCCAGTGGAACCACTTCGGCTACTCCAACCCCAGCGCCAACTTCGGCGATGCCAAGGGCGAGATCGTGATCGACGGTGCCGACATGACCAAGTCCAGCGTCAAGGTGGTGCTGCCGCTGTCGGGCCTCGCCAGCTTCAGCAAGGATTTCGACGCCCACCTGCGCAACAGCGATTTCTTCGATGCGCCGAAGTTCCCGGAAGCCCGCTTCGCCAGCACCTCGGTGGAATCGAAGGGCGGCAACCGCTACGCGGTGACCGGTGACCTGACCATCAAGGACCAGACCAAGCCGGTCACCCTCGACGTCACCCTCAACGGCGCCGGCCCGCACCCGATGAGCGAGGCGCAGACCGTCGGCTTCGATGCCGTCGCCACCATCAAGCGCAGCGATTTCGGCGTCGGCATGTTCGCGCCGCACGTCGGCGACGACGTGACCCTGCGCATCACCACGGAGGCATCGCAGGCGGCACCGGCCGCGGCGGCGGAAGCGCAGTGATCATCGACCGCCCCGGCCACGCCCGTGGCCATGCCAACCATGGCTGGCTGGACAGCCACCACACGTTCTCGTTCGCCAACTACTACGACCCCGAGTGGATGGGCTTCGGCCCGCTGCGGGTGATCAACGAGGACCGGGTGGCGGCCGGTGGCGGTTTCGCACCGCATCGTCACGCCAACATGGAGATCATCTCCGTGGTGCTGGACGGTGCGCTGGCGCACAAGGACAGCACCGGCAGCGAGGGCGTGCTGCGTCCCGGCGAAGTGCAGTGGATGAGCGCCGGCCACGGCGTCGAGCACAGCGAGTACAACGGCGATCCGGATCAGACCACGCACTTCCTGCAGATCTGGATCCAGCCGGATCGCGTCAATGCCGCGCCGGCCTACGAGCAGCGCGTGTTCGATCGCGACGCGCGCCGCGGCAAGTGGGACACCTTCGCCTCCTTCGAGGGGCGCGATGGTGGCCTGCCGATCCGCCAGGATGCCGCGCTGCGCTCGGTGGTGCTGGCGCCCGGCCAGGCCGTCGATGCCGTGCTCGATGGCAGCCGCGGCTACTGGCTGCACCTGGCCACCGGCGAGGTGAAGGTGGCCGGGGAACGCCTGCTCAAGGCCGGCGATGCACTCGGCTTGCTCGACGAGGCCGGCAGCCTGCGCATCGAAGGCGCGGGCGATGGCGAGGCCGAAGTGCTGCTGTTCGACCTGCCGCGCTGATCCGTTGATGAGCGCACGCCACCCCGGCGCCGTGCCGGGGTGGTCTTGCCGTGCGGATCCCCGGCCCCGGCGCGTCCGCCGGGTTAGAATCCTTCCTGTCATCGATCGTCACCCAGAGCCCGCCATGACCGACGCCTCGCAAGCCCATCAGGCCAACGCCCAGCGCGAATACGAAGTCCGCCGCGCCGACCTGCCGTTGTCCTGCCCGCTGCCGTCGATGGCGCTGTGGAACTCGCATCCGCGCGTGTACCTGCCGATCGAGGCCGAAGGCGGCAGCGCCGAGTGCCCGTACTGCGGCGCGAAGTATCGCCTGGTCGATTGACCGCCCGGCCGATGGGCCGCCCCCTGACCGTGGTGCAACTGCTGCCGGCACTCGAATCCGGCGGCGTCGAACGCTCCACCCTGGAGATTTCCGAAGCGCTGGTACGCGCCGGCCATCGTGCCATCGTGGTATCGCGTGGCGGTCGGCTGCTGCCGCAGCTGCATGATTGCGGTGCCGAGCACGTCCGCCTCGACATCGGCGCGAAATCGCCCGCGACCCTGGCGCTGGCCTGGCCCCTGCGCCGCCTGCTGCTCGAATCCGGTGCCGACATCGTCCACGCGCGCTCGCGCCTGCCGGCGTGGATCGGGCGACTGGCGCTGGCGGGGCTCCCCGCCGATCGCCGCCCGCGCTGGATGACCACCATGCACGGGCTGAACTCGCCCTCGCGTTACAGCGCGGTGATGGCCGGTGGCGAGCGCGTCATCTGCGTGTCGGCCACCGTGCGCGATTACCTGCTGCGCCACTATCCGCACGTCGATCCCGCGCGACTGCGGGTGATCCCCCGCGGCATCGATCCGGCCCGCTTCCCGCGTCGTGCCGCCATCGATCGTGCCGCGCGCGCAAAGCTGGCGCGGGCGATGCCGGCACTGGGCGGCGAGGGCCCGCTGCTGCTCATGCCCGGTCGCGGCACCCGGCTTAAGGGACATGCCGATGCGCTGGCGCTGCTCGTGGCGCTGCGTGGCGACGGGCTGGATGCGCGGCTGTGGATGCCCGGCGCGCGCGCGCCCGGCCGCGAGGCCTACATCGCCGAACTGGAAGCCGAAGCGGCCAGGCTCGGGGTGTCGGGGCAGGTGGCGTTCGCACCGCCCACCGATGAAATCGCCGCCGCGTATGCCGCCAGCAATCTGGTCCTGCAGCTCTCCCGCAAGCCCGAAGCCTTCGGGCGCACCGTCGTCGAGGCGCTGTCGGTCGGCGTACCGGTGCTCGGCTGGGCGCATGGCGGCGTCGGCGAGCTGCTGGCCGAACTGCAGCCCGAGGGCGCCGTGCCGCCGTTCGCGATGGATGCGCTGGCGCTGCGTGCCGCGATGCTGCTCCGGCAGCCGCCGGCGCCGCCCGTTACCATGCCCTGCACCCTGCAGGCGATGCAGGCGGCCACCCTTGCCGTTTACGACGAACTTGCATGAGCCCCGATTCCGCATCCCCGCCCGCCACCGATCCCGGCATCCCCACCGGATGGCGCTGGGCACCCTGGTGGGTGCTGGCCTACGTGGCGTTCTGGCCGGCCTCGCGCGTGTCGGAGGCGATCCTTTCGATCGGTGCGCTCACCACCATCTACCTGCTGGCCCGCG
This sequence comes from Pseudomonadota bacterium, assembly GCA_023394655.1. GTDB lineage: Bacteria > Pseudomonadota > Gammaproteobacteria > Xanthomonadales > Xanthomonadaceae > Solilutibacter. Next base: position 10,688 of record JAEXAG010000108.1, read on the forward strand.
CGCGCTTCCGTGACGGCACCCGCCTGCTCGGCAACGCCGCCTGGGCGCTGACCACCGCGCTGTTCTTCGCCTACTGGCTGCCGCAACTGTTCTCCACCTTCGATGCACTGGATCCCGCCGCGGCCGTCGGCAAGGTCATGGCCGGCCTGCGCTACCTGCCGTTCCTGTGGCTGGTGGCGATCTCCGTGGCCACGCTCGATGGCCGGCGCAAGGTGTTCTCCGGCATCGCGCTGATCATGGCCGCGTGGAGCCTCGACCTGCTGCTGCAGGGCGCCGCCGGCTGGCGCCACAGCGCGCTCAACGGCGGGCTGGATGCGCTCTACCAGCTGGTGCGCGACGGCAAGGCCATGTGCGATGGGCAGGCCGATCGAGGTGCCGATCGTTTCAACGGCATCTTCGGCACCTGCAACCCGGTGCTGGGCGTGGTGCTGGCCAGTTTCTCGCCGTTCCTGCTGCATGCCGCGCACAAGCGGCTCGGCGTGCGTGGCTGGCTGGCGGCGGCGCTGCTCGCGGGCATCGCCGTCGTGCTGGCCGGCTCGCGCGCCAGCCTGCTGACCTATGCGCTGGTGCTACTGCTTTCCGGCTGGCACGTGCTGGGCTGGAAGCGCCTCGCCGGCGTGTTCGTCGCCGGTGCGGTGGCGATCGCGGTGCTCGGCAGCCTGCACGCGCCGCTGGGCGAACGCATCGTGCGCAGCACACAACTCTTGGCCGCCAACGGGGCCGGCGTGGACAGCGCGCTATCCGGGCGCGGCCGGATCTGGCAGGGCGCGGCCTGCATGATCCGCGAGCATCCGGTCAACGGCGTCGGCGTGCGCGATTTCCGCAACGCGTGGCCGGCCTGCGATCCCGATCCCGGCGTGATGCCGGCCTGGGGGCAGGGGCCGGCCCTGCACGCGCACCAGCTGGTGCTCGAGGTGCTTTCCGAAACCGGCCTCCTCGGCCTGCTGCTGTGGATCGCCGGCCTGGCGCTGGCCTGGCGCGCATGGCGCTGGTCCACCGCCGATGCCCGCGATCGCGCGCGACCGGCCTTGCAGGCGCTGCTGGTCACGGTGTTCCCGCTGAACACGCACCTCGCCTTCCATTCCGCGTTCTGGGGCGGGGTGTTCCTGCTGCTGCTGGCCCTGTACGCGGGCAGCCTGCTGGCGCGCGGCACCTCGCCGGTGGCATCGGAGGATTGATCAATCGGCGCGGTCGTAGATCGACCAGCCATCCGGCTGGCGCTTGAAACGGCGATGGATCCACAGGTACTGCGAAGGCGCTTCGCGCACCATCGCCTCGATCGCGGCATTGACGGCCGCGCTGTCGGCGGTGGCATCGTCGGTGGGGAAGGGCGCCAGCGGCGGCGCGATCCGCAGGATGTAGCGCCCGCCTTCGCGGCGGTGGAAGAACGGCACCACCGCGCAGCCGCTGATGCGTGCCAGCTGGTGGGTGGCGGTGATGGTGGCGGCGGGGATGCCGAAGAACGGCGCGAACACCGTGTCCTTGCCGCGCATGTCCTGGTCCGGCGCGTACCAGAGGAAACCGCCGCGCTTGAGGTGGCGGATCGCCGCGCGCAGGTCGTCGTTGGTGAACATCGCGCGGGCATGGCGCAGGCGCCCGCGCAGCACCGCCCATTCGAACACCGGGTTGCGATGGCGGCGGTACATGCCGGCCAGCGGCACGTGGTCGCAGAGCAGTCGGCCGCACATTTCCAGGGTCATGAAGTGCCCGGACACCATCAGCACGCCGCGGCCTTCGGCCTGCAGTGCACGGAGGTGTTCGAGCCCTTCGATTTCCACCGTGCGCTGCATCGGCGCGGCGCTTCCCCACCACGCGCGGGCAAACTCGAACAGGCCGATGCCGAGATCGCGGAAATGATCGCGGCAAAGGGCTTCGCGCGCGGCTTCCGGCATGTCCGGGAAGCACAGCGTGAGATTGCGCCGGGCCGCCGCTCGACGGCTGCCGGCAAGCCGCATCAGCACCCGGCCCAGTGGCGCGCCGAGGGCACGTTGCATCGGCCACGGCAGGCGCGCCAGCAGCACGAGCAGCGCCAGCGCCGCCCACATCGGCCAGTGGCGGGGGGCGAGCAGGGCGCGGGTCAGTGGTGCAGAATCGGCCATGCCGACATTCTGGCAGACCGGGTCCGACCATCCCGTATCCTTGCCGCATGAAACCGGATCTCGCCGAACGCATGCTGCGCGCGCTGTATTCGCTGGCGCTCTACGCGCTGGCGCCGGTGACGATCTACCACCTGGTCTGGCGCGGATTCCGCCAGCCGGCCTACCTGCAGCGCTGGGGCGAGCGCTACGCCCGCTACGGGGATGCCGTGCCCGAGCCGGCGCCGCTCTGGGTGCATGCGGTCTCGGTGGGCGAAGTGATGGCCGCGGCGCCATTGGTGAACGCGCTGTTGGCGAAATACCCGGACCGCCGCATGGTGATCACCAGCATCACGCCGACCGGCTCCGAACGCATCGTCTCGATGTGGGGCGGACGGGTGGCGCACGTCTACCTGCCCTACGACCTGCCGGGCGCGGTGGATCGCTTCCTCCGGCAGTTCCGGCCGCAGGTCGGCCTGATCATGGAAACGGAGTTGTGGCCGAACCTGCTGTTCGGCTGCCGGGATCGCGGCGTGCCGCTGGCCATCGTCAATGCGCGGCTGTCGGCGCGTTCGCTGCGCGGCTATCGCGTGCTGGCGCCGCTGGTCTCGCGCGCCTTGGCGACGGTCGCGCGGGTCTGCGCGCAGGGCGAGGAGGATGCCGGCCGATTCCTGGCGCTGGGCGCGCGCGCCGATGCCGTGGTGGTGACCGGGAACCTGAAGTTCGATGTCGCCGAGCGCGAGGACGCGGAATCCTTCGTCGATGCCTTCCGCGCACGCGCCGGCAAGCGGATGGCATGGATCGCCGCCAGCACGCATCCCGACGAGGAGATCGCGGTGCTCAACGCGCATCGTCGCCTGCGCCGGCGCTGGCCGGATCTGCTGCTGGTGTGGGCGCCGCGCCATCCGGAGCGCTTCGGCCCGGTCCGCGAGCTGGTCCGCAGCACCGGGATGCGGCTGGCCACGCGTCAGGTGGAATGCTGGGCCGATGGTGATGACGCGGTGTTTTTGGTGGACACCCTGGGCGAGCTGCCGTGGTTCTTCGGCGTTGCCGATGTCGCCTTCGTGGGTGGCAGCCTGCAGCCGATCGGCGGGCACAACCTGCTGGAGCCGGCCAGCGCCGGGGTGCCGGTGGTGACCGGCCCCCATCTGCACAACTTCGCCGAGATTTCCGCGCGCCTGCGCGAAGCCCGGGTCCTGGAGATCGTCGCCGACGGCGAGGCGCTGGCGGCGGGCATCGAGCGCTGGCTGGAAAACCCCGGACGGCGTGCCGAGGCCGGTGCCAGGGCGCGTGCGCTGGTGGCGGCGGGCCGCGGCGCGCTGGACAAGACGCTGCGCGCGGTCGGGCTTTGAAGGATGGCGAACCGCGGCCCGGGGCGGGCCGCGATGGCGGGCCTCAGCGGCTGATGCGCGGCGCGCGGCCGGCGGGCACCGTCAGCAGGCGGTTGATGTCCTGCAGATCGCCGACGTCCAGCGTGCCGGCGGCCTGCCGCAGCACCAGATGGCTCTGCAGGTAGTTGTACTTGGCTTCGGCGTAGGCGCGCTGCGCGTTGAACAGGTTCTGCTGGTTGAGCAGCACGTCGATCACCGTGCGGGTGCCGACTTCCAGCCCGACCTGCGAGGCATCGTAGGCGCTCTGCGCCGCGACCAGCGCCAGCCGGCGGGCCTCGACCGCGCTGATGCCGGCGGCGAGGTTCTGGTAGGCGTTGCGGGTGTTGCGTTCGAGCGCGCGCTTCTGCTGTTCCAATTGCTGCTCGGCCACGTCGCGCTGGGCGATCGACTGGCGCACCTGCGATTGGGTGGCGAAGCCGTTGAAGATCGGCACCGAGAGCGTCAGCCCGACGCTCGGGTTGCGGCTCCAGCTGTCGCTGGAGAAGCGGCCGCCGGATTGCTCGACGGTGCTGTCGCCCCGCTGGTAGCCGTAGCTGCCGCTGGCATACACGCTGGGCAGATGGCCGGCGCGCGCGGTTTCGATGTTCTGCTCGGCGGCGGCCACGCGGACCTTCTGCGCGGCCAGCGCGGGATTGTTTTCGACCGCCCGCACGACCCAATCCTCGGCGGCGCCTTCGGCCGGCAGCTGCGGCTTGAAGTCGTCGGGCAGCGCCATCAGGCTGTTGATCGGCTGGCCGGTGATCTCGGCCAGTGCCTGGCGGGCGTCTTCCAGCGCGTTGCGCTGCAGGATGGTGTTGGCGCGCGCGCCTTCGTACTGGGCGCGGGCCTCGTGCTGGTCGGTGATCGGCGCCAGGCCGACTTCCAGCCGCTTGCTGGCGAAATCGAACTGCTTCTTCAGCGCCTCTTCCTGCGCTTCGGCGGCGGCCAGGGTTTCCATCGCCACCAGCACGCTGAAATAGGCCTGCGAGGTGCGGGTGATCAGCTGGTCACCGGCCGCATCCAGCTCGTGTTCGCCGGCGCGGGTGTACAGGCGCTGGGCGCGATGGCGGCTGATGGTGACGCCGTCGAACACCATCTGACGGGCATTCACGCCGATGCTGCGGTTGGTGGAGTCCACCGTTCGCTCGCCGCCGGAGATGATCGCGCCGGTATCCGGATCGATCTGCGGCTGGCCGCTTTCACTGGTGCTGCGACTGCGGGTGATGCTGGCCGAGCCGCTGACCTGCGGCAGCATCGCCGCGCGGGTCTGCACTTCGCCTTCGGCGGTGGCGCGCTGGCTGGCCTCGGCGGAGGCCAGCAGCGGATCCTGCCCGCGGGCAAGCTGGTAGGTCTGGAACAGGTCCTCGCCCTGCACGGTGGCGGGCAGCAGGGCGACGGAAAGGGCCAGGGCAAGCGGGCGGAAACGCATCGGAAATCCTCGTGAATACGTTGCGCGAAGCCACCGGCCAGGCCGGCAACTGCGCGGTTACAGGGTGAATCGGGGCGTGGGCTCGGCACCGATCAGGTAGGGAATATCGGTTTCAAACAACGATTGGCTGCGGCGCGCGTTGACATCGCCGCCAAGCAGCACCGCTTCCATGACCGGGGACTGGCCGTGGATCACGAACAGCCGCCCGCCCGGCGCCAGCCAGTTGAAGAACAGCGCGGGCACCTCGGCGACCGCACCGGTCACGCAGACCACGTCGTAGCGATCCGTGCCCTGCCACTGGAAGGCATCGGCGGTTTCGACGGTGGCATTGGCATGGCCCTGCTCGGCCAGGCGCGCGCGCGCGGCATCGGCCAGCGCCGGCTGGATTTCGAGGCTGTGGACGGAGCCGGCCATCTGCGCCAGGCAGGCGGTGAGATAGCCGCTGCCGGTGCCGATCTCCAGCACCCGTTCGCCGGGCTGCGGCAGCAGCGCCTGCAGGGTGCGGCCTTCCACCACGGGCTTCATCATGAACTGGTCGTGGCCCAGGGGCAGGGGCAGGTCGGCATAGGCCAACTCGCGATGGGCTTCGTCGACGAATGCCTCGCGCGGGGTCTGGCCGATCACGAGCAGGACCCGCGGATCCAGCACGTCCCAGGGGCGAACCTGCTGTTCGACCATGTTTTCCCGGGCTTTGGCGTAGTTCATCGTCATGGCGTGGCTTCGGTGGCGGCGGAACATGGCATTTTATCCCGTGCGGCACCGAGAATGCCGGCTTCGCGGGGGCGGCGTTGAGTGCCGGAAGTCAGGCCGGCGCAGGTCATGGCCGGTAACCCCGGAGGAAGAGCGCCACGGCGCCATCGAGGTGGCGGCGGGTGGCCTCGGCATCGCTGCCGCCATCCAGCCCCATCACCAGCCGCGCGTGGATGTCGCCCTTCACCAGCGACAGGAACTGGGTGGCCGCGAGCGCCGGATCGTCGATGGCGAGTTCGCCGGCTTCGCTGCGACGATGCAGCAGGCTGGCCAATGCGTCCTGGATGCGCGCCGGCCCTGCCTCCCAGAACAGCTGCGACAAGCCGGGCGAAAGCCCCTGCGGCATGCAGGCCAGCCGATGCCCGGCAATGGCGTGCGGGTCGCAGATCATGGTGAAGAACGCCCGGGCGATGTCCAGCAGGCGCTCCTGCAGGGGCACGTCGGGTGCCGGCTCGAACAGCTGCAACGGGACTTCCTGATCGCAATGGGCCTGCACGACGGCGCTCAACAGCCCGTCCTTGTCGCCGAAGTGGCTGTAGACGGTCAGCTTGGAGACGCCGGCGGCCTGGGCGATCTGGTCCATGCTCACGCCATCGAAGCCGTTCTGCGCGAACAGCGACTTCGCCGCTTCGAGGATCGCGGCGCGCTTGGCCGGATCCTTCGGGCGACCCGGTGCCGGGCGGGTGGCGGCGGTCTGCATCATGCCGACAATAATAAACCGATTGGTTCTTTAATTGGTGGCGGAGGGATGCCGGCGGGCCCTTTCGTTCAGGTCGCCCGGCTCACAGCAGGCGCGCGCCTTCGGCATCCACCGGCGACACCCAGGCGCGGCTTTCGAAGCCGGCTTCGCGGAATGCGGCGCGCATGGCCGGTGCCGCTGCTTCGGCCTCGGCGCGCGATGCGAACCAAGCGAACACCGACGGGCCGCCGCCGGAAATGCTCGATCCCAGCGCGCCGTGCGCGAGCGCGGCGGCCTTCACGGCGGCGAAACCGGGGATCAGCGGCGCGCGGCGCGGCTCCACCAGCACGTCGCGCAGGCCTTCCGCCACCAGCGCGAGATCGCCGCGCTCCAGGCCGGTCAGGAACAGGGCGAGCGCGGTGGTCTGCGCCACCACCTCGCCGATCGCGAAGGGCTCGGCCAGCGCCGCGCGCGCGGCCGCGGTTTCCAGGATCTGCGCGGGATGCACCAGCACGGCGTGCAGCGCGGGCGGCACCGGGAGGCGCAGCAGGCGATCGCGGGTGGCGAGCGTCACCCCGCCGAGCAGCATCGGCCCGACGTTGTCGCCCTGGCGGCTGCGGGTGGAGACGAACTCGCCATCCAGCGCGAACGGATACAGGGCCTCGCGCGGAAGCGGTCGATCGAGCAAGGCGTTGGCGGCTACCAGCGCCGCGACCGCCGAAGCCGCCGATCCGCCCATGCCGGAGCCGAGCGCGATGCCTTTCTCCAGCCGCAGCTCGAATCCGAAGGGCAGTGCCAGCGAATCGCGCATGGCGATCAGGGCGGCGCCTGCGGTGTTGTCCGGCGCGTGCAGCGTGATCCGGTCGATGCCGGGCAGGGTGCCTTCGATGGCGGCGATGCGGACTTCGGGTGCGGCGATGCGGCGCACGCTGGCGATGTCGCCGACGCCTTCCACCACGTGGCCGAGCAGGTCGAAACCGACACCGATGTTGCCCACGCTGGCGGGCGCGAAGGCGCGGGCGATGGGGGCCGCTTTGTCCATCCGCGGATTATCGCCAACCACCGGCGCGTCGAGGAACTGTAGTGTTTCGTCGTTACGATCGCCGCTGCCCGCCAACACCCAAGGTGATGCCTCGCGCGCGCAGATCGCCCCTTATTGCGACACGCGGGTGAGCTGGCCGGGCCAGCCGGGTTGGGGCGCGCTGCGCCGGGTGCCGGGGACCAAGGAGCCTGCGGAAGCCGCCGGGCAGCCCTGAGGCATTCGCCGGACGAAGCCGGTTCGCTTTCCCGATGCCGGCGTGTTCCAATGGCGCCGGAAGCGGGGGTACCGGCGTGCCGGTTGAGACATACCCTTCGAACCTGATCGGGTTGAGACCCGCGTAGGGAAGCTTTGCGGCATGGTCCGGCCATGCGCGCCGCCGCTTTGATGTGAGATCCGGAAGCCGGTCTTTCGCAAGCACCCGCAGATGTCCGTGCGGATGCTGCATGACGGCCTCTCCGCCCGCCTTCAACAAAGTGAGCGATGCCATGAATGCCGTCCCCGCCAGTGAACTGCTGCGCCAGACCGAAGAACTCTCCGCCGAGGTGACCCGCCCGATTCCCGGCTCGCGCAAGATCCATGTCGAAGGCACGCGCGCCGACATCCGCGTGCCGATGCGCGAGATCGTGCTCAGCCAGACCCCGACCCTATTCGGCGGCGAGCACAATGCGCCGGTCACCGTGTACGACACCTCCGGCCCGTACTCTGATCCGGATGCCCGCATCGACCTGACCGCCGGCCTGCCCGCGCTGCGTGCCCGCTGGATCGAAGAGCGCGGCGACAGCGAGCAGTTGGCCGGCATCACCTCCGAGTTCGGCAAGGCGCGCGAGCACGATCCGAAGCTCGCCGACATCCGCTTCCCCAACCGCAGCGCGCCGCGCGTGGCGAAGGCCGGGGCCAACGTCACCCAGATGCACTATGCCAAGCGCGGCATCGTCACACCGGAGATGGAATTCGTCGCCATCCGCGAGAACCAGCGGCTCGACGCCGTGCGCGAGGCCGTGCTGCGCCAGCAGCATCCGGGCCACAGCTTCGGCGCAAACATCCAGCAGGCCATCACGCCGGAATTCGTGCGTGACGAGATCGCCCGCGGTCGCGCCATCCTTCCCAACAACATCAACCATCCGGAAAGCGAGCCGATGATCATCGGCCGCAACTTCCTGACCAAGATCAACGCGAACATCGGCAACAGCGCGGTGTCGTCGGGCATTGCCGAGGAAGTGGAGAAGCTGGTCTGGGCGATCCGCTGGGGCGCGGACACGTTGATGGACCTCAGCACCGGCAAGCACATCCACGAAACCCGCGAATGGATCCTGCGCAACTCGCCGGTGCCGATCGGCACGGTACCGATCTACCAGGCGCTGGAAAAGACCGGCGGGATTGCCGAAGACCTGACCTGGGAGATCTTCCGCGACACGCTGATCGAGCAGGCCGAGCAGGGCGTGGACTACTTCACCATCCATGCCGGCGTGCTGCTGCGCTACGTACCGCTGACCGCCAAGCGCGTCACCGGCATCGTCTCGCGCGGCGGCTCGATCATGGCCAAATGGTGTCTGGCGCATCACAAGGAGAATTTCCTTTACACCCACTTCGAGGACATCTGCGACATCATGAAGGCCTACGACGTGGCCTTCTCGCTGGGCGACGGCCTGCGCCCGGGCTGCCTGGCCGATGCCAACGATGCCGCGCAGTTCGGCGAGCTGGAAACGCTGGGCGAACTCACGAAGATCGCCTGGAAGCATGACGTGCAGACCATGATCGAAGGCCCCGGCCACGTGCCGATGCAGCTGATCAAGGAGAACATGGACAAGCAGTTGGCCGAGTGCGGCGAGGCGCCGTTCTACACGCTCGGTCCGCTGACCACCGACATCGCGCCGGGCTACGACCACATCACCAGCGCCATCGGCGCGGCGATGATCGGCTGGTACGGCACCGCGATGCTCTGCTACGTCACGCCCAAGGAGCACCTGGGCCTGCCCAACCGCGAGGACGTGCGCGAGGGGATCATGGCCTACAAGATCGCCGCCCACGCGGCGGACCTGGCGAAGGGGCATCCGGGCGCGCAGGTGCGCGACAACGCGCTTTCCAAGGCGCGATTCGAGTTCCGCTGGCAGGACCAGTTCCATCTGGGCCTCGATCCCGAGCGCGCCATGGAATACCACGACGAGACCATGCCGAAGGAGGCGCACAAGCAGGCGCATTTCTGCAGCATGTGCGGGCCGAAGTTCTGCTCGATGCGCATCACCCAGGACGTGCGCGATTACGCCGCCGAGCATGGCTTGGACGAAGGTGATGCGCTCAAGGCCGGCATGGAAGCGAAGTCGGCCGAGTTCCGCGAAGCCGGCAGCGAGGTCTATCACCCGGAGTGATGCCGGTGCGCCCGGCGCCGCGCCCGCCGCTCTCCACGGTGCGCCCACGCATGGCGGGCGCATCATGCGCGGCATGAACCGAGGAGGGGACGCGGTGGCGGCAGGCGGGACCGGCGACAGGGCGTGGCAGCGGCTGCTCAAGCGCCATCCGTCCGCGGCATTGCTCGCGGTGCAGTTGCTGAGCCTGCCGCTGTACGTGGTGCTCGACGGCACCACCGGGCGGCTGGTGTTCAGCGCCATCACCCTGCTGGTGGTGATCCTGGCGTTGCGGGTGATCACCCGCAGCCCGCTGCACAATGCCGTCGGCTGGCTGCTGGCGCTGCCGGCCATGGCCTTGACGATCGCGGGCGTCGGCCTGCATCTGGGGCAGTTGCTGCCGTGGATGGCCCTGCTGGAAGCGCTGCTCTACCTGTATGCCGCCGGCGGCCTGATCGCCTACATGATGTCCGATCATCGCGTCACCCGCGACGAACTGTTCGCGGCCGGGGCCACCTTCACCCTGCTGGCCTGGGGCTTCGGCTATCTGTATGCCGCTTGCCAGTACTGGGTGCCGGGCAGCTTCGCCGGCATGGTCGAGCCCGACCGCCCGCGCACCTGGATGGAGCTGCTGTTCCTCAGCTTCACCACGCTTTCCGGCGTCGGCGTGGGCGACGTGGTGCCTGTCGTGCCGGCCTCGCGCGCGCTGGTGATGATGGAGCAGTTCGCCGGCGTGGCCTATCTGGCCGTGGTGGTCTCGCGGCTGATCGGCCTCACCGTGGTGCGCCGGCAGCGCGATTGAGCGGATGAATCCGCGGCAACACCCGGCATCCGAATCGTGCGTGTTCACCGCCGGTATCCATACGGTTTCCTAACATCTTCGCATGTCCCTCATCCGGAGTGTCGCCATGACCATGCAACGCCTGCGCCGCTTCGCGCCCGCCGGCTTCATCGCCGTCCTCTGCCTGTTCCTGGCGGCCTGCGTGACCGGGCCGCGCGTCCGTACCGATTACGACCCGAACGCGAACTTCGGCCAGTACCGCACCTGGGGCTGGTACGAACCCATCGCCATGGAGCAATCCGGCTATTCCACCTGGATCAGCGAGCGCATCAAGGCGAACGTGCGCCAGGAAATGGAGGCACGCGGCTATCGCTACGTCGAAACCTCGCCGGACCTCAAGGTGAACTTCCAGGGCGTGGTGAACGAACGCCGCGAGGTCTACACCATGCCGCGCAGCGATATCACCTGGATCTACAGCTACCGCGCCCGCAGCTATGTCGCGGTGCCGGTCTGGTACGACGAGGCCCGGGTCAGCCGCTACACCGAGGGCACCATCACCGTGGACGTGGTGGATGGCCGCCAGAACCGCCTGGTCTGGACGGGTGACGCCATCGGCCGCGTGGTCAGCCGCACGCCGGAAGCACGCGCGGCCGAGGTGGATGCCTCGATCGCGGCGATCTTCTCGCGCTATCCCTACCGCGCGGGCGATGCCCAGCCGATCCCGCTGCCGCGTCGCTGATCGGCGCTGAAAAAACGAAAAGGCCGCGCATGCAAGCGCGGCCTTTCTCGTGGGGCCGGCGTGGTGTTGCCGGCCGGTGGCATCAGAACGCCGGCTTCTCGTCTTCCGGTACCGCGTTGTAGCGAGAGATCGCATCGCGCAGGATGGCCTTGGCCTCATCGGCGCCGCCCCAGCCGTCGAGCTTCACCCACTTGCCCTTCTCGAGGTCCTTGTAGTGCTCGAAGAAGTGGCCGATGCGCTCCAGCCAGTGGCTGGACACCTGCTCGATGTCGGTCACGTGGGCGTAGCCCGCGAACACCTTCGCATCCGGCACCGCCACCAGCTTCTCGTCGCTGCCGGCCTCGTCGCTCATCTTCAGCACGCCCACCGGGCGGCAGCGGATCACCGAACCCGGCACCAGCGGCAGCGGCAGGATCACCAGCACGTCGGCCGGATCGCCGTCACCGCAGAGCGTGTGCGGGACGTAGCCGTAGTTGCAGGGGTAGCGCATCGGCGTGGACAGGATGCGGTCGACGAAGATCGCTCCGGACGCCTTGTCCACTTCGTACTTCACCGGCTCGGCATCCTTGGGGATTTCGATGATGACGTTGATTTCGTCCGGCGGATTCTTGCCGGTGCTGACCATGTCCAGGCCCATGCTGCGTGCTCGTCGTGTGGCGGTGGGAGCGTCATTCTAGCGCCGCATGCTGCATTGCGAAAAACCGCCTTGCGCGCGTGCCCTGCGGCAACGAAAAACGGCGGCCCGGAAGGCCGCCGTCTTCGTGAAGCACAAGGGAGGATTTCAGTTGTGCGGAGGCTCGCCGCCGGATCGGCGATCCAGATACTGGCTGGCCCAGCGTTCGGCGATCCGACCGGCGGCATTGCGGCCGCCCACCCCGAAGGCGATCGCCACCGCCACCGCCACCGAGCCCAGCACCAGCGCGAAGGCGAGATTGACGATGTCGTCGGCGATGCCCATCGCACGCAGGCCCATGGCGATCACCAGGCCGAGGATGGCGATGCGGGCGATCCGCGCCAGCCCGACGGCATTGCCGGGATTGGCGCGCTGGATGGCCTTGGCGGCGAGGTTGGCCAGCCAGTAGCCCACCACGAAGATCACCAGGCCAAGCAGGATGTCGGCACCGAAGGCGATGAAGGTCTCCACCAGGTCGCGCACGCCGGTGAAGCCGACCAGATCGGCGGCCTCGACGGTGGCGAAGAGCATGATGAAGAACAGCGCCAGCTTGCCCACGAACTGCGAGAGCGTGCCGCCTACGACCGGCTCGGGGGCGGTTTCGGGCAGCGGCGGTGCCGGGATCCGCGGCGTATCCACGGCATCGACGGCGGTCGCGGCCGGCAGCGAGGGGCGCGCATCGAAGGCGTGGCCGAGGCCGAGGTGATGCGGCAGGCGGTCGAGCCCGAGGCTGGACAGCAGGCGCGCCACCAGCCCGGCGGCGAAGCGGCCGATGAACCACGCCAAGGTGAGGATGGCGGTGGCGGCGAGGATGCCGGGGATCGCCGAGACCATGATGTCGAGCATGTGGGTCAGCGGCGCGGAGATCGCGGTGATGTGCAGGGCATCGAGCGCGGCGATCAACGCCGGCACGAATACCAGGATGAAGGCAAGGGTGCCGCCGAGCTGCGACAGGCGCAGGTCGCGGGTGCCTTCGGACTGCGCGGAAAGCCGGTCCACGCCGGTGCTGGCCAGCAGGTTGCCGACCAGGCCCTTGACCACCTTCGCCACCACCCAGCCGACCACCGCGATGACGATGGCCACGAAGATGTTGGGCAGCATCGACATGATGTCGCCGGTCATCGTGGTGAGCGGTGCCATCAGGCCGTCGATCTGCAGCACGCCGACGATGGCCGGCAGGAACAGCAGCAGCACCAGCCAGTAGGCGACGTTGCCCATGGTGGCGGACACCGGCGGCATGGCCGCGCCTTCCGAGAGCTTTTCGTCGAGGCGGGTGGCGTTGAGCGCGCGGTTCACCAGGCTGCGCACCACGGTGGCGACGATCCACGCCAGCGTGGCCAGCGCCAGCGCCAGCAGGATGCGCGGCAGGTAGGACATGATGGTGGCGGCAAGCACCGAGAGCGGGCCGGACACGCCTTCCACGTTGAAGACGCTGAACATGCCGAGCAGCGCCAGCAGCAGCACGAACCAGAACACCAGCCGGCTGGCCAGCTTCTCGTAATCGAAATCCGCGGCTTCCGGGGTGGCGCCGTTGAGGCGGCGGTTCAGGCCGAGCGCGGACAGGCCCTTGCGGGTGCCGGCGGAAAGGGCGAGCGCGACCAGCCAACCGACCAGCAGGATGGCGATGCCGCCGAGCAGGTGCGGCAGGTAGGAGCCGAGTGAGTTCTGCAGGGAGACCTGCCAGGGAGCGTTGGGCATCTCTTTCCCCTTCACGAATGGATCAACGAAGGTTCAGGATAGGGAGGCCGGCGTGAACCATGTGTGCCCATGCCATGACCGTGGCGTGAAAGCGACCCGGTGGTCGGCGCGGTCGCGGTGTCAGTCGTCCTCGGCGAGGCGCGCGGCCAGTGCCTGTGCCTGCGCGCGAAGTTCCGGCACCGCGCTGCTCTCCCAGCATTCGCCGCGACGCAAACCGCCGATCACGTGGAGGTTGCGGGTGATGCCATGCGCGCCGAAGACGCGGCCATCGGCATCGCAGGCCAGCCCGAGGCCGAGTGCGTCGGGGCGCGCCGCCCCGGCCGCGATCAGGCCGCGCAGCGCGGGATGGCGGGCGAAGCGTGCGGGATCGCCGTCCCAGCCGGTGGCATCCACGATCCAGCGCGCCGGGATCGCGATGGCATCGCGTGCGCTGCGAGGCGTGACCCGGGCCTCGTCGTTCCCGAAGCCGGCGAGGCGGCCCGCCCGCAAGCCGAAGAGGCCCCGTGCAGCGGCGGCTTCGAGTGCCTTCATCGCATCGGCCGGCACGCGATGGCGCACGTGGTCCCACCACGGCCGCAGGTGGCGGAGGAACCGGCTTCGCACCGGCAGCGGCCACGCGCGCCAGATCGCGGCGACCTGCGGCCTCAGCCCGTCGGCGAGGGCATCCGGCGAAGATCCGCCGGAGGTCTCCTGCCGGTAACGGCGCACGGCTTCGGCCAGCCGGCCGGCCTGCAGGGCATCCAGCAGGGCCGGCGAAGGCGCTTGCGGCGGCAGTGGCGGCTCGGGGTGACGGCGCGGCAAGAGCCCGCGCCGGGACAGTGCGGTGATGCGCCCGCGATGTCCGGCGCGCAACAGGCGGGTCACGATGTCGATCATGGTCAGGCTGGTGCCCAGCACCAGCACCGGATCGTCGATGTCGACACCGTCGAAGGCGTCTCCGGCCCACGGGTCGTCGATGACCCGTCCCGCGGCGCTGGCAGGCGGCAGCGGCGCGGTGCCGAGCGCCAACACCAGCCGCCGGGCCTCGATTCCGCGGCCATCGTCCAAGCGCAAGCTGAAGCCGCCCGTCGCGAGCGGTCGGATTTCCTCCACGCTCGCCTCGATGCCTTCGACCCGCGCCGGCTGCGACTCGCGCAGTGCCTGCCAGTGTTGTCGCAGGAATCGGCCATAGGCGGCGCGCGGAAGAAAGGCGCGCCGGGCCTCGCCTTCGAGTCCGAGGTGGTCGGCGAAGGCGGCCGGTCGCGCGGCATCCACGCCCATCCGGTCGGCGGGCACGTTGAGCATGTGGCCGGGATCATTGCCGCCGTAGGCAAGCCCGCAGGCGAAATCGCGCGCCGGGCCGATCACGCGGACCGGAATGCCGCGCTGCATGAGCTGGCTGGCCAGTGCCATGGCGGAGAAGCCAGCGCCGACGATGGTGACGGGGGATGCGGATGCGTATTCGGTCATGCGCCATTGTGCCAGCCGGCATCCGCTCCGCGCGACGGAAAGAGCGGCCCGAAGGCCGCTCTCGTGTTTTCACCCGCGTGCGGGATCACTTCACCCGCACTTCCACCCGCCGCGCTTCGGCGGCATCGCCGCTGCCGGTGGTCAGTGCCGGCTTTTCCAGATCGATGCGCGCCTCGTCGATGCCGGCCGCCAGCAGGGCATCGCGCACGGCGGTGGCCCGCTCGCGCGCGATCTCCGCGTTGGCGGCCGCGCTGCCGGTGGCATCGTGGAAGCCGGACACCACCACCTCCAGCGCCGGATCGGCGCGCAGCGTCTCGATGATCCCGGAAAGCGCCGCGCCGGTTTCCACCGGCAGGCGCGTCGAGCCGCTTTCGAAGTGGATCCGGGCATGGCGCGGATCGGCGTAGGTGATGCCGTCACCGGCGGCCAGCGCGGCATCGGCGGCCGCGATCTGGCGGCTGGCGGTGTCCGGCGCGGAGATCGTCGTCGCGGCCCGGTCGGCTTGCCCTGCGGCGGTCGTGCCCACGCTCGAAGCCGGCAGCAGCGGCACGATCAAGAGCGCCACGATGTTGATGATCTTGATCAGCGGATTCACCGCCGGGCCGGCGGTGTCCTTGTACGGATCGCCCACGGTGTCGCCGGTCACCGCGGCCTTGTGCGCCTCGCTGCCCTTGCCGCCGAAGTTGCCGTCCTCGATGTACTTCTTGGCGTTGTCCCACGCACCGCCGCCGGTGGTCATCGAGATCGCCACGAAGATGCCCGTCACGATCGTGCCGATCAGCAGGCCACCCAGCGCCTCCGGACCCAGCAGCAGGCCGACGACGATCGGCACCGCCACCGGCAGCAGCGAGGGGACGATCATTTCGCGGATCGCGCTGCGGGTCAGCATGTCCACGGCCTTGTCGTACTGCGGCTTGCCGGTGCCTTCCATGATCCCCTTGATCTCGCGGAACTGGCGGCGCACTTCCTCCACCACGGCACCGGCGGCACGGCCCACGGCCTCCATCGCCATCGCGCCGAACAGGTACGGGATCAGGCCGCCGATCAAGAGGCCGATGATCACCTTGTGGTTGGACAGATCGAAGGCGAACGCGTGGCCGAAGTGCGATTCGAGGTTGTGGGTGTAGTCGGCGAACAGCACCAGCGCGGCGAGTGCCGCCGAGCCAATGGCGTAACCCTTGGTCACCGCCTTGGTGGTGTTGCCCACGGCATCCAGCGGGTCGGTCACGTCGCGGACTTCGCTCGGCAGCTCGGACATCTCGGCGATGCCGCCGGCGTTGTCGGTGATCGGGCCGTAGGCATCGAGCGCCACGATCATGCCGGCCATCGACAGCATCGCGGTCGCGGCGATGGCGATGCCGTACAGGCCGCCCAGCGCGTAACTCGCCCAGATCGACAGGCAGACCGCGATGACCGGCATCGCGGTGGATTTCATCGACACGCCGAGGCCGGCGATGATGTTGGTGCCGTGGCCGGTGGTGGAAGCCCGTGCCACGTGCTGCACCGGCTTGTACTGGGTGCCGGTGTAGTACTCGGTGATCCAGACGATCACGCCGGTCAGCACCAGGCCGATCAGCGCGCACCAGTAGAGGTTCATCGCACCATGTTCGTTGCCGGCCATGAGCGAGGTGGTGATCGGGTAGAAGGCGATCGCCGCCAGCACCGCCGAGACGATCACGCCCTTGTACAGCGCGCCCATGATGTTGGGATTGCGGCCCGATACCTTGACGAAGAACGCGCCGATGATCGAGGCGATGATCGAAACGCCGCCGAGCACCAGCGGGTAGAGCACGCCGTTGGCGCCCACGCTGTCCGCCATGAGGAAGCCGAGCAGCATGGTGGCGATCACCGTCACCGCGTAGGTCTCGAACAGGTCGGCGGCCATGCCGGCGCAGTCGCCGACGTTGTCGCCCACGTTGTCGGCGATCACCGCCGGGTTGCGTGGGTCGTCCTCGGGGATGCCGGCCTCGACCTTCCCCACGAGGTCCGCGCCGACATCCGCGCCCTTGGTAAAGATGCCGCCACCCAGCCGCGCGAAGATCGAGATGAGCGAAGAGCCGAACGCCAGGCCGACCAGCGCGTGCAGGTTGTCGGCTTCGCTCACGCCCATCTGCTTGAGAACGAAGTAGTAGCCGGCCACGCCCAGCAGGCCCAGCCCGACCACCAGCA
>JAEXAG010000159.1 GCA_023394655.1 Pseudomonadota bacterium
GCATCGGGATGTCCGGGCGGGTGGTGGCATCCGGTGCCGGGGACAGATCGTCGGTATTGGTCTCGCCCGGCACCTTGAACACGGTGATGGTCAGCGATTCCGGCACTTCCGGCTTGCTGGTGAACCATTCGGCATCCGCCCAGCTCTGCAGCACGGACTTGGCATTGGCGTTGCCGCCATCGGCCTTGGCCTTGACGTCGTGGAAGGCATCGAACATCAGCAGGGTGTGCTTGAGCGCATTGGCGGCGGTCTCGCCGACTTCCGCATCGTCCAGCAGCTCGATCAGGGGATGGATGTTGTAGCCGCCGAGCATGGTGCCCAAGAGCTCCACCGCGCGGCGGCGCGACAACAGCGGGGTGGACTCCTTGCCGAAGGCGACCGCGGCAAGGTAGCTGGCCTTGACCTTGGCGGCATCGTCCACGCCGGCCGGCACGCGCTGCGCCAGCAGTTCGACGAGGTATTCGCCCTCGCCTTCCGGCGGATTCTTGATCAGTTCGATGACTTCGGCGGTCTGCTGCGGGGTGAGAGGAAGCGGCGGGATGCCGAGCGCTTCGCGTTCGGCCACGTGTTGGCGGTAACTGGCAAGCATGGTGTTCTCCTTGGACATGCAGGTGTTGCGGGTATCAGGGGCTTGCGGGACTGATCACTTTCAGCCCCTTGAAGTAATCGCGGTAAAAAGTGGTGTCGCGGGTGATCAGGCCATCGCACTGCAGCAGTGCGTGCGCGCCGACGAGGAAATCCGGCACCGCGCGTGGGCCGCGATCATTCGGGCCGCGCTGCCGCCAGCGGCGCTGCATTTCGCCGGCACGCAGGGCGGACTTGGCCTCCAACGGGCTGTAGCGGATGCCGATTTCCTCCAGCACCGCCAGCGCCTGCGAGCCATCGCGCAAGGCGCTGCAGACCTCCGCCAGCGCCACGTCGCAGATCACCACCGGCCCCGTCGCCAGGCTGCGGCGCAGGCAGGCTTCCGCGGCATCGGCCCCCGGGCCGTCGGCCAGGAGATCGATGAGGACGGCGGCATCGATCGCGATCATGCGGCGCCGTCGGCCTCGTCGCGGCCGCGCACGGTGCGCATCGCGTCGTCCGTGCTCTCGAAGCCGTCCAGACGGAAACGGCCACGCACCTTGGAAACCGCGTCTTCCACGTTCTTGCGCAGGATGATCCGCCCGCCTTCAAGCTCCACCTTGAGCACGCTGCCCTTGGTCAGGCCCAGCGCATCGCGCACCGGCTTGGGCAGGGTGATCTGGCCGCGTTCGGCGACGGTGGCTTCCATGGGCAGGCTCCGAAAGTATGCATTCATTATACATACCTGAACAGGCATACCCAAGCTCGACGAGGGTCGAAATCGCAACGCTCGGTTCCGCCCGCCAACACCCCGGCGTCACGTGCGGCGCGGATAATGAATGGGTTGCCCGAATCCCGAGGAGAGTGTCATGCACGATTCATTCGCCACCCGCGACCAGCTCGTGGTCGATGGCCGCACGCTTCACTATTTCAGCCTGCCGAAGCTCTCCAAGCGGCATGACATCAGCCGCCTGCCCTATTCGTTGAAGATCCTGCTGGAGAACCTGCTGCGCCACGAGGATGGCGGGCAGACCGTCGGCCCCGAACACATCGAGGCGCTGGCGCGCTGGAACCCGAAGGCCGAGCCGGATACCGAGATCGCCTTCATGCCGGCGCGCGTCGTGCTGCAGGATTTCACCGGCGTGCCCTGCGTGGTGGACCTGGCGGCGATGCGCGATGCGGTGGTCAAGCTCGGCGGCCAGCCCGGCCAGATCAACCCGCTGATTCCCTCCGAGCTGGTCATCGACCACTCGGTGCAGGTGGACGTGTTCGGCCGCCACGATGCCCTGGACCTCAATGGCAAGATCGAGTTCGAGCGCAACAAGGAGCGCTACAGCTTCCTGCGCTGGGGCCAGAGTGCATTCGAGAACTTCGCCGTGGTGCCGCCGAATACCGGCATCGTCCACCAGGTGAACCTGGAATACCTGGCCCGCGTGGTGATGGAACGCGAAATCGATGGCAAGACCTACGCCTTCCCCGACACCGTGTTCGGCACCGACAGCCACACCACGATGATCAACGGCATCGGCGTGCTCGGCTGGGGCGTGGGCGGCATCGAGGCCGAGGCCGCGATGCTCGGCCAACCTTCCTCCATGCTGATCCCGCAGGTGGTGGGCTTCAAGCTGACCGGCAGGCTGCCGGAAGGCGCGACCGCGACCGACCTCGTGCTCACCGTTACCGAGATGCTGCGCAAGCATGGCGTGGTGGGCAAGTTCGTGGAGTTCTTCGGCAATGGCCTGCAGCACCTGCCGCTGGCGGATCGCGCCACCATCGCCAACATGGCGCCGGAATACGGCGCGACCTGCGGCATCTTCCCGGTCGATGCCGAAGCGCTGAACTACCTGCGCCTGTCCGGCCGCAGCGAGGCCCAGATCGCGCTGGTCGAAGCCTATGCGCGTGCACAGGGACTGTGGCACGACGCCGACAGCATCGAGGCCGAATACAGCGCCGTGCTGGAGCTGGACATGGGCACCGTGCAACCTTCGCTGGCCGGCCCCAAGCGCCCGCAGGACCGCGTGCTGCTGGCCGACATGCAGCGGAACTACCGCGAGAACGTGGGCGGCTTCACCGCCAACCGCAAGCCGGTGGGCTGCGCGGTGCAGGAACTGGAGGCCGAAGGCGGCGACCAGCCGCAGGCCGACCGTCTGGCCGCCAAGCCGGTGTCGAAAATCAGGCTGGACGATGGCGAACACCACCTGACCGACGGCTCGGTGGTGATCGCCGCGATCACGTCCTGCACCAATACTTCCAACCCGGCGGTGATGATCGGCGCCGGCCTGCTGGCACGCAACGCAGCGGCACGCGGCCTGAAATCCGCGCCCTGGGTCAAGACCTCGCTCGGGCCCGGTTCGCTGGTGGTCACCGATTACCTCGAGAAGGCCGGCCTGCTGACCGATCTCGAGAAACTCGGCTTCTACGTGGTCGGCTACGGCTGCACCACCTGCATCGGCAACTCCGGCCCGCTGCCGGACGCGGTCTCCCGGGGCATCGCGGAGAACGACCTGGCGGTGGCCGCGGTGCTCTCGGGCAACCGCAACTTCGAAGGCCGCATCCACGCCGAAGTCAAGATGAACTACCTCGCCAGCCCGCCGCTGGTGGTGGCCTATGCCATCGCCGGCACCGTGGACATCGATCTCGCCAACGACCCGATCGGCAAGGACGGCGACGGCAATCCGGTGTACCTGCGCGACATCTGGCCCAGCAACAAGGACATCGGCGATCTCATCGCCCGCACCCTTGGCCCGGAGTTGTTCAACCAGAACTATGCCGACGTGTTCAAGGGCGATGCGCGCTGGAACGCCATCGACGTGCCGGAAGGCCAGTCCTTCGCCTGGAGCGATGATTCCACCTACATCAAGAACCCGCCCTACTTCGAGGGCATGACGATGGAGGTGGGCGGCATCCCGGACATCGAGGGTGCGCGGATCATGGGCCTGTTCGGCGATTCGATCACCACCGACCACATCTCCCCCGCCGGCAGCATCAAGGCCGATTCCCCGGCCGGCCGCTATCTGGTTGAGCGCGGCGTGCAGCCGGCGGACTTCAACAGCTACGGTTCTCGTCGCGGCAACGACGACGTGATGGTGCGCGGCACCTTCGCCAACATCCGCATCAGAAACCTGATGCTCGACGGCAAGGAAGGCGGCTACACGCGCTATTTCGGCCCGGATGGCGGCAGCGAGGAACTGGCGATCTACGACGCGGCGATGAAGTACAAGGCCGATGGCGTGCCGCTGGTGGTGATGGCCGGCAAGGAATACGGCACCGGATCAAGCCGCGACTGGGCTGCCAAGGGCACCAACCTGCTGGGCGTCAAGGCGGTGGTCGCCGAAAGCTTCGAGCGCATCCACCGCTCCAACCTGGTGGGCATGGGCGTGCTGCCGCTGCAGTTCAAGGCCGGCGAAAACGCGCAGACGCATGGCTTGACCGGCGAGGAAACCATCGCCATCCGCGGGCTGGACGATGGCCACTCGAAGACCGCCACCGTGATCGCCACCGCGCCGGGCGGCGGCAGCAAGGAATTCGAGGCCGACGTGCTGCTGCTGACGCCCAAGGAAGTGGAATATTTCCGCAATGGTGGCCTGCTGCAGTACGTGCTCCGGCAGCTGGCCTCCAGGCCGCACTGACGGCCCGAGGGTCCGGGCGCATCCCGCGCCCGGCACCCCGGAGCGGCAGCGCGCGTGCTGCATCGCACCACGTTCCGTCCTTGCCCCGGGGCGCGTGTGCGTGATCCAATCGGAGACGATGCTGCCTCGTATGGCGGCGCACGACCGACGAAAACAAAGGGGAAACCGATGACTCACGCTGAACGTCCTTGGCTGGCCAATTACCCGAAGGGCGTTCCCGCCACGATCGACCCGGATTCCTACAGCTCCATCAATGCGGTGGTCGGGCGCGCGATCGAGCGCTTCCGCGGCAAGCCCGCCTTCCACAGCATGGGCAAGGAAATCAGCTACGACGAGCTGGATCGCATGGCCGACCAGTTCGCTTCCTTCCTGCTCAACGACCTCAAGCTGGGCAAGGGCGATCGCGTGGCGATCATGATGCCCAACTGCCTGCAACAGCCGATCGCCACCTTCGGCGTGCTCCGTGCCGGCCTCACCGTGGTCAACGTCAACCCGCTCTACACCGCGCGCGAGCTGCGCCACCAGTTGATCGACTCCGGCACCGCGGCCATCGTCGTGATCGACAACTTCGGCCACACGCTGGCGGAAATCATCAAGGACACGCCGGTCCGCCACGTGGTCACCACCGGCCTCGGCGACATGTTGGGCGGCCTCAAGGGCATGCTGGTCAACTTCGTCGTCAAGAACGTCAAGAAGATGGTGCCGGCCTACCACATCGATGGCGCCATCCGCTTCCGCGACGCGCTCTCCCGTGGCGCCTCGAAGCCGGCCCCCAAGGTGGAAGTCAACGGCAACGATCTGGCCTTCCTGCAGTACACCGGCGGCACCACCGGCGTCGCCAAGGGGGCGATGCTGACCCATCGCAACCTGATCGCCAACATGCTGCAGGCACGTGCGTGGATCGCCGACAACGCGAAGGATGGCGAGGAAACCATCATCACCGCACTGCCGCTGTACCACATCTTCGCCTTGTTGGCGAACGGCCTGGTGTTCATGGAGCTCGGCGCGAAGAACGTGCTGATCACCAACCCGCGCGACATGCCGGGCTTCGTCAAGGAACTGAAGAACCATCGCTTCACCGCGATGACCGGCGTCAACACCCTGTTCAACGGCCTGCTCAACACCCCGGGTTTCTCCGATCTGGATTTTTCCTCGCTCAAGCTCACCCTGGGCGGCGGCATGGCGGTGCAGCGCAGCGTCGCGGAGCGCTGGAAGAAGACCACCGGCCGCACGCTGGCCGAGGCCTACGGCCTGACCGAAACCTCCCCGGCGGTCTGCATCAACCCGCTGGACCTGCCCGAATACAACGGCTCGATCGGCCTGCCGATCCCCTCCACCGATGTCTGCATCAAGGACGAAGACGGCAACATCCTGCCGCTTGACGGCCAGGCGATCGGCGAGCTTTGCGTCAAGGGCCCGCAGGTGATGCGTGGCTACTGGCAGCGCGACGACGAAACCGCCAAGGTGATGGATGCGGATGGCTGGCTGCACACCGGCGACATGGCGCGGATCGAGCCGAACGGTTACGTCTACATCGTCGATCGCAAGAAGGACATGATCCTGGTCTCCGGCTTCAACGTGTATCCGAATGAAGTCGAGGACGTGCTGGCATCGATGCCGGGCATCGCCGAAGTGGCCGCCGTCGGCGTGCCGGACGAGCACTCGGGCGAAACCGTGAAGGTGGTGATCGTCAAGAAGGACCCCTCGCTGACCGCCGAGCAGGTCAAGGCCTACGCCAAGGAACACCTCACCGGCTACAAGCGCCCGCACCTGGTGGAGTTCCGCGACGAGCTTCCGAAGACCAACGTCGGCAAGATCCTGCGCCGCGAACTGCGCGACGAAGCGAAGGCCTGAGCCCTCGCCGCGAACGAAAAACCCGCCTTGTGGCGGGTTTTTTCATCTTGCGACCCGGGAAAGATCCCGAAGCCTTCAGCAGGCCAGGATGCCCCGGAATCAATCGTCGGCGCGCGGCCGCATGTAAGGGAACAGCAGCACGTCGCGGATCGAGGCGCGGTCGGTCAGCAGCATCACCAGCCGGTCGATGCCGACCCCGAGGCCGCCAGTCGGCGGCAGGCCCACTTCGAGGGCTCGGATGTAATCGGCGTCGTAGTGCATGGCCTCGTCGTCGCCGGCGTCCTTGGCTTCGACCTGGGCCTGGAAACGCGCGGCCTGATCCTCGGCATCGTTGAGTTCGGAGAAGCCGTTGGCGATTTCCTTGCCGCCGATGAACAGCTCGAAGCGATCGGTGATGCCCGGTTCGGCGTCGGACTCGCGCGCCAGCGGCGAGACCTCCACCGGATAATGGGTGATGAAGGTGGGCTGGACGAGGTCGCCCTCGACCGTCTTCTCGAAGATTTCCAGCAGCAGCTTGCCCCAGCCCTGCCCCGGCTTCACGGGAATGCCAAGACGCGTGCAATGGGCCGCCAGCGCATCGCGGTCGCGGCAATGGGCCTCGGAAATCTCCGGATTGGCTTCGCGCACTGCCTCGTCCATCTTCCAGCGCCGGAACGGCTGGCCGAGATCGATGGAGCGGCCTTCCCATTGCACTTCGGTGCGGCCGACGGCTTCCGATGCCGCGTGGCGGATCAGGCTTTCGGTCAGGTCCATCACTTCGGTGTACGAGACATAAGCCTCGTACAACTCGAGCATGGTGAACTCCGGATTGTGCCGGGTGCTGACGCCTTCGTTGCGGAAGTTGCGGTTGATCTCGTACACGCGCTCGAAACCGCCGACCACGAGGCGCTTCAAGTACAGCTCCGGCGCCACGCGCAGGAACAGATCCAGGTCCAGCGCGTTGTGGTGGGTGGTGAACGGGCGCGCGGTGGCACCGCCGGCGATGTAATGCATCATCGGCGTTTCCACTTCCAGGAAGCGCCGCTCGTCCAGCCAGCGGCGAATCGCGGTGATGATGCGCGAGCGCGCGACGAACACTTCGCGGGCGTCCTCGCTGACGATGAGATCGACATAGCGCTGGCGATAGCGCTGCTCGACATCGGCCAGGCCATGCCATTTGTCCGGCAGCGGGCGCAGCGATTTGGTCAGGAGACGCAAGGCATCCACCTTGACCGAGAGCTCGCCGGTGCGGGTGCGCATCAGCGTGCCTTCGGCGGCGATGATGTCGCCCACGTCCCAGCCCTTGAACGCGGCGTAGGCATCGCCCAGCACCGTGGTCTGCAGGAACAGCTGGATGTCGCCGCTGCCGTCGCGGAGCTTGGCGAATGCCGCCTTGCCCATGATGCGCTTGGCCATCATGCGCCCGGCCAACCGCACGCGGCGGCCGTCGGCTTCCAGTGCCTCGCCGGTCCAGGTTTCCGCATCGGCGTACTCGGCCTGCAGATCGCCGGCCAGTGCGCTGCGGCGGAAATCGTTGGGGAAGGCGATGCCCTGTCCGCGCAACGCGGCCAGTTTCCCGCGTCGCTCGGCGATCAGGCTGTTCTCGTCTTGGGCGGGCGGGGTTTCGTTGTTCGCGTTCATCATCGGCTTGCCGCGGGCGGCATCATCGGTACAGTTCGGGAAGGCGGCCCGGCAAGCGGGCCGCCGCGTGTCAGGCCATGTCGGCGCGTTTGGCGCCCGCGTCCAGGCCGGACTTCAGGCTGGCCTCGATGAACTCGTCGAGATCGCCATCGAGCACGTTCTGGGTATCGCTGCGCTCCACGCCGGTGCGCAGGTCCTTGATGCGGCTCTGGTCGAGCACGTAGTTGCGGATCTGGTTGCCCCAGCCGATGTCGGACTTGCCGGCTTCCACCGCATCGCGCTCGGCGTTGCGCTTCTGCATCTCGAATTCGTAGAGCTTGGCGGCCAGCATCTTCATCGCGGTGTCGCGGTTCTGGTGCTGGCTGCGGCCGTTCTGGCAGGCCACGACAATGCCGGTCGGCACATGGGTGATGCGCACCGCGGATTCGGTCTTGTTGACGTGCTGGCCACCCGCGCCCGACGAACGATAGACGTCGGTCCTGAGGTCGGCCGGATTGATCTGGATATCGATGTTGTCATCGACTTCCGGCGAGACGAAGACGCTGGTGAAGCTGGTGTGGCGGCGGTTGTCGGAATCGAAGGGCGACTTGCGCACCAGTCGATGCACGCCGGTCTCGGTCTTCAGCCAGCCGTAGGCGAAATCGCCCTCGACGCGGAACGTGGCCGACTTGATGCCGGCGACGTCGCCGCCCGAGGCTTCCATCAGCTCCACCTTCCAGCCGCGATCCTCGGCCCAGCGCAGGTACATGCGCAGCAGCATCTCGGCCCAGTCCTGCGCCTCGGTGCCGCCGGCACCGGCCTGGATGTCGACGAAGGCGTTCGCGCCATCCATCTTGCCGGAGAACATGCGCTGGAATTCGAGCTGCTCGACCTCCTTCTCGAAGCGGTCGACATCCGCCACCACGGCCAGCGCGGTGTCCTCGTCGCTTTCCATTTCGGCCAGTTCAAGCAGCTCGCCGGCGCCGGTGAGGCCTTCGGTCAGCTTGCGGATGCCGTTGACGTTGCGATCCAGCGAGGCGCGTTCGCGCCCCAGCGACTGCGCGCGCTCGGGATCGTTCCAGACATCGGGATTTTCCAGCTCCCGCTCGACTTCCTCCAGGCGCTCGCGCTTGGCATCGTAGTCAAAGAAACCCCCGGAGCGCATCGAGACGGCCCACCAGGCCATCGATGCGTGCTCGGACGGGATTGAGCTCGATCATGTTGCGTTCCACATTGCGTGAAGTTGACCGCCGATTGTAACGAATGGCGTGTCGGAACGCGTGGCGCATGGCCGCAGGATGCAACGATGCCCGCGACCGGCGCGGGTATCGACGGGCGTTCCGGCAGCGGGACGGTTACCGGCCGATCACGTCCACGCCGCGCGGCGGGGTGAAGCGGAACGTGGAAGCCGGCAGGCGGCCGTTGCGGTTCCAGGTGCCGAAGTTCATCTCGGTGCGCTGGCCGAGCGCATCGGTGATGACGATCCGCGCCAGGCCGCGCTGGTTGAACCCGAGCCGGGCCTTCTCGAAGCTGGCGCCGGCCTGCTGCCTGGGGGTCAGGGCCAGCCATTCCATGCCGTCGCGACTGCCCTCCTCGGCCACGTTGAAATCGCGGTCGAGGCGGGCGCGGTCCACCAAGGCGGCCAGCGGGCTGGATTCTTCCTCGGCCCCCTGCGGGCGGCGGCTGACCTGCTGCAGGTCCGGCTCGTAGATCCAGACGGTCTTGCCGTCGGCCACGATGGTCTGCTGGTACGGGCGCACGTACTGCCATCGGAACAGGTTGGGTGCCGACATCGACACCTTGCCCGCCGAGGATTCCTTCAGCGTGCCTTTCTGGTCGAAGACCTGCTGGGTGAAGCCGCCATCAAGCGTCCTCAGGCCGTTGGTGAAGGCGTCCAACTGCGCACGGGCCTGGGCGAAGGCGCCGTCACTGGCGATGGCGAGGCCGGCGGCGAGAAGCGTCAGGCGAATTTTCATGGCGATGACTCCGCAGGTGTCTGTACTGGCATCGAGTCTGCCGCGAGCAAGATGAATGGGGGCGTGAAAACGGTCAGAACGCGCCCTTCCATTCAGCCACCGGCGATCAATCGCGCGGCGGCGGCGGGGCCAGCACGCTGCGATCGCCATTGTGCTCGGGCGGCGAGACCACACCGGCGGCCTCCATCGCCTCCACCAGCCGGGCGGCACGGTTGTAGCCGATCTTGAGCCTGCGCTGCACGCCCGAAATCGAAGCGCGGCGCGTTTCGGTGACGACCTTCACCGCCTCGTCGTAGAGCGGATCGGATTCGTCGCCGGCGGCCTGCGCGGCCTCGGGCAGGCCGGTGGCGCCGATGGTGCTGCCATCGTGCATGGTCTGCACTTCTTCCAGCACGCCGTCTATGTAGTCGGGCTCCCCGGCACCGGCCTTGAGGTGCTCGACCACGCGATGCACTTCATCGTCGCTGACGAAGGCCCCGTGAACGCGCTCGGGCATCGAGGTGCCCGGCGGCATGTAGAGCATGTCGCCGTGGCCCAGCAAGGTTTCCGCGCCGGACTGGTCGAGGATCGTCCGACTGTCGATCTTGCTCGAAACCTGGAAGGCGATGCGGGTGGGGATGTTGGCCTTGATCAGGCCGGTGATCACGTCCACCGAAGGCCGCTGCGTGGCGAGGATCAGGTGGATGCCGGCGGCGCGCGCCTTCTGCGCGAGGCGGGCGATGAGTTCCTCGACCTTCTTGCCGACGATCATCATCATGTCGGCGAATTCGTCGATGAACACCACGATGTACGGCAGCGGCTCCAACGGCAGCGGCGCCTCGTCCGGCATGCCGGAGGGCTTGAACAGCGGGTCGAGGATCGGCTGGCCGGAGTCGGCGGCGTCCTTCACCTTCTTGTTGAAGCCGGCCAGGTTGCGCACGCCGACCGCGCTCATCAGCTTGTAGCGGCGCTCCATCTCGGCCACGCACCAGCGCAGGCCGTTGGCGGCCTCCTTCATGTCGGTGACCACCGGTGCCAGCAGGTGCGGAATGCCCTGATAGACGCTGAGTTCCAGCATCTTCGGGTCGATCATCAGCATCCGCACGTCCTTGGCGCTGGCCTTGAACAGCAACGACAGCACCATCGCGTTGACCGCCACCGACTTGCCCGAGCCCGTCGTGCCGGCCACCAGCAAGTGCGGCATCCGCGCCAGATCGGCCACGGTCGGGCGGCCGGCGATGTCCTTGCCGAGCGCGAGGGTCAACGGGCTGCCGGCCTTGTCGTATTCCTTGGAGCGCAGCAGTTCGCTGAGATAGATCATCTCGCGGCTGGTGTTCGGCGTTTCCAGACCGATCACCGATTTGCCGGGGATCACGTCCACCACGCGCACCGATTTCATGCTCAGGCCGCGGGCGATGTCCTTGTCCAGCGAGGAAATCTGGCTGACCTTGACGCCCGGCGCCGGGTCGATCTCGAAGCGGGTGATCACCGGCCCCGGATAGGCGCCGACCACCTGCGCATCGATGCGGAAATCCTTCAGCTTGAACTCGATCTGGCGGCTGAGGGCTTCCAGCGTCTTCTCGTCGTACCCCTTCGGCTGTGGCTTGGGATCATCCAGCAGCGCCAGCGGCGGCAGCGAGCCGGGATCGCCGCCCATGAACAGCGGGATCTGCTGGTCGCGCTTGGCGCGTTCGCTCTTCTCCACCACCGGGGCCGGCGGCGGCTCGATCTTCACCGGCTCGCGCTTCGCCCGCAACTCCGTTTCCACCTTGCGTGCCTCGGTTCGCTCCTCGCGCAGGGTGCGGGTTTCCTTCCACTCGCTGGCCTGCTTCTGGCCACGGCGGAACAGATCCGGCAGCTTCATCACCCGCGCGCCGATCCAGTCCATCACCGCGAACCACGACAGCCCGGTCGCCAGGGTGATCGCCACCATCAACAGGGTCAGCAGGAACAGGTTGCTGCCCATCGGCCCGAACAGCGTATGCAGCGAGCTGCCGACCAGCCGCCCGAGGATGCCGCCGCCACCGGCCGAGAACGCATCGACGTGCGGGATCCGCAGCTGCAGGAGGCCCACGCTGGCGATCATGAAGGCAAACAAGCCGATCAGCCGCAGCGCCGGACCGAGGTCGGCATCGCCATCCCCATCGCTGTCCATGCGGAACAGCGCGATCCAGGACACCGCGCCAAGCAGGACCGGCAGCAGGAAAGCCAGATAGCCGAACAGGTAGATGAGCATGTCCGCCAGCCATGCGCCCACCTTGCCGCCGACGTTCTCCAGCGGCGCGGTCAGGTTGCCGGCCCGCGACCAGCCCGGGTCGTCCGGTGAATAGGTGACGAGGATGGCGAGCAGGTAGAGCAGCAGCGGCGCGATGGCGATCATCAGCAGGTCGCGCATCATCTTCTGTCGACGCGGGCTGGGCGCGGCGGTTCGCGCCTTGCCGGTCTTGCGGGCCCTGGTATCCGGCTTCTGGCTTGCCACCTTGCGGTCTTACCTCAGGATTATCGGCTAATTGATTGATTATAAATGATTTTGTCGCCTCAAAGCGTGTAGAACTTCAGAGCGCGATGCCCTGCAGCGCGGGATGCACCAAGCGCCCCGCCTCCACGTTCACGCCCTTGGCCAGCGCGGCATCCTGACGCCAGGCCGGACCGGAGGCGATGCGGTTCACCCACGGCAGGATGGTGGCGCAGATCGCCTGCGAGCTGGTCTGCGGCACTGCGCCGGGCATGTTGGTCACGCAGAAATGGGTTACGCCCTCCTCCACGTAGGTCGGGTCCGCCCACGTGGTCGGACGCGAGGTCTCGAAGCAACCGCCCTGGTCGATGGCGATGTCCACCAACACCGAGCCCGGCTCCATGCCCTTCAGCATCTCGCGGCTCAACACCTTGGGAGCCGCCGCGCCGGTGACCAGCACCGCGCCGACCACCAGATCGGCGCCGGCCACTTCCTCGGCCACCAGATCGGCATAGGGATAGAGCGCGGTGACGTTAGGACCGAGCCGCATCATTTCGTCCATGCGGTCGGTGCGCATCTCGAACACGGTGACGTTGGCGCCACCGGCCGCCGCCAGCGCGGCGGAAGCACCGCCGGCCTTGCCCGCGCCGAACACCACCACCTTGCCACGCCCGGTGGATGGCAGGCCGCCCAGCAGCTTGCCCTTGCCGCCCATCGGCTGGTGCAGCAGGTGGGTGCCGACCTGCACGCCGATCTTGCCGGCAATCACCGACATCGGTGCCAACAGCGGCAGGTCGCCGTTGGGCAGTTCCACGGTCTCGAAGGCAACACCGGTCAGGCCGATGTCCAGCAGGCGCCGGGTGAGTGCCGGCTCCGCGGCCAGATGCAGGTAGCAGAACAGCAGGTGATCCTTGCGCAGGTGCTGGAGATCGCCGGCGATGGGCTCCTTCACCTTGACGATCATCTCGCCCTTTTCGTACAACGCCGCGGCATCCGGCGCGATCTTCACCCCGAGCGCCGTGTACTGATCGTCGCGGAAGCCCGATTTCACGCCCGCATCCTTCTCCAGCCATACTTCATGGCCGCGGTTGACCAGATCACCGGCGGCGGCCGGCACGAGCGCGACGCGCCCTTCGAGGGTTTTGGTTTCCTTGGGGACGCCGATGCGCATGCGGGTTCTCTCGTGTCAGGGGTTGAGGGCAGCGGCTGCCGCCCGCATCTGGAGGGTGCGCGGCTTACACTAGGCCTCGCCCACGCCCCTCCATACGGTTGAAAGTATAGCGATCATGTCCACCGCCACGACCAAGCATTGCCGCCTCCTCATCCTCGGTTCCGGCCCGGCCGGCTGGACCGCCGCCGTCTACGCCGCGCGCGCCAACCTGAAGCCCGTCGTGGTGACCGGCATGGCGATCGGCGGCCAGCTGATGACCACCACCGAGGTGGACAACTGGCCGGGCGATGCACACGGCCTGATGGGCCCGGCACTGATGGAGCGCATGCAGGCGCATGCCGAGCACTTCGAGACCGAAGTGGTCATCGACCAGATCCACACCGCCGACCTTTCGCAGCGACCGTTCCGCCTGAAGGGCGATGCCGGCGAATACACCGCCGACGCCTTGGTGATTTCCACCGGCGCCACCGCCAAGTACCTCGGCCTGCCGTCGGAAGAGACCTTCAAGGGCCGCGGCGTCTCCGCCTGCGCCACCTGTGACGGCTTCTTCTACCGCGACAAGGACGTGGCCGTGATCGGCGGCGGCAATACCGCCGTGGAAGAGGCCCTGTACCTTTCCAACCTCGCCAGCAAGGTGTACCTGGTCCATCGCCGCGACAGCCTGCGCGCCGAGAAGATCATGCAGGACAAGCTGTTCGCCAAGGTCGAGGCCGGCAAGATCGTGCCGGTGTGGCACCACACCGTGGACGAAGTCCTGGGCGACGAGGCCGGCGTCACCGGCCTGCGCCTCAAGTCCACCCAGGATGGCAGCACCCGCGATCTCGCGGTGCACGGCATGTTCGTCGCCATCGGCCACCACCCGAACACGCAAATCTTCGACGGCCAGCTGGCGATGGAAAACGGCTACCTCAAGATCCGTTCCGGGCTCGAGGGCGGCGCCACCATGACCTCGGTGCCGGGCGTGTTCGCCGCCGGCGACGTTGCCGACCAGCACTACCGGCAGGCGATCACCTCCGCCGGCTTTGGCTGCATGGCCGCGCTGGATGCAGAGCGCTGGCTCGAGTCGCAGGGCTGAACCTTGACGCGGGCCGGACCCGCCCGCCTGCACACTGACGGTCGATGACGCATCCCGACCGCCACCGCCGCCTGCGCCGGATGAAGGCCATCGCGCTGGCGTGCCTGCTGGGCGCGGTGTTGCTGCTGGTCCTCGCGCAATGGCACGGGCGCGAGGGCGGCTGGGCCTGGGTCGGCGCGTTCGCCGAGGCCGCGACCATCGGTGCGCTGGCGGACTGGTTCGCGGTGGTGGCGCTGTTCCGCCATCCCCTCGGCCTGCCGATCCCGCATACCGCGATCATCCCGCGCAACAAGATGCGGATCGCCGATGCGCTGGGCGATTTCCTGGTCAACAACTTCCTTTCGCCGGCACAGATGATGCAGCGGCTGGAGGCGTGGAATCCCGCCCGCCACTTGGGCGAGTTCCTCGGCGACGATGCCCGCCGCGACGAATTCGCCCGGCAGTTGCAGGGCTGGGCCGCGCAATCGCTGGAATCCCTCGAATCGCCCGAAATCGAGCGCGAAGTCCTCGGCCTGATGCATCGCCAGCTGGAGCGCTGGGATGCGGCCGGCACCGCGGCGCGGCTCACCCGCGCGCTGACCGCCGGCGAGCACCACCAGCGCGTGCTGAATGCCGGGCTGGTGCAGATCGCCGGATGGCTCGGCAAGCCCGAGGTCCGCGGCTTCCTCACCGAAAAACTGGTGGCGATGGCGCGCCGCGAATTCCCGCGTGTCCTCTGGCTCACCGACAAGCTGGATTACACCGACGATCTCGGCACCGCGCTCTCGAGCCGGCTGGCCAATGCCATCGTCGATGAAGTGCAAACCGTCCTCAACGAGCCGGCGCATCCCCTGCGCGAGCGCTACAGCGCCGAAGCCGCCCGCCTGCTGCAGCGTCTGGAAGAGGATCCCGAGTTCCGCGCACGGGTGGCGGAATGGAAACAGCGCTTCGTGGAGAGCGATGCGGTGCGCGATTACGCCAGCGACCTGTGGGCGCGCCTGCGCCAATGGCTGCGCGAGGACCTGGAGCGCGAGGATTCCACCGTGTTCGCGCAATTCCGCGCCTATGCCACGCGCCTGGGGCGACGCCTGCGCGAAGACCCGGTGTGGCAGCGCGCGGCGAATGCGCAGATGGCGATCGCCGCCGAACACCTCGCCGGGCAGGTCCGCAAGCTCGCGCCCGGCTACATCCGGCAGACGGTGGAAGCCTGGGACACCGACTCGATGGTGCGCGAGATCGAAACCTCGGTGGGACGCGACCTGCAGTACATCCGCCTCAACGGCACGCTCATCGGCGGCCTGGCCGGCCTGGCGCTCTACGCCTTGTTCCAGCTCACGGGCCTGCATTGAACGCCGGCCCCGCCCCCATCGACGCGCGTGTGTTCGACCGCATCGATGCCGTGCCGTCCTCGCAATGGGATGCCCTGCACGATGGCCGGGACCCTTTCGTCCGCCATGCCTTCCTGCAGGCGCTGGAAACCAGCGGCAGCCTGCGCGCGGAATGGGGCTGGCAGCCGCGCCATCTCGGGCTGTGGCAGCGCGGCACGCTGGTGGCCGCGGCGCCGATGTACCTCAAGAACAACTCCCACGGCGAGTTCGTCTTCGATCATGCCTGGGCACGCGCCTACGATGCGCACGGACTGGACTACTACCCGAAATGGCTGTGCGCGGTGCCCTACTCGCCGGTCACCGGGCCGAGGCTGCTGGCAACGGAACCTGCCCTGCAGCGCCGATTGCGCGATGAAATGACGCGCCTCGCCACGGCACAGGCGCTCTCGTCCGTGCACGTCAACTTCCATCGCGCGGAAGAGGAGCCGGCCTTCGACGACGATGCATGGCTGCTGCGCGAGGATGTCCAGTATCACTGGCGCAATGCCGGCGGCTGGCGGGATTTCGACGATTTCCTCGCGGCGATGGACCATCGCCATCGCAAGAAGATCCGGCAGGAGCGGCGCAAGGTCCGCGAAGCCGGCATCGGTTTCCGCTGCGTCCACGGCGGCGACGCCAGCACCGCGGATCTCGATGCCATGCATGGTTTCTACCTGCGGACGTTCGCGGAATACGGCAACTCGCCGGCGCTGACGCGCGCTTTTTTCGGCGAACTGGCCGAGCGCATGCCGGAAGCCCTGCTCATGGTGTTCGCCCTGTGGCAAGACGCGCCGATCGCCGGGGCCATGTTCCTGCGCGGCGGCGACACCCTTCACGGCCGCTACTGGGGCGCGGCGGCACAAGTGCCCGGCCTGCATTTCGAAACCTGCTACTACCAGGGCATTGAATACTGTCTGCGGCACGGCATCGCCCGCTTCGAGCCCGGCGCGCAGGGCGAGCACAAGATCGCCCGAGGCTTCCTGCCGGAAACGGTGCGCAGCCGGCACTGGATCGCCGATGGGCGTTTCCGCGCCGCCCTGCGCGACTGGTGCGCCGAAGAGCGCGAGGCGGTCCGCCGATACGCCATGCGCCTGCAGGATCGATCGCCGTTCCGGGAAACGACGGCGCAAGCCGCGGCCTGAGAACCGCACGCCATGCCGATCACCCTGCCCCTGCTGTCCGCCGACCCGCAAGCGCCGTTCCCGCCGGTCACCGCCGCCTTGCGCGTCCCCGACGGCCTGCTGGCGATGGGCGGCGATCTCTCCGTCGCGCGCCTGCTCAAGGCCTACGCCAACGGCATTTTTCCGTGGTTTTCCGAAGGCGAACCGATCCTCTGGTGGTCGCCGGATCCGCGCATGGTGTTCCGCACCGATGGCGTGAAGCTGTCCTCGCGCTTCCGCCGGCAATTGCGCGGCAGCGCATGGACGATCCGGGCCGACACCGCCTTCGCCGGAGTGATCCGGGCCTGCGCCGCACCGCGCCACGACCAACCGGGCACCTGGATCAGCCCGGCGATGCAGGCCGCCTACATCGCGCTCCACCGCGCCGGTCACGCGCATTCGGTGGAAGTCTTCGACGGGGCGCGGCTGGTCGGCGGCATCTACGGCGTCGCCATCGGTCGCATGTTTTTCGGCGAATCGATGTTCTCCGCCGAATCGGGCGGCTCCAAGGCGGCACTGGCGGCGCTGGCGGGATTCCTCCGGGAACACCAGTGCCCGCTCATCGATGCCCAGGTGGAAAACCCGCACCTGCGATCCCTCGGCGCGGAACGCATGACGCGCGATGCCTTCATGGAGGCGATCCATCCCCTGCTGGCGCAGCCCGGCCTGCCAGCCTCGTGGACGACGGGATTCGGCCTGCGGACGGCATGCCGGCTCGGCAACCCCGGCTGAACGATCCGCGCCGTTTTGCTTGCGCGGGGCCTCTCGTGGCACAATGACGCGTTTTCCCGCGCCAACAAGGCGCCCAACAGCGTGAGTTATGGCAAAAGACGACGTCATCGAGTTCGAAGGGACCATCAGCGAAACCCTTCCCAACACCATGTTCCGGGTGAAGCTCGAGAACGGCCACGAGATCATCGCCCACATTTCCGGGCGCATGCGCAAGAACTACATCCGCATCCTGACCGGCGACCGGGTCAAGGTGGAGATGACGCCCTACGACCTGACCAAGGGGCGCATCACCTACCGCCATCGTTGATCGGCGCTTCAGGGGACGGAAAAGGAAAAGGGCCGCGCGATGCGGCCCTTTCCCGTTGCTTGCCGGGATGAACTTGCCCGGTTGAATCAGGCGCCGCTGCGAAGCGGGATCAGGCGGATCTCGACGCGGCGGTTCATGGCGCGGCCCTGTTCGGTCGCGTTGTCGGCCACCGGGTACTGGTAGTTGAAACCGCGGGTTTCCATGCGAACCGACTGCACGCCCTGCGCGGCCAGATAGCCGGCCACCGACTGCGCACGCTGCTCGGAGATGCGCTGGTTCACTGCCAGCGCGCCGATGTTGTCGGTGTGGCCGTTGATCTCGACGATGGTCTGGTTGTACTCGCCGATGGTGCGGGCGATCGCGTTGAGCGCCGGGTAGAACTGCGGCTTGACTTCGGTCTTGTTGAAGTCGAAGGTCACGCCGTCCGGCAGATTGAGCTTGATGACGTCGCCATCACGCTGCACGTCCACGCCGGTGCCCGCAGTCTGGCGGCGCAGCTCGGCTTCCTGGCGGTCCTGATAGGCACCGATGCCGGCGCCGGCGAGGCCGCCGATGCCCGCGCCCACCATGGCCTTCTGGCGGCGGTCGGTGGCGTCCTTGCCGGCCAGCAGACCGGCCACCGCGCCGATGCCGGCACCGATCAGCGCGCCGCGCTGGGTGCGGTTCGGATCGTTCGGGTCAGTGGTCTGGCCGGTGTAGGTGGCGCAGCCTGCGAGCATGGTGGCGGCGATGGCGGTGGCGATGCCGGCCTTGAGGGAATTCTTGATCATTGGGTCACTCCTCTCGGGGTCGATGAGACGGTTTTGTTTCGGAACGGTGCCAGCCTATGCCGTCTTCCATTGCCGCCACGTGAATACCTGAATGCGGTTCACCCGCCGGCGCACAACGTCGTCGCCAAGTGAAATCGTCGCTCAGCCGCCCACGTATCGGCGCGGGATGCGCTCGTTCAGACCTACCAGCAATTCGTAGGGGATCGTGCCGATCCGCGTGGCCACGTCCTCCAGCCGGATCGACTCCCCGCCCTGCCGCCCCACCAACACCACTTCGTCCTCGTTCCACGCACTGTCCCAGCCGATATCGACCATGAACTGGTCCATGCAGATGCGTCCGGCGACCGGATGGCGCGCACCGCGCACCAGTACGTCGGCATTGGAGGAGCACGCGCGCGGCCAGCCATCGCCATAGCCGATCGGCACGGTGACGATGCGGCTCATCCGCTCCGCCCGCCAGCTGGCGCCGTAGCTGACCGTGGCCCCCTCCGGGATCACCTTGAAATAAACCACCTGCGATTTCAGCGCGAGCACCGGCCGCAGGTCGAGCACGGGCCGCGACGCCGGATCGGGCATCACGCCGTAGAGGATGATTCCCGGGCGCACCATGTCCAGCCAGGTTTCGGGGAAATGCAGCACGCCGCCGGAGTTGGCCAGGTGCCGGATCGGCATCGGCGCGCCGATCCGCTCGAAATGCGCGCAGGCTTCGTGGAAGCGCTCGAGCTGCAACGCGGTCATCGGCGAACCGGGATCGTCCGAGCACGCCAGATGCGAATAGATGCCCTTCACCTCGCACCACGCGGAGGCGACCGCCGCTTCGACGAGCGGGCCCGCACTGGCCGCATGCACGCCGATGCGCTCCATCCCGGTATCGATCTTCAGATGGATGACCGCCCGCTTGCCGCGCGATTCGGCCGCGGCCTCGACCTGCCTCAGCTTGTCCAGCGAGGACACGGTGATTTCCAGATCGTGCTCCAGATACTGCGCGACCTGCGGCCCGAAGATGCCGCCCAGCACCAGGATCGGCGTGCGGATCCCCGCCTGCCGCAAGGCGACGCCCTCCTCGACGAAGGCGACGCCCAGGCTATCGACACCCTGGCGGACCAGATGCCAGGCCATCGGCACCAGACCGTGGCCGTAGGCATTGGCCTTGACGATGCCCATCACCGGCACGCCCACGCGGGCGCGGATCTCGCGATGGTTGTGCGCGAAGGCATCGAGATCCACTTCGATGCACGTCGGTCGGGTCTGGAAGCTGTCGAGATTCATGGCCGGTCAATTCTACGCCGGCCGCCCCTCATTCGAAGCTGCCGATGGTGTCGTGGGCGAGGTTGTCGAAGCGGGTGTACTCGCCGAAGAACTTCAGCTTGAGCGAGCCGGTCGGGCCGGAGCGCTGCTTGCCGATGATGATCTCGGCAAGGCCCTTGTCCGGCGAGTTTTCCTTGTTGTAGTACTCGTCGCGGTAGATGAAGACGATGATGTCGGCGTCCTGCTCGATGGCACCGGACTCGCGCAGGTCGGCCATCACCGGGCGCTTGTCGGTGCGGGTCTCCAGCGAGCGGTTGAGCTGCGAAAGCGCGATGACAGGCACGTTCAGTTCCTTGGCCAGCGCCTTCAGGCTGCGCGAGATTTCCGAAATCTCGGTGGCGCGGTTCTCGCTGTTGCCGGGCACCGCCATCAACTGCAGGTAGTCGATGACGATCAGGCCGAGATCGTGCTCGCGCTTGAGGCGTCGCGCCTTCGAGCGCAACACTTCCGGCGACAGCGCCGGCGTGTCGTCGATGAATATCTTGGTTTCCTTCAGCATGCGGATGGCGCTGCTGACCCGGTTCCAGTCCTCGTCCTCCAGCTGGCCGGTGCGCAGGCGGGTGGCATTGACCCGGCCATTGGAGGAAATCAGGCGCAGGGCGAGCTGCGCGGCCGACATTTCCATCGAGAACACCGCCACCGCCTTCTTCGAACGGATGGCCGCGTATTCGGCGATGTTCAGCGCGAAGGTGGTCTTGCCCATCGCCGGGCGCGCGGCGAGGATGATGAGGTCGGTCGGCTGCAGGCCGGCCGTCATCTGGTCGAATTCTTCGTAGCCGGTGGCGAGGCCGGTGACGCTGCCGCCGTTCTCGAAGCGGTCCTGGATGACCTGGAAAGCATCGTGGAGGGCGGTGTTCACCGCCACGAAATCCGCGCGGCCGCGGCTGCCGGCTTCCGCGATCGCGAACACGTCCTGCTCGGCCTTGGCGAGGATTTCGCCGCTCTCGCGCCCTTCCGGCTGGAAGGCGTCGTTGACGATGCCGGTGCCGACATCGATCAGCTGCCGCAGCACCGCCTTGTCGCGGACGATCTCGGCATAGGCACGGATGTTGGCCGCCGATGGCGTGGTGCTGGCCAGTTCGATGAGGTAGGCACCGCCGGCCACCTGTTCCGACTGGCCGTTGGATTCGAACCATTCGCCGAGGGTGACCGCATCGAAGGGGCGGTTCTTCTCGGCCAGCTCGCGGATCGCGCGGAAGATCAGCTGGTGATCGCGACGGTAGAAATCATGGTCGCTGATCAGGTCGGAAACGCGGTCGAACGCCTCCGGTGCGAGCATCAGGCCGCCCAGCACCGCCTGCTCGGCGTCCACCGACTGCGGCGGAATGCGAAGCTGCTGGACGCGGCTGTCGGCGCGGTCCTGCATGCGGAAATCGGGGCGGCTGGACATCGGTGGCGGACTCCGGGGGATGCTGGTGGCGGCCGTCCCATGCTAGGCGCTCGGCCTGTGGGCCCGCGACACCAGAACCTGTGGACAACCCATGGACAACTTTCCCGCGCCGGCGTCTCGGGGCCTGCGACACGGACCGGCAGGCCGGCAACGGGCGGCCGGAAGAGTTGCGCGGCGGGATCGGGATCCAAATCCCGGAAACGGAA
This sequence comes from Pseudomonadota bacterium, assembly GCA_023394655.1. GTDB lineage: Bacteria > Pseudomonadota > Gammaproteobacteria > Xanthomonadales > Xanthomonadaceae > Solilutibacter. The sequence goes on from JAEXAG010000159.1 coordinate 21,519, forward strand.
ACGGGCACCCTGCGGCGCCCGTCCCTGGCCGTGGAGGCCCGGAAGCCCGATCAGGCTTCTTCGGCTTCGACGATGACCTTGACCTGCGTTTCCACGTCGGCGGCGAAGTGGACAAGGATGTCGTACTCGCCGGTATTGCGCAGCGGGCCCTCACCCATCACGACTTCGCTCTTGTTGAGCGGCAGGCCGGCCTGGGTGAACGCCTCGGCGATGTCGCGCGGGGTCACCGAGCCGTACAGCTTGCCTTCGTTCGAGGCATTGGCGCGCACGGTCACACTGGCACCTTCGAACTGGGCGCGGCGGGCTTCGGCCTCGTCCAGCAGCGCCTTGGCCTTGGCTTCGTACTCGGCGCGCTTGGCCTCGAACTCGGCGAGGTTGGCGGCGGTGGCCGGCACGGCCTTGCCCTGCGGCACGAGGAAGTTGCGGCCGAAGCCGGGCTTGACCGTCACGGTGTCGCCGAGCTGGCCGAGGTTCTGCACTTTCTGCAGGAGGATGAGCTTCATGGGTTGTCTCCGTTAGCGGCGATAAAGCCGCAGCTGGTTGAGTTGTCCGGATGGACGTTGTGACGACAAGCGCACAGGCAGCGCAGGGCTGGCCAGGCGCCGGCAGGTGCGCAGACCCGAAGTTGACAGAGAGTCAATGAGGGACTGCGCGCCTGACGGCAACGACGCCAGCACAAGCTGGCGAAGCGCTCAGACGTCGTGGTTGTCGGTGTACGGCAGCAGCGCCAGGTAGCGCGCGCGCTTGACGGCCGTGGCCAGCTGGCGCTGGTAGCGCGACTTGGTGCCGGTGATGCGGCTCGGCACGATCTTGCCGGTTTCGGTCAGGTACTGGCGCAGGGTGTTGAGATCCTTGTAGTCGATCTCGGTCACGCCCTCGGCGGTGAACTTGCAGAACTTGCGGCGACGGAAGAACTTGGACATTTTCTGGCTCCTCAGGCGACTTCGGCTTCGGTGGATTCGCGGTCTTCGGAGGCGGCGTCGGCATCGGCGTTGTCGCTGCCTTCCTCGTCACGACGGCGACGCTCGCCGCGCTCGGGCTTGTCGCCCTTCTCGTCCTTGTGCTTCATGATCAGGGACTGCTCGGTGACGGCCTCGTCGCGCTTGATGATGA
>JAEXAG010000156.1 GCA_023394655.1 Pseudomonadota bacterium
CAATGGGAATGAGTAGCGGAGATTCGAGCGGCGGCCCGATGGCCGACATCAACGTCACGCCCCTGGTGGACGTGATGCTGGTGCTGCTCATCATCTTCATGGTGACGACGCCGCTGATGAACCACAAGACCAAGGTCGAACTGCCGCGTGCCGACCTGGCGGACAAGCCGGACGCCGGTCCGGGCCCGAGCCCGATCACCGTTTCGGTGACCGATGGCGGCGACCTGTTCTGGAACGACGAGCCGATCACCCGTGATCTGCTGGAAAGCCGCCTTTCCAGTGCGGCCCAGCAACAGCCGCAGCCGAAGCTGAACCTGCGTGGTGACCGCACCACCAAGCTGGGCGTCATCAACGACGTGACCCGCATCGCCCAGGCACAGGGCATGCTGGACATCGGCTACGTGGCGATTGCCGAGAACCGCTGAGAAGGAAACAGACCATGGCATTCGCATCGCAAGGCAGTGGCCCGATGGCCGACATCAACGTCACGCCCCTCGTGGACGTGATGCTGGTGTTGCTGATCATCTTCATGGTCACCATGCCGATCCAGTCCTACCCGATCCAGATCGACCTGCCGCAGAAGACGGACAAGCCGCCGGAAATCGAACGCGACCCGCCGGAACCGATCAAGCTGCGCATCGATTCGGCCGGGCAGGTCTACTGGAACGACACCCTGACCCCGACCAGCGCCCTGCAGAACATGATGTCGGCCGAGGTCCAGAAGGATCCGACCAACCAGCCCCAGCTGCAGATCCAGACCAGCGACAGCGCCGAGTACGAAGTGCTGGCGCGGGTGCTGGCGGCTGCCAAGAACGCCGACATGCAGAAGATCGGCTTCATGCAGCCGACCGAGTAAGAAGGCAGGAACCGGTCGGCGCGGTCGCATGACCCGCGTCGCCCGGGCATCGGCAAGACCGATGCATCCGACCGAGTGGAGCACGCCGTCCGGGCAGCCGGGCGGCGTTTTTTCATGTCCGTCGGCTCAGCCGCGGGCGCTCGTGATGCAGTCCAGGTAGGCGCGGACCGTCGCCGCCAGGCCGGCGTAAAGCGCTTCGCCGATCAGCGCATGGCCGATCGAAACTTCCTCGACGCCGGGGACGCCACGCAGGAAATCGCCCAGGTTTTCCTGCGAGAGGTCATGGCCGGCATTGACGCCCAGCCCCGCCTTGTCCGCACGCGACGCGGCCTCGGCGCAGGCACGCAACGGCCCCGCGTCGCCACGGGCATGGCCGGCGGCATAGGGGCCGGTGTAAATCTCGATGCGATCCGCCCCGGATTCCGCCGCGCGTTCCAGCGCGGGATGGTCGGCATCGGCGAACAGGCTGACCCGGCAGCCGATCGCGTGCAGCTCCGCCACCAACGGGGCGAGGGCGGGCATGTCGCGGTCGAAATCGAAGCCGTGATCGGACGTGATCTGGCCATCGGAGTCGGGCACCAGCGTCGCCTGCGCGGGACGGACCGCGCGACACAGCGCGAGGAAACCGGGATAGCCCGGACGCGGCGGCTCGAACGGATTGCCTTCGAGGTTGAACTCGACTTCGTACTCGCCACAGAGCGCGGCCAGCGCGAGCACGTCGTCCTCGCGGATGTGGCGGGCATCGGGACGGGGATGCACGGTGATGCCGTGGGCGCCCGCGTCGAGGCAGGTGCGCGCGGCACGGACCACGTCCGGCTCATTGCCGCCGCGGGAATTGCGCAGGACGGCGATCTTGTTGACGTTGACGCTGAGGCGGGTCATGCGGGGTTCAGACCTGGCGCGGCCCGGAGGGTGCGGGTGGATCGTCGGGAAGCACGAAGACGGCGCGGCCGGTGGGCCGGGGCGCCGGGGGCGGCGTTGATCTGGCAGATGGGGTGACGTCCGGTTCCGGCTGAGGCTGCGGCGGCGCGGCTTCGCGCACCGGCAGAACACGAATGGCTTCAGTGAGAGGCGGCGGCTGGCGGGCTTCTGCCCGCAACAGTTCGGTCTGCTGCCGCAGCTTGTCCATTTCCTGCGGCGCGAGGGGAGTCAGCCGGGCCTCGCCCTCGCGCCTGGGGAATAGCACCCGATAGCGCATCCACACCCAGCCCGCCAGCAACAGGAAAGTCAGCAGCAGCCACCCGGCCATGCTCGCCGATGAAGGCGTGCGCAGACCGAGCAACAGGGTCAATGCAGCGGCGGGGAGCAGCAACCAGTACATGCCGCGATTCCGTGGGAAGAACGACGAGTGTAGTCACTCCGGGGCGCCGGGGGCCACTGGCGAGGGGGCGTCATGGCGTGGCGCTTGCCCGGTAGCCGATGGCTTCGGCGAGATGGCTGCGGCCGATCGAGCCGGCATCGGCCAGATCGGCGATGCTTCGGGCGATGCGCAACGCCCGATGCAGGCCCCGTGCGGACAGGCGCAGGCGTTCGGCCGCCGTTTCCAGCATCGTCTGGACTGGCGGTTCGAGTGCGCAATCCCGGCTCAGCTCGAGGGGATGGAGCAGGGCATTGGGCTTCCCGGCCCGTGCGAGCTGGCGCGCGCGGGCGGCGATCACCCGGGCACGGACCGCCTCGCTGGACTCGCCGGGCGGCGCTTCGCCGGCCAGCGCGCGGGCCGGCAGCCGGGGAACCGCGACGTGCAGATCGATGCGATCGAGCAGCGGGCCGGAGATGCGGCCGCGATAGCGCGCCACCACGTCGGGCGAGCAGCGACAGCGGCCGTCGGGATCGCCGGCCCAGCCGCAGGGGCAGGGGTTCATGGCGGCGACGAGCTGGAAGCGCGCGGGAAAATCGCATTGCCGCGCCGCCCGCGAGACGGTGACCGTGCCGGATTCCAGCGGCTGCCGCAGCACTTCCAGCGCAGTGCGGCTCCATTCGGGCAACTCGTCGAGGAACAGCACGCCTTCGTGGGCGAGCGAGATCTCGCCCGGGCGTGGATGACTGCCGCCGCCGGCCAGCGCCACCGCGCTGGCGGTGTGATGCGGACTGCGGAAGGGCCGTCGCCCCCAGTGGGCGGGATCGAAACCGCTGACCCCGACCGATTGCACCGCCGCGGATTCCAGTGCCGCGGCCTCGTCCATGGGCGGGAGGATGCCCGGCAACCGGGAGGCGAGCAGGGTCTTGCCGCAGCCCGGACTGCCGACGAACAGCAGGTGGTGCTGGCCGGCGGCGGCGATCTCCAGCGCTCGCCGGGCCTGCGCTTGGCCGCGGACATCGGCCATGTCGGGCCACGGCCCCCCTGCCGTGATGGCGCCGGGTTCCGCCAGCGTGAAGGGTCGCTCCCCGCGCAGGCCGGCGCAGGCTTCCAGCAACGTGCGGGCGGTACGGACTTCGGCGTTGCGGGCCAGCGCGGCCTCGGCGGCGTTGGCCTGCGGCACCAGCAGCGGGCGTCCGGCCGCGGCCGATGCGATTGCCGCCGGAAGCACGCCGGTGACTGCGCGCAACTCGCCGGTGAGGCCGAGCTCGCCGAGGAACTCGCCTTCGTCCAGCGCCTGTTGCGGCAGTTGGCTGCTGGCGGCGAGGATGCCCAGCGCGATCGGAAGGTCGAAGCCGCCACCCCCCTTGGGCAAGTCGGCCGGGGCGAGGTTGATGGTGATCCGGCCGGCGGGGAACTCCAGTTGCGCATTGAGGATGGCTGCGCGAACCCGATCCTTGGCCTCGCGCACCGCGGCTTCGGGCAGCCCGACGATCGACAGCGCCGGCAAGCCGCCGCCGCAATGCACTTCCACCGTGACCGGATGCGCATGCACGCCGATCCGTGCCCGGCTCCTGACCCGTGCCAATCCCATGGTGATGTCCTCGCTGTCGGCGCCGTTCGCGCCGACCGGGGTTCAGTGGCGCGGCGTGCCGTCGCCGCCGTCGGCGCGGCCGGCTTCCAGTGCCGCCACGACCTGCTGCAGGGCTTCCAGCTTCTCGCGGGTCTTCAGCAGCACCGCGCGTTGCACCTCGAACTCCTCGCGGGTGACCAGATCGAGCTTGGCCAGCCCGGACTGCAGCACCGACTTGAAGTTTTCCTGGAGTTCCTCGCGGCCATCGCGCAGCGAACTGGGCAGCAGGCCGCCGAGGCGTCGGGCGAGGTCGTCGAGTTGTGCAAGATCGATCATGGCGGGCTTCCGCGTTGGGTTCGATCCCAAGATGCCCGATGGCGCGTGGAGGCGGCATCGGCAGGGACCGGAATGGCGTGTCGGGGAAATCCTAGCAGCCGGCGGCGGGGCTTGGATTAAAGTGGCGGCATGGAAACGGGAGTGCCACGATGAAAATGGTGATGGCGGTGATCAAGCCGTTCAAGCTCGACGATGTGCGCGAGGCGCTGGCGGATGCGGGCGTGACCGGCATCACCGTCACCGAGGTCAAGGGCTTCGGGCGGCAGAAGGGCCACACCGAGCTGTATCGCGGTGCCGAATACGTGGTGGATTTCCTGCCCAAGCTGAAGCTGGAAGTGGCGGCCACCGACGAGCAGGTGGATGCCGTCGTCGAAGCGATCCTGCAATCGGCCGGGACCGGCAAGATCGGCGACGGCAAGATCTTTGTCTGGGACCTGGAGCGCGCGGTGCGCATCCGCACCGGCGAACTGGATGCCGACGCACTCTAGCGCCGATCAGTCCTCGGCCGCGATGTCGGCCTCGACTTCATTTTCGGTCGCCACCCGGTCGCGGCCATTGCGCTTGGCGTAATAGAGGGCGGAATCGGCCCGGACGATCAGGGCTTCGAGCAGGTCGCCGGCGTCGCCTGCCTCCGCGGGCAGCTCGGCGATGCCGATGCTGGCGCTGAGATGGTCGAGACGATGCAGTGACGGCAGCTGCGGCAGGCGGCGCACGGCCACCAAGATGCGTTCGGCGATGCGCCGTGCATCCTCGGTGCGGCTTCCCGAACAGACCAGCATGAACTCCTCGCCGCCCATGCGGCCGATGAGATCGTTGCCGCGCAACACGCGCCGGCACGCCTTGGTGATCTCGCGCAGCACGATGTCACCGAAGGGGTGGCCGAAGCTGTCGTTGATGGCCTTGAAGTGGTCCACGTCGAGCATCAGCACGCACAGGGGCGTTTGCTCCACGAAGGCTTTCTCGATCGCCGCCCGCGACAGCTCCAGCATGTGTGCACGGCTGGCGACGCCGGTGAGGTGATCGGAATCGGCGCGCTGGCGGAGTTTGCGGCCGCGACGCACTTGCAGGGCGATCACGTAAACGAGCATCAGCGTGAGCAGGCCGCCGAGCAGGATGGCCCCGGTCTGCCAGCGACGGATGCGTTCGAGCGCGGCCTTTTCCTTGCGCAGCCATTCGTTTTCGACGGCACGCAGGCGAGCGGCCTGTTCCAGGCCGATGAGTTTCTCGCGCTGCCCGGCGCGGGTGGCCAGCACCTGGTCGCGCAGGCGCACGTGTTCGCGGAAATCGGCGAGCGCCGCCGCGGCCTGCCCCTGGGCTTCGTGCGCGCGGGAACGGGCGAGATAGAGCATTGAAAGATAGCGCGGGTTGGAATCCTTCGACAGCTCCTTCTCGGCCTGGTCGAGCGTGACCAGTGCCTGCGGGTATCGATGGAGACCGAGCTGAGCCTCGCCGAGCGCCACGCCGCGCAGGCCGTCGTCGATCGGGCTTCCGGCACCTTCGGGCATGGCCTCGAGAACGGCGATGGCTTCGGCATGCCGCTCCATGGCGACGAGTGCGCGGGCGCGGGCCAGCATCGCGTTGCTGCGTTGCAGGAGCATGTCGCCGGGCAGCGCTTCCAGCGCGCGATCGGCTTCCCGCAAGGCCTCCTGGGGTTTGCCTTCGTCGAGGGCGAGGAAACTGGATTCGATGTGGAAGGCAAAGTGCTCGACGGCATCCTCGGAGTCGCGGACCATGCTGCCGAATTCCAGCAGGTGTTTGCGCGCCTGCGTGAGATCACCCATCCGACGATAGGCGGTCGCGCCGTGCAGGATCAGTTGTCGTGGGAGTGGATCCACGCCCGCCTCGCGGTATTTGCGCGCGGACTCGCCGTAATCCACCAAGGCAAGGGGCTGCTCGCCCACGGAGGAGCGGAAATTGGCGCGCAGCGAGAGCGCGTCCGCGAGCGCGATCGGATCCCCCGACTCCCGCGCCAGGCTCACCGCATCATCGGCCAGCCGGAGCGCGATCGAATCGCGGCCTTCGGAATTGCGTTGCCAGGCTTCGCAGGAGACCAGCCGGGATCGGGTCGCTCCATCGGCCTGGTCGGCCTGGCGGAGCCCGTCCTCCAGCAGCCGGATGCGGGTTTCCGGATCCTGTTTCCACCAACCGTTCTCGCTGCACTGGGCGGCAAACAACTTGAGTGCACGGGGCAGGTCATCGGCCGGGAGCAGCGCCTTCAGCCGCGCCACTTCGTCGGCGTAATACGCTTCGGAACGGTTGTAGCTGTCCGGCCCGAACAGGCGCTGGAAGGCTTGGTCGAAGGCCTTGCCATCCTGCGCCACAAGGCTCGTCGGGGCGAGGCACAGACCGAGCGCGAGGCCGGCCAGCGATGCACGCCAGCCCGCGCCGGCCGGGGGGCCGTGTGATCCGCGGGCGGGCGACACCGGCGCCATGGTCCTCAGTCGCCGAGCGCCCTGGCCACGAACGGCGGCAGCTTCTGCGCGCCTGCGTGGATGTCGGCGCTGTAGTACAGCGTTTCGAAATCCTTGCCATGCGCCGCATCCTCGCGGAAGGCGAAGCCGCCGCCATCCTTGCGTGCCATCGTCACGCTCCACCAACCGGTCGGGTAGCAGGGCTGCGGGAACGGCAGGGTCTGGAAGCGGGTGAAGCCGGCCTTGCGCATTTCCTCGCGCATCTCGTTGATGAGATCGAGCAGCACCAGCGGGGATTCGCTCTGCTGGACGAGGATGCCGTCGTCCTTCAGCGCGCGGGCGCAGTCGGCGAAGAACGCCGCGTTGAACAGGCCTTCGGCCGGCCCGACCGGATCGGTGGAATCGACGATGACGATGTCGACGCTGCCGGCCTCGCAGTTCTTCATGTAGGCCAGGCCGTCATCGAAGATGATTTCGGCGCGCGGATCGGCATTGGATTCGCACAGCTCGGGGAAATGCTTCTCCGCCATGCGCGTGACCTGCTCGTCGATGTCGCACTGGGTGACCGATTTCACCCCCGGATGCTTGAGCACTTCGCGCAGGGTGCCGCAGTCGCCGCCGCCGATGATCACCACGCGCTTCGGATCGCGATGGGTGAACAGCACCGGGTGCGCGATCATCTCGTGGTAGAGGAAGTTGTCGCGCGTGGTCAGCATCATCGCGCCATCGATCAGCATCAGGTTGCCCCAGTCGGTCGATTCGTAGATCTCGATCTTCTGGAACGGCGACTGCACCTCGTCGAGCTTGCGGACGATGCGGTAGCCGATCGACGAGCCGGCCGGCTCGAAATTTTCGTACAGCCATTCCTGCTGGGACATCTGCTTTTTCCAACCGGGGGGGTGAGAATGGGATTGTAGCGATGTGCCGGCGGGTGTTCGCGCCCGCTGCACGCCCGCATTGCGAGGATCGGAGCCTCCGACGGAGTTTTCCACATGGCCCGAAAATCCCCCAAGGACGCCGCCGCGGACGCGGCCGCCCGGCGCAAGGCGGACGCCACCGCACGTCGCCAGCGCAGGATCCAGGACGTCATCGACGCCAAGGATGCCCGCAAGGCATCGAAGAAGAAATCGACCGGAAAGAAAAAGGCGGTGCAGGCCGGCACGCGGCGGCAGCCGGTGGAGATGCCGGCGCAGCACCTGGAGAAGCCGGGCAGGGAAGCGGCGCTTGAACTCGCCCCGCGCTTCGAGGCACCGGATTACCGCGGCAGCGGCAAGCTCGAGGGCATGGTGGCGGTCATCACCGGCGCCGATTCGGGCATCGGCCGCGCGGTGGCCGTGCTCTACGCCCGGGAAGGCGCGGATGTCGCCCTGCTCTACCTCGACGAGCACGATGACGCGAAGGAAACCGCGCGCTGGGTGAAGAAGGAAGGGCGCGAGGCCCTGCTGGTTGCCGGCGACGTGCGCGATCCCGCCTTCTGCAGGAAGGCGGTGAAGAAAGTGGTGAAGAAGCTGGGACGGCTCGACGTGCTGGTGAACAACGCCGGTTTCCAGCTGCATGCGGACAGACTGGAGGACATCGGCGACGATCACCTGCAGGAAACCCTGCAGACCAATGTCGCCGGCTACCTGTACATGGCCCGCGCCGCGCTTCCGCACATGGAAGCCGGGGCTTCCATCATCAATTGCGGCTCGGTCACCGGACTGTTCGGCAGCCCCAAGCTCATCGACTACTCGACCAGCAAGGGTGCGGTCCATGCCTTCACCAAGGCGCTGGCCACCAACCTGCTCGAACGCGGCATCCGCGTCAATGCGGTGGCGCCGGGACCGGTGTGGACACCGTTCAACCCCGCCGACAAACCGGCCGAGGAGGTGGCGGAGTTCGGACGCGACAGCGCCATGGGCCGTGCGGCACAGCCGGAAGAGCTTTCCCCGGCCTTCGTGTTCCTGGCCTCGCCGGTGATGTCGTCCTATGTCAACGGCATCGTGCTGCCGGTGATGGGCGGACCCACCGGATGAGGCGTCGGGGCCGCGGGCACACCTTAGAATGGCCGCCTGCAAACGCCTTGGAGCTGCCGTGACCTGGTCCGCCGACCTTGCCCGCAAGACCTATTCCATTCCGCATTGGTCGGATGGGTATTTCGATGTCGCCGATGGCCGCATCGTGGCGCGCCCGAAGGGCCAGGCCGGCCCGCAGATCGCGCTGGCCGATGCCGTGGATCGCGCGTTGGCTTCCGGCGCCAACCTGCCGATGCTGGTGCGCTTCCCGGACATCCTCGGCGATCGGTTGGGCAAGCTGCAGTCGGCGTTCGCCCAGGCGCAGGCCGACTGGGATTACGCCGGCGGCTATACCGCGGTTTATCCGATCAAGGTGAACCAGCACGCGGGCGTGGCCGGGGTGCTGGCATCGCATCATGGCGAGGGCTTCGGCCTGGAAGCCGGCAGCAAGCCGGAGCTGATGGCGGTGCTGGCGCTGTCGCGGCCGGGCGGGCTGATCGTCTGCAACGGCTACAAGGACCGCGAATACATCCGGCTGGCGCTGATCGGCCGCAAGCTCGGGCTGGAGACCTTCATCGTGGTGGAGAAGCCTTCCGAGCTTCGCATCGTGCTGGAGGAAGCCGCGGCCATCGGCGTGGAGCCTGGCATCGGCGTGCGCATGCGGCTGGCCTCGCTGGGCGCCGGAAAATGGCAGAATTCCGGCGGCGACAAGGCCAAGTTCGGCCTCAACCCGCGCCAAGTGCTGGACCTGTGGAAGCACCTGCGCGATGCCGGCATGGGCCATTGCCTGCGCCTGCTGCATTTCCACATGGGCAGCCAGATCTCCAACGTGCGCGACATCGCCAACGGCATGCGCGAAGCGACGCGCTATTTCGTCGAGCTGTCCAAGCTCGGCGCGCACATCTCGCATGTCGATGTCGGCGGCGGGCTGGGCATCGATTACGAAGGCACGCGCTCGCGGTCCTACAACTCGGTCAACTACAACATCGCGCACTACGCCTCGAGCATCGTGCAGCCGCTGGCCGAGGCCTGCGCGCAGAACGACCTGCCGCAGCCGCGCATCGTCACCGAATGCGGCCGCGCGATGACCGCGCATCACGCGGTGCTGGTGGCCAACGTGAGCGAAGTGGAACAGGCGCCGGAAGGCCGTGTGCCGCCGCGGAACGACGACGAATCCAACCCGGTGCGGCAGCTGCGCGAACTGCATGACGAGATGGGCGAGCGTCCCGCCGTGGAGATCTACCACGAGGCCGTGCAGGCGCATTCGGAAGGCCTGGCGTTGTATTCGCTGGGGCAGATCGACCTGGTGCAGCGCGCGCGCATCGACGACCTGTTCTATGCCATCGCCCATGCTGTGAAGGCGCGGCTGACCTATGACGTGAAGAGCCACCGCGACCTGCTGGACGAGTTGAACGAGCGGCTGGTGGACAAGTATTTCGTCAACTTCAGCGTTTTCGAATCGATGCCCGACGTGTGGGCGATCGACCAGGTGTTCCCGATCGTGCCGATCGAGCGGCTGGACGAGGCGCCGACCCGGCGCGGCATCATCGCCGACCTCACCTGCGATTCCGACGGCAAGATCGACGTGTACGTGGAGAACGAGGACCTCGACAGCTCGCTGCCGCTGCACGAACTGCGCCGCGGCGAGCAGTACCGGCTCGGCTTCTTCCTGGTCGGCGCCTATCAGGAAATCCTCGGCGACATCCACAACCTGTTCGGCGATACCGACGCGATCGAAGTGCGCGTGGATGGCGAGGATTGCCGCATCGTCCAGCAGCGCCGCGGCGACACCACCGACGTGATGCTCGATTACGTCGGCTACAAGCTGGACGACCTGCGCCGCGCCTATCGCGCGCGGGTGGCTTCGGCCGACATCGGCGAATCCGAGGCGGCGCGGTTCAATGAAGCGCTGGAGGCCGGGCTGACCGGCTATACCTATCTGGACGACTCCCCGGCCGATTGAGCTTCATGGCTCAGCCGGCCGGGTCGAGCCGCACCCAGGCCGGCGCGTGGTCGCTCGGACGCTCCCAGGTGCGCGGTTCGCGGTCGATGCCGGAAGCCGACGCGCGCGGTTTCAGCGCGTCCGAGACCAGGGTGAGGTCGATGCGCAGGCCCAGATCGCGGCGGAACGCGGCCTGGCGGTAATCCCACCAGCTGAAAACGCCGGCTTCGTCGCTGTGCAGGCGGAAGGCATCGTGCAGGCCCAGTGATTGCAGCCGTGCCAGCGCGTCGCGTTCCGCGGTGGAAGTGAGGATGTGGTTCTCGTTCCAGACCGCCGGATCGTGCACGTCGCGCGCATCCGGGGCGATGTTGAAATCGCCCATCACCACCATCGCCGGCCAACGCGGCAGGTCGGCGGCCAGCCAGTCGTGCACGGCACCGAGCCAGCGCAGTTTGTAATCGTACTTGTCGGTGCCCACGTCCTGCCCGTTGACCACGTACAGATTGACCACGCGGATGCCGGCGATGGTGGCGGCGATCACCCGCGCCTGCGGATCCTCGAAGCCGGGGATGCCGATCTGCACGTCTTCCGGCATGCCGACGCGGCTCAACAGGGCCACGCCGTTGTAGGTCTTCTGGCCGGTGAAGACGGTTTCGTAACCGGCTTCGCGCAGGGCATCGGCCGGGAAGCGCGGATCCTCCAGCTTGGTTTCCTGCAGGCCCACCACGTCGGGCTGGAAATCCGCCAGCCATTGCAGCAGGTGCGGCAGGCGCACGTTGAGGGAGTTGACGTTCCAGCTGGCGATTTTCATGATCGCGATATCCAGTTGATTTAATTGGATTTCGTGTCAGGCAGCTGGTTCTGATACCCCCACCCGTACCCCCAGATCGATTCGGTAGGGGGCGAATGTCCATAACGGACAGTGTGTCGTGTCCACTTCCGGAGCGGTGCCAGGCCATCCCATTCTATTCCATGTGTTCACAAGAGCACTCACAAACCCCTCAATGCACTAGGAGATTTGAAATGGACATGGAATCGCGTCTGCCGCAGGAATGGAACTCGCTGCCGCTCTGGGTAAGGGACGAGCTGATCAACGGCTCAACAGATCTGCCCTTCTACAGCTGGCACATTCAGAGGCTGGTAGACCACAGCGAGAACATGAAGGCCGTGTGGCCCCTGTTCGACAAGCACCGGGAGTCGTTTACATGTAAGGGCCCCGTCCACTCCCTGGTCTGCGTGCTGCATCAGGCAGCGCTTGGACCCGATCCCGGCCTGTCTCGGACTGATGATGATCGCCAGGCGATTTCCGAGGCTGTCCATAAGTATGTTGACGGCATCGCAAGGCAGATCGATCGGCTTGGTACGGGCTCGGCGTTCGGCCTGTATCCGCTCGGGATCGCCAGTGCCGTAAGCGTTGCCGCCTGGAATAAGGCGGAAAAAAAGGTCGCCGAGCCGTTTCAATCGACCACGGAACAGATTTTGGCAGTGCTTGATAGCGCAGGGATCGCCGCAGAGACTAGGAAGTCTGTGGCTCGCGAGCTCGAATCGCTGCAATACGAGATCGAGCACGAAGTCATGGAGCTCTACTCGGATCCGCGTGAATCGATGCAGGCGCTTGCCACCGGCGCACAGGATTGGGCGAAGGACAACGGATGGGGCAGGGACGACATCATTTGGCACATCGGTAGCAGTGTCAGGGATTGGTTCGGTCGCAACCACTTTTCCGCAACGGCAACGTTGACGACAGCGATTACTGGCAACGAGGTCAGCGAGGACATCGTGGCTGGTGTTATCAAACGACGGCTGAAGTCGCAATCGCATCGCGAAGTCAAGGTCTAGCACGAAAGAAGTTCGCGCAAGACTGACCGCCCCAAAAGAACTGCTGAGTCCTAGCTTGTCTCCGACCGGCCCGGAAGCACCCGGGTCGGCGCAAGCGACCAACAGGGTCATGGAGACGACACATGGAACAGCAATACACCAACATGCTTCGCATCGGCGAGGTCTGCCGTCGGACGGGGTTGTCCAAATCCCAAGTCCACCGATTGACTGACGAGTTTGGCTTCCCTGAGCCGATCAAGTTGGGTAAGCGGGCCACTGCTTGGATCGAAGCCGAAGTTGAAGGCTGGCTTCGGGAGCGTATTGCGCGCAGCCGCGCAGAGTCCTGACCGATGGGCGCAACGGAAAGGAATCTGACACCTGCAGTCGAGATCGAGGCACTGGATCGCCCTGGCTTGCGCAGGGCGCCCTACTGCAGCGAGGTCGAAATGCTGCAAGCATCCGGCGTCAACCCCAACGTATATCTGTTTGCGGGTCCGGGCTGCTGGGAGCGAGCAGAAGACCGCCGCATCAAGCACGGCACCGGATCGGCAATGGTGTTGCCCGACGACATCAGGCCCTCGGCGCTGCGCTGGCCGAAACTGGAAGCGCTGGTCGTGTGTTGGCCTCCAGCCGGCGCTAGCGCTTACCGCCGCAAGATCGAACTGGCCCAGGCGTTGATCCGGGATGGCGTGCGCTATGCCGCCATTGAACACGAGCCCGAGTGGCTGAATGTTTGGCGAAAGGGCGAGGCGGCAGCATGACCCGCATCTTCATACCTGGCCCTGAAGTGACTGTGCCGGCTCGACCCCGTATCCAGGCGCGGCGTGCCTCCGAAGTTGAGGCGAAACCCATCGCCTGGTTGTGGGAGCCTCACATTGCACTCGGAAAGTTCTCGCTGATCGTCGGCGATCCCGGGCTCAGCAAAAGCACGCTCACAGCTTGCATCGCGGCGCACGTCACAACCGGAAGGGCGTGGCCAGATGGCATGCCGTGCCCCTCGGGTGAAGCGTTGCTTGTGAACGCTGAGGATGATCCTGCAGATACCACGCGTCCCCGCCTGGATGCGGCGGATGCTGCAGTCGATCGGATCCACTTTCTGGATGCGGTCAAAGTTGATCAGCGTGAAAGGTCGTTCAACCTCGGCGATGTCGATGCCATCGATGAGTTCATCGATCGCCATCCACAAGTGCGTCTGGTCGTTATCGATCCGATCAGCGCCTACATGGCGGGCGTTGACTCTCACAAGAACACCGACGTGCGCGGTTTGCTGGCGCCGATTTCCACCCTGGCGGCGAAGCGCGGCGTTGCCGTCATCGGCGTCTCGCATTTGAACAAAGGTCAGTCGGCCGCGATCTACCGCTCCTCTGGATCACTCGCGTTCGTAGCAGCTGCGCGATCGGTGTATCTGCTGGCCAAATCCGACGATGCCCCAGATCGGCGCGTGTTGTTGCCGGTCAAGAACAACCTTGGCCCGGACACCCACGGCATCGGCTACTCGCTGCGCACGACGGACGCCAAGGTTCCGTATGTCGAGTGGTCGTCGGAACCAGTTCAGCAGACCGCGGACGAGATCCTTAAGTCCGGTTCGGATGAGCAGCGCACTGCCACGGAGGACTGCATGGATTGGCTTCGCGCGATTCTGGCTGATGGCGGAGCCAATGCCAGCGAAATCATGAAGGCCGCCGAAGAGCACGGTTTCTCGTCGAAGACGCTGCGGCGGGCCCGCGAGAAGCTCGGCGTGCGGACTGAAAAAGCCGGTGTCCGCGACGGTTGGTTCTGGTCGCTCTAGCTCAGGGGATGTTAAAGCACATGAACATAGAACAAGATGCGGCCCTGAATCGCCTGATCCGAATCGCACAGCGCGACAGCGGTCAGGCCCGCAAGGTGGCCGCATTTCTCCTGGCTTGGTGGAATACCGAAACGTGCGGTGGCTTTGACCTGACGGACCTCTGGGCGGTAGATGCCGCCATCGCCAAGGACATGATTACCGTCACGCAACTGATCGCGGAAGTGAATTTGTATCCCGATAGTCTTGGATACCGTCAGCCGTTCGAGGACCTTGTCCGGCAGTGGCGACCGCATCTCATAGACGAGTAGCGCCCCGAAGATGCCCTCGCATACTCGAAGATGCCCTCGGATTTGGCGGGGCACCTTGGGCGGAGGTGGGCATCTTGGGTTTCAGCGCATATAGACGCTCTTGACCCAGCGCCCACGCCCGTCGCCATGGCCCAGGTCCTGACTCACCGCCATCAGAGCTTCACGCGACGAGTAGCCCCGCGAAAGGTAGCCATCCAACTGGTCACGGGCGAACGCATAACGTGCCGAGTGAGGCTGAATGCCATTTCGATGTGCCCAGGAATGGTAGATGCGACGCGCTTGCTTCAGGCCCCCGGCCGGCGACCCATTGGCACGGATCACAAGAAAGCCCGCCTGCTTCGCACACACTGGAAGTGCCGACGCGATCGCGGCAGATGCGTTCGCCCGGTCAAATACATCAACTGTTCGGGGCCTACCGCCCTTCGTTCCGGCAAGTATCTTGATGCGGCCGTCTGCCTGGAGTTCTCGCTCCCAGCGGCGCAGCGTGTCCTCCCTGGCGTGGATGGCCTCATTGCCCCGCAAGCCGAGGTGTCGTTCCAGGCGTAGCAACGCAGCCATGCCCGGGCGACTCTGGCGTTCGGCCCGGTCGGTAAAGCTCAGGAAGTCCTCACTGGACATGGCAGTCTTGGTTCCAAGGCGCGAACCGCCACTGATTCCAAGCGCCTCGTTGCTCAATTCGGCCGCGTTCGTCATCGCCTGCTTACCGACGCTCTTGAGAACACTGCGCAGATGCGCAAGCTCGTTCTGCAGGGTTCGCACACCTGGGGACTCGGCTTGCCGGGCCGCGACATAAGCCCGCAAATGCTTGCCGCTGATGTCGCCAGGGCTCGCAAGATGCGTATAGCCCGCTTCGTACATCAGCGTGGAAAATTTGGCGGCGGTTCGCTCCCTGGCCTCGCGGGTCAGGTGAGATCCGCCAAGTCGCGCCATGACGGCGACGATCGAAGCCTGAAACTCGGTTCTTCTGCTCATGGATTGCTCTCCGGGTTGTTGCCGCGCTGACGACTTTGGAATGCGGGAACGTCCCGCGTGCACATCAGCCCTCAGCGCGGCTACAGAAACCGGTGAGTAACGGGCCCTGCCGGATCGCTCGAACTGCTTCGAGCAATGGCACCGCGGTTGCGGCTGCTAGGGCGACCTCAAGGAGGCGGGTCTGGTGTGCATGGATGGTGGATGTCGAACGTGGATGTCTCGCGGCGACGTAATGCGTCGGGCGATTCGTGGTGTCACTGGCACGGTTGCGCGCAGAAGCGTTTGTCCTGGGCGCGTTCCGGCTGCGATGTTGTTGCGTCACTCTCGCGATTCGCACTGCGAAGCGATGAGCGCCGCGTTGCCATCAGTGCTGTGATGGCACCGATTGCATGATTGATATGCGCCGTCCTGCCAGCTTTGGCCGGAGCATGGGCGCGTTCTAGTGATGGCAAGTCGGGAGGACAAAGCCGTGCCCGAAGACTTGCAGTTGATGAGGACAGAAGGCTTTGGCGTTGCTGTCCGGTTCGATGATCCCGGGGCTATGCCGGGAAACAGTGAGGCCTGGGTTATGCGCCAGGTTCGCGGGCAGTACTTGAAGCAAAAGCTACGGGGTCACTGCACAGGATGCAAACCGTTACTCCTGTGGATCCACATGGATGCTTCTGGTCCTTTGCATGCGCGAGCGAGAGTAGGCAATTGCGCAAAAATGTGCCGGCGAAGGCATCGCCGGCGCGGCTGCCCTGCTTATTCCGTTGCCGACACGGACCATGCCTTCTGTCTGGGAAGCAGGCCGATGTGCCGGGCATAGGTCACCGCTGCCTCCTTGCCGCGGAACGTGATGGGCCGGGGTGTCGACCAGCCGACCGGCCGGATGAGGTTTGGTGCGTGCAGCAGCTCCTGCTTCAGGAGCCGGGTGAACCCCCGGCCGCGGATCAGCAGGCCCCATTCCTTGCTGTCGTCCAGCTCGACCGGTTCGATTCTTCTGACCAGGCCCAGCAGCCGGGCCAGTTGCACGAGGGGGAGACTGATCAAGCGGGCTTCCATGGCGATCTCCTTTTGGTGGACTCACACCAGCAATACACCCCGCGGCCGATAGGCGAAATTGCGCGGCATTCCGTCGTTACGCAGTTGCAGCATCAAAGATGCTGCATCCCCAACATTTCTATGCATTCGCCCAAAAATATGGTGAAAAGCAGGGCGATACACGCAAATTTTCATGCGCTTGCGTATTTTTTTGTGCAGAATGGTGAGTCCGGACCACAGGCAAATCCCATGCTTCGCTACAAGCTCAAGGAATTGACTGCAGACAAGGAGTTCCGGGAACGGCGGCGGGTCACGATCCAGGAGATCGCCCAAGCGACCGGGATCACCCGAAACACGCTCTCCAAGATGCTCAACCAGCATGGCGCCAGCGTGCGATCGGAGAACCTCGATCGCCTGTGCGCCTACTTCGATTGCCAGGTCGCGCAACTCGTCGAATACGTGCCGGACGATGCCAACAGAGCGGTTTCGGCATGAATGCACTGGTCGCATTGGAGCGGCTGCAACGCGTGCTGACGGACGCTACCCAGCTGCAAAGCAAGCTCGTCCTTCTGGCAGGGGGTACTCCAGAGCAAAGGACTGCCCAACTGGAGGCATTGCAAGAGCATCTGCACATCAAGCCATTGCATCTGGGCGTTTCGCTGGCAGGCGCTCTCGCCGAGTTGCCCCAGCGGGAGCGCCACCTGCAGGCAGGCAACCTCCTGCGGGAGATTGCGCAGTCGCACGCGCCGACAGGTCCACTATTGATGGAAGGGGTCGAGCTGCTGTTCGACGCATCGCTCAAGGTCAACGCGCTTGATCTGCTCAAGCGCCAAGCGCTGGCTCGCCCGGTGGTCGCCGTGTGGCCTGGCGAGTGGCGGAACGGGCGACTGACCTATGCCGTGCTTGGGAATCCGGAATATCAGGACCACGCCGCCGATGGCGTGATCGTCTTCGAAATCTAGCAGGGGGAAGAACATGCGCTATGGCGATTTGATCCAATTCGAGTCAATTGAATCCGTAATCCAATTGCTCGATGCCAACCGACCTGAGGAGGCGAGGAAGCTTGTCGCTACCTACGTCATCTCGGACGAGATGGCGAACCGCCTGGCGGACAGCATGATCCCGCAGCTGTCGTTCGATGAATCCGTCGACCACATGGGTGTGCTGGTGGTGGGCAACTACGGCACAGGTAAATCGCACCTGATGTCGGTGCTTTCACTGGTTGCCGAGGATGCGGCCTACCTGCCCGCGATCCGACATCCGAAAGTAGCCAAGGCGGCGGAAGCCATCGCCGGCAAGTTCAAGGTCCACCGCATCGAGATCTCCAGCCAGATGTCGCTGCGGGACATCGTCACCAAGGAGCTGGAGGCGTTCCTCGAAAAGATCGGCGTGTCCTACGCATTCCCGTCCGCGGACCAGGTGGTCAACAACAAGACCGCGCTGGAACAGATGATGGCCGCCTTCGAGGAGGTTCATCCGAAACACGGCGTCCTGCTGGTGGTCGATGAGTTGCTCGACTACCTGCGTTCCCGCAGGGACCACGAGCTGGTCCTCGACCTGTCCTTCCTTCGCGAGATCGGCGAGGTCACCAAGCACCTGCATTTCCGTTTCGTGGCCGGCGTGCAGGAACAGGTTTTCGACAGCAGTCGCTTCGAGCACGTCTCGGACAGCCTGCGCCGGGTCAAGGATCGATTCACTCAGGTACTGCTGGCCAGGCAGGACGTCAGCTTCGTGGTGGCAGAGCGTCTGCTCAAGAAGACGGCCGATCAGCAGGACAAGATTCGCCGCTATCTCACGCCGTTCGCCAAGTTCTACGGCAACATGAACGAGCGCATGGATGAGTATGTCCGGCTGTTCCCGGTGCACCCGGACTATCTCGGCACGTTCGAACGCCTGGTATTCACTGAGAAGCGTGGTGCGCTGGTCACCTTGCGCGACCAGATCCAATCGATCATCGGGGATGCTGTGCCGGAAGATCGCCCCGGTCTGATCGGTTACGACAAGTTCTGGGACACCGTGAAGAGCAACCAGGTGTTGCGATCGGACCCCAACATCGGGCCGGTTCTCAAGGTCTCCGATGTCCTCGAAGGACGCATCACCAGCGCGTTCACCCGCCCGCAATACAAGGCCATGGCCCTGCGCATCATCAGTGGCCTGTCGGTGCACAGGCTCACGACCGGTGGTGACATCTACGTTCCGGTAGGGCCGACGGCCGAAGAGCTGCGCGACACGCTGTGCCTCTATCAGCCTGGTATCGAGGAGCTGGGTGGTGAACCTGCTTCGGACCTGCTGTCCATGGTCCAGACCGCGTTGCGCGAGACGCTGAAGACCGTCAACGGCCAGTTCATCTCCAAGGCGCCGGACACTGAGCAGTACTACCTCGATCTCAAGAAGGACGTCGACTACGACGCCCAGATCGAGCGGCGTGCAGCCACATTGGACGATGACGCGCTCGACCGCGCCTACTTCGGCGCGATCAAGCAGTTGATGGAGCAGTCGGACGAGGCGAGCTACGTCACTGGCCACCAGATCTGGCAGTACCAGATCGAATGGCAGGAGCGGCACGTCGAGCGCAACGGCTACCTGTTCTTCGGTGCGCCGAACGACCGCCCGACGGCGCAACCCGAGCGCGACTTCTACCTCTACTTCATCCAGCCGTTCAACCCGCCGCGCTTCCGCGATGAAAGCAAGTCGGACGAGGTCTTCTTCCGGCTCAAGGGATTGGACGACGACATCAAGGGCCACCTGGCGTTCTATGCAGGCGCAATGGAGCTGGCGTCGACCGCCAGTGGTAGTGCCAAAGGCATCTACCTGGACAAGGCCAAGCTCGCCCTGCGCGAGATGAGCAAGTGGCTGCAGGAAAAGCAGATGACCGCGTTCGAGGTCACCTACCAGGGGCAGACCAAACAACTGCAAAACTGGGTCAAGGGTGTTTCGTTGCGCGACCGCGCCCATCTGGGACCGGACGACCGCATCAACTTCCGCGACGTCGTCAATGTCAGCTCTGGCCTGGTGCTGGATCCGCGCTTCAAGGACCAGGCCCCGGCCTATCCGACGTTCTCCAAGCTTCTCACCGAGGCCAACCGCAAGCAGTTGGTGGGCAACACGCTGAAAGTTTTGGCGGGAGCTTCCAAAACCCACGACGCCACCGCCGTCCTCGATGCGCTGGAGCTGTTGAACGGCGACCGGATCGAGCCGACCAGCTCGCGTTACGCAAAAGACGTGCTGGCCCGTCTGGGTGCCAAGGGACCGGGCCAGGTGCTCAATCGCAACGAGCTGCTGAGCGGCCCTACGGATGTCGAGTATTTCTCTCCCGACAGTGCCCGGCTTGAGCCGGACCTGCTGGTCGTCGTGCTGGCGGCGCTGGTCTATTCCGGCGACGTGGTCTTGGCGGTGACCGGCGACAAGATCGACTCGGGCAAGCTCAATCTGCTGGTCGAACGCTCCTTGGAAGACCTCAAGGCATTTCGGCATGTCGAGGCGCCCAAGGAAATCAACGTTGGATTGCTTCGCAGCCTGTACGAAACCCTGGGCTTGAATCCCGGTCTCGCGCAGCTGGCAACGCAAGGCCAAGACGAGTCCGTCCGGCAGCTGCAGGACTCAGTCAGCGCGCTGGTTCCTCGCCTGCTGCATGCAACGACCGACATGGCGGGGCGGCTGAGCTTCTGGGGCCAGCCGCTGGTGCGCGAGGAGGAGCTGGCTGGCTGGCGTTCCCGCCTGGATGGATTGAAGACGTTCACCGAGAGCCTGCAGCCCTACAACACCGTCGGCAAACTCAAGAACCTGCGGATCACGGCAGAGGACATCGACGCCCAGAAGCAAAGCATTGTGGTGCTCGCGAACGCCGAGCGCCTGATGACGCTGGTAGCAGATCTTGGCAGCACGGCGTCCTACCTGTCGCAGGCCGAATTGGTGCTGCCAGCTGACCACCCGTGGGTGGAGAAGGCGCAGGCCACGCGCAAGACATTGCTCGACAAGCTTGCGGCCGACAAGGACATCGCACACGGCGCCGAGTATCGGCAAACCTTGCAGCAGCTGAAGAAGGAATACTTGGCCGCCTATATCGCCAGCCACAGCAAGGCCCGCCTGGGCGTGTCCGAGGACCGAACCAAGACCGCGTTGCGAAGGGATCCCCGGCTGGTGGCGTTGCGCAGCCTGGCCGGCGTCGCCCTGATGTCTACGGGACAACTGGCGGCATTCGAAGAGAAGCTGGACAAGCTGAAGAGTTGTGCAGCGCTGATCGAAGCCGACCTGGGTGCCTCTCCCTTCTGCCCGCACTGCCGGTTCCAGCCAGCCAACGAGCAGCGCGACATGCTGCCGGCAGCGAACGTACTGGCGTCGCTGGACGACGAGCTCGACCGTCTGCTCGGCGGCTGGCAGCAGACGCTGCTGGACAACCTGGAGGATCCGATCATCCAGGCCAACCTGGAGCTGCTCAAGCCCGGCGACAGCAAGCTGGTGAAGGCGTTCCTGACCAGCAGGACGCTGCCGGAATCGGTCACGCCTGAGTTCGTCGGCGCGATCCAGGAAGCCCTGAGTGGGCTGGAGAAGATTGCGGTGAGCCGCGACGAGATCCGCGACGCGTTGCTGGCGGGCGGCTCACCCGCCACGCCGGACGACCTGCGCAAGCGGTTCGAAGCATTCATCAACGAACGCAGCCGTGGCAAGGACGCCAGCAAGCTGCGGTTTGTCGTGGAGTAGTCAATGGAAGCTGCCGAACTGTTGGCCATCCTCGCCCGCGGCGAGGACAGCCGGCACCAGTTCAAGCAAAACCTGACCAACGCCGACAGCGTTGCGGCGGAGCTTGCCGCATTCGCCAACAGCGGCGGCGGCCAGCTGTTCGTCGGGGTCAACGACGACGGCACGATTGCCGGCCTGAGCGCCGCCGACGTTCGCCGCTTGAATCAGCTGGTTTCGAATTCGGCGACCAACAACGTCAGGCCGCCCATCCATCCGACCACCGACAACGTCCAGACCGACCACGGGCTGGTGATGGTGGTGATGGTGCCCGACGGCATCAGCAAGCCCTACGTCGACAACCAGGGGCGCATCTGGGTCAAGAACGGTTCGGACAAGCGCCATGTGACCGCGCGGGAAGAGCTGCAGCGGCTGTTCCAGCAGTCGGGGCTGGTCTATGCCGATGTCGTCCCGGTCTCCGGTGCGACCGCAGCGGACATCGATGAGAAGGCCTTCGATGCCTATTTCAATCGCCGCTATGGGCAGACCTCGGAATACAGCGGCCAACCGCTGCCGCAACTTCTGCAAAACCTGGGGCTGGCCAACGCGACCGAACTGAACCTGTCAGGCCTGCTGCTGTTCGGCAAGCAGCCGCAACGGTTCCGGCCGGCGTTCGAGGTGAAGGCGGTCGCCTTCCCGGGCACGGAACTGCACGACACCACCTACCTCGACAGCGAGGACATCGGCGGCACGCTGCTGGAGCAATACCAACGCAGCTTCGCCTTCATCAAGCGCAACCTGCGCCATGTCCAGCGCGGACGGGGCTTCAATACGCTCGGCGAGCTGGAGATCCCGGAGCAGGCGATCGAGGAGTTGCTGGTCAATGCGTTGATCCACCGCGACTACTTCACCAGCGCTTCCATCCGGCTGATGGTGTTTGCCGACCGGGTCGAGATCATCAGCCCAGGACACCTGCCGGACGCGCTGAGTACCGATGCCATCCGTCGCGGTACATCCAACCGGCGCAACCCGACCCTGACCGAGCACGCGGTCCATATCCTGCCGTACCGCGGACTGGGGACCGGGATTCCCCGGGCCTTGCATGACTGGCCGACCACGGAACTGGTGGACGATCCTGCCGGCAACCAATTCAAGGCGGTGCTTCGCCGGCCGGCGCCGGCATCCGAGAATGCGGGGGCTACCCCCGAAGTCACCCCCGGAGTGGCCCCCGAAGTCACCCCCGAAGTCACCGGGGAAGTCCAACGGTTGCTATCGGTGATGGTGGGCGAGATGAAGCGTGCCGAGATCCAGCAGGCCTTGGGGCTCAGGGATGAAAAACACTTCCGTGAGGCCTACCTGCAGCCGGCACTGCAGGCCGGTTTGATCGAAATGACCGTGCCGGACAAGCCCAAATCGCGCCTGCAGCGTTACCGCATGACGGTACGCGGCGGAGAAATTTCAGCAAGCCAAAGGTGAGGATGCAGATGGCCAACTATAGAAATCGGAAGGATTTCCCGCTGCTAGTAGATTTACTGGAGAGAACGACGAAAAGCTTCGCAGCGAAGAAAATTCAGGATGCGACGGCGCTGATGGACCGGAAGAAGGGTGCGCATAACCTGCAGGGACATGCTATGCGCGTCATGCCGTTGACAGTGTGGCTTGTCATCCGCCGGCCGGACTTGCCGAAACTCATTCGCAGTAAAACGAAACTGACCAACGGAATGACAGCCTCTTCATCCGAAGCTAGGGCAGTCTTCTGGAATGTCGTCAAGGATGCGATCAAGGCGGAGCTGTTGAAGCACGGCAACGATGTTATTTCATCGCCTGACCAGATCAATACGCCTACTACGGCGCAAGAAACTGCGGACACATACTTGAGTAAAGACTACGGCGGCGGACAAACCAGTGGCGGCGCAGGGAACACGGTGTTGAAGCGTTCGCTCAAGCTGCTTGCCCACGTCCTTCCGTCGTGATCAATGAACCAAAGCGAGTCGTAACGCATACATGAGCAAGAACCTCACAGCAGACCCACTGTCGTCCTCCGTCAAGGAGATCGACGGATTCCCTGTCGCCACAGATGTTTCATTGGCGCAGCTCTCTGATCTTCCTAGCTTTGCGTCATACCCAAACGAAAATTTGCGGGAATTTCTCGCGGGATCGTTAGGGAAACCGCACCGGAACGATGCTGGCCTGCCGTACGAGGATGACCTAGTTGCTGGAAAAGAGGATCCGATCTATTTCGCGCACTACTACTCCACCAAAGTCCCTCCGCAGGGCATCGTTCCGCTTCTAATGCACTACACGCAGCCCGGTGATGTGGTGATGGATGCGTTCTGTGGCACGGGGATGACCGGTATTGCCGCACAGATGTGCGAATCCCGCGCCACCGCGGCTAGGTATGGCGGCAAGCCAGGTCGTAGGAAGGCTGTGCTTTGCGACCTGAGCCCTACCGCGACCTTTATTGCATCGGTAACCAACAGGCTTGCCAGCTTGGCAGAATTCCTAGGCGAGATCGATGACGAGCTGGCGGCCGTAGAGAAAGAGTATGCGGGCCTGCTCCGGACTCGACACGTAGGTTGGCCACGCGGCGCCGACATGGATCAACGCAAGAATGCGCGGACGACTGCAGCTGCGGTGTACGGTGAGATCGAGTACGTGGTTTGGTCGGACATGTACAACTGTTCGTCGTGCCTGTCCGAAATCAGTCACTGGGATCTGGTGTTTTGTGGGCCGGGCGAGGGTGCGCCGGATCAAATCGAGTGCCCATCTTGTGGTGCGCATCTCGTTCCCAAGAATCTCGACCGAATCTTCGTCGAACGGCGGGACTTCGAGTTGGGCCGCACCATCAAGCAGGCCAAACAGATCCCAGTGCTGATCAACTATTCGATCGGCACCAAGAGGTTCGAGAAATATCCAGATAAAGAAGATCTGGAAATCCTCACCGAGTTGCAGGCGGAGCCGTTAGCGAATCCCGCTCCGGTGGTGGAGCTACAAGCAGGCTTTAATACTCGCCAGCCTCGTGAATCGCACGGGTTCACCCATGTGCATCACTTCTTCTCGCGGCGAAATTTGCAGCTTATGGCGGCTTACTGGGCGCGGATAAAAAGCTACGACGATCGCAAGTACCAGTTGGCGCTGTATGTAATGACCGGGGCAATTCAGCGGGTATGCAGGCTGAACCGCTACATGCCCAACCACGACCGGCACGTGGGCCCGCTGTCAGGTACGTTGTATGTGGCACCACTGGTCGCGGAAATCCCAGCAACGTCATACATGCGCGAACGGATCAAGGATCTGCGTCGTTGCACGCCGTTAGTCACGGGCAAGGACGTTTGCGTTTCTACACAAAGCGCAACAGATCTGCGAAATATCCCCGATCAGTCCATTGACTATATTTTCGTCGACCCCCCTTTTGGCGGGAACCTGAATTACTCCGAGTTGAACGTGCTGGTGGAGGCGTGGATCGGCATTAGGACGGCGACTAAGAAGGAGGCTATCGTCAATGATGTGCAGAACAAAGCGTTGAATGATTATCGACGCCTGATGCGCGATGCCTTCTCGGAGTTCTACCGGGTTCTGAAGTCAAACAGCTGGATGACGGTGGAATTTCATAATTCGTCAAATGCGGTCTGGAACAGCATCCAAGAAGCGCTTGGTGATGCGGGTTTCGTTATTGCCAGTGTGCGCATTCTTGACAAGAAGAAGGGCACCACCAAGCAGTTGTCGTACGCGGCCACGGTAAAGCACGACCTGATGATTTCAGCCTATAAGCCGAGCGCAGAGGTGGAGCGCAAGCTGGCGTCGGATTTCGGTAGGGATGCATTGTGGGAATTCATCGATGAGCATTTGGCCAGACTGCCTTTGCTGCACAAGAAGGAAGGGGAGTTGCACGTAGTTGCGGAGCGACAACCGGTACTGATCTTTGAGCGACTAGTCGCGCATTGCCTCCGCTTTGGGTTCTTGGTGCCGCTATCGGCGGTCGACTTCTATGCGCAAGTAGCAACTCGCTATCGGGTGCTGGACGGGATGGCATTTCTGCCGGAACAGGTGTTGCAGTACGAAAAAAAGAAAGGATCGACGGATGCAGTCGTGCAAATGTCTTTGTTCGTGCAGGACGAGGAGTCAGCGATCCAGTGGTTGCAGCGGCGGCTTTCGGAGAAGCCTCAAACATTCCAGGAGATCCAACCGGATTTCATGCGAGAAGCGAAGACATGGAAGAAGCATGAGGTGCGGCCGGAGTTGCTAGGTCTGTTGTCGGAAAATTTCCTGATGTACGACGGGCGGGTCGATGTGCCGAACCAGATCCATGCTTATCTTTCTAGCAACTTCAAAGATCTGCGCGGACTGGAGAAATCGGCACCGAAGCTAGTGGAGAAGGCGAAAGATCGTTGGTATGTCCCGGATCCGAACAAAGCGCAGGACCTAGAAAAGAAGCGTGAGAAGACTCTGCTGAAGGAATTCGACATCTATCTGGCCGCGACTGGGCGCAAGCTGAAGGAATTCCGCTTGGAAGTGCTACGTGCTGGCTTCAAGGATGCCTGGGCCCGCAAGGACTACCAGACCATCATCAAGATCGCGCAGAAGATCCCGGAAGAAGCTCTGCAGGAAGACGAAAAGCTGCTGCTCTGGTACGACCAGGCGCTGACCCGTACCGAGGCTGATGCGTGAGCGATGGGGGCGCCGCTACCGGGGACTGGTTCTGGCATGTGCGTCATGCCACGCCCTGCCGTGTCGTGGACCGACAACATGCCTGGGGCGGATTGGCGTACCGCGTCTGGTTGCCGACCAAGGACGTCGTGCTGCGGGCCCGTCCGGATGAACTCAGTGACCTCGGCGACGTGTCCCCGACGCAGGAAGGCATCCTCCACGCCGCGGCCGCCGCGAGGCTGGCCGACGCCATGGAGGACAACCTGCTGCTGGCGCCGGTGCAATCCAGCGTGGTGCCACTGCCGCACCAGCTGTATGCGCTGAATCGGGCCATGAGCAGCCCGCGCGTTCGCTACCTGCTGGCGGATGAAGTCGGGCTGGGCAAGACCATCGAGGCCGGCCTGATCCTGCGCGAGCTCAAGCTGCGCGGCATGGCCAAGCGCATCCTGGTGGTCGCCCCCAAAGGCTTGGTGCGCCAATGGCAGGCGGAGATGCGCCTGCACTTCGGCGAAACCTTCCACTTCGTCGAGCCGGCCCAACTGGCCGCTTACCGGCAATGGCGAAGCGAAGAAGAGAACCTCTGGCGCACCCAGGACCAGGTGATCTGCTCGCTCGACTCGGTGAAACCGCTGGAAGGTCGCCGCGGCTGGAGCGCGGAACAACTGGCCAGCCACAACCGGGAGCGCTTCGAGGATCTGGTCTCCGCGCAATGGGATCTCGTCATCATCGACGAGTCCCACCGGATGGGCGGCAGCACCGAGCAGGTGGCCCGCTACAAGCTGGGCGCGGCACTGGCTGAGGCGTCGCCCTACCTGCTGCTGTTGTCGGCTACGCCCCATCAGGGCAAGACCGACCAGTTCATGCGCCTGATGCAGCTGATCGATCGCGACTCATTCCCCGACGAGAACAGCGTCCAGCAGGGTCGCGTGCGTCCGTTCGTCATCCGCACCGAGAAGCGTGCCGCCATCGATGCCGAGGGGCGCCCGCTGTTCAAGCCGCGGATGACCCGACTGTTTCCGGTGGCCTGGCAGAACCGGCATGCGGCCCAGCATCGCCTGTACGAAGCCGTCACCGACTATGTCCGCCATGGCTACAACCAGGCGCTGATCGCCCAGCAGCGGCACATCGGCTTCCTGATGATTCTGATGCAGCGTCTGGTTACCTCCAGCACGGCTGCGATTCGGACCACGCTGGAGAAGCGCCTGGGCGTGCTGGAAGCGCCGCCGGTAGCCCAGCTTGAATTCGAAGACTGGGAAGAACTGGATGGGCAGGCTCAGGCCGACCTCGCGGTGCAGGCAGGTGGCTGGGAGCAAGAAAAAGCCGAAGTGGCCATGCTGTTGGATCTGGCCCGCGAAACCGAAGTCGCCGGCACGGATGCCAAGGCCGAAGCGCTGGTGGATCTGATCTACAAACTCCAGCAGGAGGAGGGCGATCCGGCGCTGAAAGTACTGGTGTTCACGGAGTTCGTGCCAACCCAGGCCATGCTCGCCCGCTTCATGGAGAGCCGCGGCTTTGCGGTGGTCCAGCTCAACGGTGGTATGGATCTGGAAGCACGCACGCGCGCCCAACGCGAGTTCGCCGGTGACGCACGGATCCTGATCTCCACCGATGCCGGCGGCGAAGGCCTGAACCTGCAGTTCTGCCATGTGATCGTCAACTTCGACATGCCGTGGAACCCCATGCGCGTAGAGCAGCGCATCGGGCGTGTCGACCGCATCGGCCAGCCGCATGTGGTGCGCGCCTTCAACTTCGTTCTCGACGACACGGTGGAGCACCGGGTTCGGGAAGTGCTGGAACACAAGCTGGCGGTCATCGCGGAGGAATTCGGGGTCGACAAGGCCTCCGATGTAATGGATTCCGCCGAGTCCGAGCAACTGTTCGACCGGCTGTTCGCACAAGGGCTGCAGGATCCGGATTCCATCGAGCGAGGCTGCGCCGAAGTCGTCGAGCAAGTCCGGGAACAGGTCGCGCAGTCGCGCGAGCACAGTGAGCTGCTTGCCGACCAGCATGAGCTGCGACCCGACGATGCCCGCAAGTGGCGTGACCATCCGGCGCAGTTCTGGCTGGAGCGTGCGATCGTCAACGGCCTGTCTGCGAGAGGCGGTGAGGCCAACAGGAGTAGCGGGCAGGCCTGGAAAATCAAATGGCCCGACGGTTCCGAATCCCTGCAGGTCTGCTTCGACGGACGGACCGCGGAACAGCATCCGGAACTGGACTGGATCACCCTGGAAGATGCCCGGGCGCGGGCCGTCGTTCGCGACCTGCCGCGTTATGTCCCAGGCATCCCGCTGCCTACGCTACAGATCGATGGATTGCCGCCGACCGTCGGTGGCACGTGGTCACTTTGGGAGGTCAGGCTCGCTTCGACCCAGGGCGAACGCAAACGCTACCAGCCAGTGTTCGTGGCCGATGATGGTCGGAGCTTCGCGCCGACGGCCAGGCGGATCTGGGATCTGTTGGTGACTGAGAAGATCTCGTTGGCCGATGTGAGCAATGAAGACGGCGAGGCTGCTTATCTGGCAGCGCAGTCGGCGGCCGAAGCGCACGGCGAGACGATCTTCTCCGCCATGTTGGAGGAGCACAAGGAACGATTGGCGCAGGATCGTGAGCGGCTGGAACACGCGCTCGACGCCAGAAGCCAGGCGATCGGTCGCATCGGTTTGCCGGCGGTGCGGGACTTCCGCCGCAAACGCCTGGAACGCGAACATGCCGTGGAGATGGCGCGTATCGCGGATGCTGAAACGGTGCTGCCCGAGTTGAACCCGGTCCTGCTGCTCAGGGTCGGCACGAGGGCGGCATCGTGAGTCTCTGGAACGATCGAGTCCTGCGGGATTTCGTACCGGATCTGGCGCGGCTCTGGATCGCCGCAGATCCGGACGATGTCTTGCTGGACGAAGGCTTGCTTGCCGAGCTGCGCCAGCGCGGATTCGAAGTCGTTCCGTTCGAGGATTCCGTCGCATTCCGGGCCGAGCTGGAACGTCGCTACCGGACGGAGTGGCGACAGGGGTGTCCCGGTCCGGCAAAGGCGGTCATCCTGCACTGGAAGTCGGACGACCTGAGTGCGCTTCCCTGGGACTACCTGCAAAGCGGCAGGCAGGTCCGACTCAGCCTGTCCGACCTGCTTCCAAAGCTTGCCCCTGGGGTGACGCGGCAAGTAGGTGCCGAACATCTTGGGCAGCTGTTCGAAGCGCAGTCAGACCATGCCACGCAGGTTCTGGGCGAATCCGCGACGAAGGAGTTTGTCCTGCTGCATGTGTTCCGGCTGAGTCCCCCCTTGATTCGCAGCGTCGCCGATCTGTGGCGCGAGCTGCTGAAGTTTCATTACGCTGGAAGTGATCTTCCGAAGCAGTTGGCGTCCCATGTGGAAACCGTGCTTTCGCGCATTGATGCGTTCCGTGAGTTGCCGATCGCGGACTTGTTCGGCTCCCGCAGCTACTTGCTCAACGTGCTGCAGAACGCCTGGCCTCGGTATCTGAAGAACCTTGGAGTCGTGAGCACGCACGTCGGCGATCCGTTGTCGGATGAATATGCGGGTGCGATCCGGATTCCATTCGATGATCCGGGCGTCTGGTCGACGGTGGATTCGCTGTTTCTAGAAGGGGCGCTGCATCCCGTCCGGACGACCGTCTTGCCTTCCTCATTCCCGCGCAGGCTGCATGTGGGCGTGGTGCAGGATCAGGCGGATATGCACGAGCTTGTCGCCG
Organism: Pseudomonadota bacterium; assembly: GCA_023394655.1. Classification (GTDB taxonomy): domain Bacteria; phylum Pseudomonadota; class Gammaproteobacteria; order Xanthomonadales; family Xanthomonadaceae; genus Solilutibacter. The sequence goes on from JAEXAG010000156.1 coordinate 29,348, forward strand.
AGGGGCTGAAAGCGCTGTCTGGCGAATTGCCGGACGAGCACAGCTCGCATCGCGACTGGCTGCAGTACGCGCGCAAGCAAGGCGAGCTGCTTTCGCGCTTCCATGCCCTGGACAATGCGCGCTTCGAGGCATTGCGGGCGGAAGTGGAGGCGCTCCAGGTCGCCGCGGACACGCGCCTGCAGGAATGGGTGCGTCATCACTACGCGGACTTGCCGTCGCTGCCCGCAATCAACGCGCCGGTGATGCTTCACCATGTCCCGCGTTATCTCGCGATGCGCAGGGAGTCGGGCGAGTCGAAGATTGCACTACTCGTGTTCGATGGGCTGGCGATCGACCAGTGGGCAAGGATTCGCGAACACGTGGCCGAGAGCCTTCCGGGTGTCGGGTTCGATGAAATGGCCAGTTTTGCCTGGTTGCCGACGCTGACGTCCGTATCTCGACAGGCCATTTTTTCAGGATTGAAGCCTCGGGAGTTCGCTTCCTCGATCGAGACTACCCAGCAGGAACCGCGCTTGTGGTCGCGTTTCTGGGCGGACCACGGGTTGCGATCCAACGAGGTGTTCTTCCAGAAAGGGATTAAGCGGATCGAGCAGTTGGGCGAACTGACGGCGGCATTGTCTGCACCGCATCTGAAGATTGCCGGCATTGTCGTGGACATGGTGGATGAGCTTGTCCATGACGCGCAGCTCGGCAAGCGAGGCGTATCCCGCATGGTCGATCATTGGTGTCAGACGGGTTTTGTCGAAAGATTGTTCACCCGCCTGCATGAGCGCGGATACCACGCCTATTTGACCGCGGACCACGGCAACGTGGATGCCGTCGGTTCAGGGCGAATCAATCAGGGTGTGGCGCCAGAACTACGCGGCGAGCGCGTACGGACCTACAGGAGCCAGCCGTTACTTGAGCAGTCGGCCTTGGCCTATCCCAGTGCCGTCCACATACCGTTGCCGGGACTGCCCGCGGATTTCCTGCCGCTGTTCGCAGGTCCCCGGTCGGCATTCGTGACGGAAGGCGAACAGTTGGTCGTCCATGGCGGGATCTCGGTTGAAGAGTTGATCGTGCCATTTGTGAAAGTGAAGCAATCAGGTTTTGCAGGATGAATGCAACAGCTCCAAAGATCGGGTTCGATCGTTTCATCAAGGGCGATTGGGCATCAATGGCTGTGAAGGTCAGGCAGGACACGGCGGAGCCTGGCGACCTGATGGCTTTGCTCGAAGCCGAAGGACTGAGCGTTGCCGCTAGGAAAAAGGTCAGGACGGTTCTGAACCGACTCTGGCTTGAGCCGCGCGAGGAATTAGTCGATTTCGTCAGTCGCGGTGTCGCGCTCCATGAAGCCAATGCACCGGCAACGGTGCTGCATTGGGGCGTCTCCATCGCGACCTACCCCTTCTTCGCACAGGTGGCCGAGGTCGTCGGACGACTGACGGCCATCCAGGGCGATTGCGCCACCACTGAAGTCCACAGGCGCATGAGCGAACGCTACGGTGAGCGCGAAGGCACCTATCGGATGACCAACATGGTCTTGCAGACGCAGGCGGACTGGGGTGCCATCAGCCGGGTGGAAAAGAACAAGCGCCTGATCCGCGAGTCAGCGCTGCCGGTGACGGGAAGCAGGTTGACGGCATGGTTGATGGAGGCGGCGATCCGCTCGGCAGGAAAACCGATTTCAGCTGCGGTTATCACTTCACTGCCGGTTCTATATCCGTTCGCTATCGAGGGGTCGGCGGCTTACACGGCGGCGGAGAACAAACACCTGGAAATCATGTCGCTAGGTGGCGGGAAGGAAGTCATCGCATTGGCGTAGCCGGCCGACCTGTTGCGCACTGCGCAAGCATGGATTTTTCGCGCATTTCTTCCGGATTCCGGAGCCGAGCGCCAGAAGACCTGCAATCCTTTTGCGGCTTCCTGGTAGCGCATGGGTGCACATGGAAGAACGAGCTGAAACGCCATCTGTAAAGCCATTTGATCGGCACGCATTCGCGTGCTACTGATCCTGACAAAGCACGTCAGGAAGTTCGTTGTGACACTCAACCAAGCTGCTGGCGAGAATCCCGCAGAGACTACAGATAGCGTTGAAGTTGACCGTCACCGCATCACGGCCAATGACAGCTGGATGCCCAGGTCAGGCAATGGCCCGTACTCCACCATTCCAATTTCGTCCGGCATCGACGACAAGATGCTCGGTCAGTGCGGCGTGGCGTCTTTCTTGGATACGCGCCGGAATATCAAGCTGCTGGCGAGCGAGTACGCCGCCCGTGCTGTTGCCCTTGTTGCCATGGCGAAGACGGAGAGGGCGGCCCTTGCTCGTGAACTCTGCGACGTCGATCCAGTGATCCGGCCGCATCGCATTCGGCTCTGCTTGGAGTGGGATGAAGCTAGGGGCTATCTCTATCTCTGCTGGCGCGTGGTGGTCAAACGGCGAGGGCGCTACGTCCGCCAACGCGTGCTGCAGTGGAACTGCCAATCCGATCTGCCCTTATTGGTCGCCGGAACTCATCCCGCCGAGGAGTTGTTGATTCGGCGAATCGAGGCAGAGGCGGTCCAGATACGGCTCCGCTGGTTCGCATTGGTTCGGCAGGTCTACTACATGAACGTCACCGAAGATTTTCGCCTCGCAGATCTAGAAGCCGGTCGAATACAACTGCCGCGTGGACTGACTTCCCGGTTGGTGCGACGGCTGGGTGGAGCATTCAGCGCACGTCGCCCCAAGTCTTAGTTCCTGAGAACGGCATGCGCTAGCGTGTGTTCCGCAAATTCAGGAGAACACGGCCATGGATGGCTTTCTTCTACTCGTGGGTATCGCCTTGGGTATCGCCTGCTTGATTTATGGCAGGCCGCGCCAGGACTCTTCTGTCTCGGATTTGGCCCCTAAAGTTGGCGATAGCCCGCAGGTCAATTTGCCGGGAGTGATCCCCGTTGCTCCCGTCATCCCCGGAGCAATTGACTTCGCCGACGACCAATTCGCCATGGATGATGACCTGTGGTTCCACGAACGCTATCGCGACATGGAAGAGCTGTTCGAAGATCTTGGCAGTCGAGCCAACGAGGGCTGGTGGCATCCTGGTAATGCCGCATTTGACGGGTCTGGCTATTCGTTCGGCATTTATTCGAATGACGATTTCGCTGTTCATCGCATCTGCATCAATCCGGCGACTGGCCTGCCCATGATCTTGGACAGCGAAGCCGGCTTCGACGTCGGTGGCAATCCCTATGGATTTAGCAACGATGACCTGTCCAGCAATCACGACAGCCTGGGATTTGGTTTCGACAGCGACTCAAGTTCGCATCTATCATTCGGTAGTGATGACTGGTCCTGAGCGTTCGGGTAGCCAGTGGCTTAAGTTCGGCCGGGAGCGCTACTTCTGCTTGCGAAGCGCGTCCAGCCGGTCTGCCCACTCCTGCAAAATTGCCCTGCGCTCCTTTTTGTATGCGTAGCGGTTGTAAGCGGCGCGAGTCATGCCCATCGGCATGTGTGAAAGACAGTATTCGACGGCTTCCTTGCCTGCTTTGGCCTTCTCATCCCCGCCTGCAAACTCCTCGTTGAAGTGGGTGCTGAAAGCCGCACGCATGCCGTGAGGCGTTCCTTCGCCGCCGTAGCCAAGCCGCTCCATGACGGCGTTGAGACTGCGGTTGGCCATCGAGCGTCGCGGGTCGCGGCGATTCGGAAACAGCAGCTTCTGGTTTGCGTGGCTCAGATTGCGCAGTTCGCGCAGCAGGCTGATAGCTTGTTCGGAAAGCGGAACCCAGTGCGGAAGTTTGTTCTTCATGCGCCCCTCGGGGATTTCCCACACGCCTGCATCGAGATCAATTTCTTCCCACCTGCCGCCGATGATCTCTGCCTTTCGGCAGGTGGTCAGCATCACCAGCAGCATGGCAATGCGAGTCTGCTCGTTCATCAGGGTTCGATCATCAAGCTTCTTGAGGAACTCGCCGATCTGATCGGGTGACAACGCCGGGTGGTTGGTCTGGTCTCGCTTCTTCAGCACCCGGATCGTCGGCACCGGGTTGGCCGTGATCAGGCCAGTGTCGATCGCGTACTCGAAGATGCTCCAGAGGTAGTTGCGCAGGTTACGGGCGACCTCCGGAGCGCGTTTCTCCACGGCCTTGAGCAGTGTCGTGACCTCGACTCGGCTGATGTCTTTGATCTGGCGAGCCTTGAGCTTGGGGAACAGGTCGTTTCGCAGTTCCCGCTCGCGCTGCTTGAGGGTTGCCGGACGCAGACCGTTTTCGGACGCCGCCATCCAGTCGGCTGCGACCGCAGCGAAGGAGCCTTTCTCCCGGGCCAAGTTGGCCTGGATGAGTGCCTGCTTACGGTCCTTCCTGGCCAGGACCGGATTGATCCCTTGTGCCACCAAGCGCCTGGACTCGCCATGAGCAATTCGGACCTGGGCAAGTGAGACCTCGGGGAAGCTACCCAACGCATCGAGTCCCTCGACGCCACCCAGACGAAACTTGTAGCGCCACAGCTTCGCCCCCGACGGCTGCACGAGCAGATACAGGCCACCACTGTCCGCAAGTTTGTACGCCTTCGCGGCAGGCTTTGCCGCATTGATCTTGACTGCAGTCAGCATGGGGGAAGCCAGCATTGGGGCTTCTAGGATACCCCCATCGATACCCCCAATCGACTTGGATGTTGTGAAGTCTCTTGGATGCTCTCGGCATCATGACTTTCACAAAACAGCTTGAAACCAGACGTTTTCGGCGTCCATTTGGGACATCCTGAAATCACATGGTTTGCCAGTGCACATTCCAGCTGGCGATTTTCATGGCACGAGTGTACCCGGCGTAAAATCGCGGGCATGCAGAACATCCGACCCTATCTCGACCGGATGCCGGTCATCGGCGCACGCAGCTACGTGGATCCGGCCGCCTGCGTGATCGGCGACGTGGTCCTCGGCGAGGACGTCTCGGTCTGGCCGCTCACGGTGATCCGTGGCGACGTCAATTTCGTCCGCATCGGCGATCGCACCAACGTGCAGGACGGCACGGTCATTCATGTCAGCCACGATGGCCCGCACGCGAAACTCGGCGGGTTCGCCACGGTGATCGGCAGCGATGTCACCATCGGCCACAAGGCGATCGTGCACGCCTGCCGCATCGAGGATGCCTGTCTCGTCGGCATGGGCTCGATCGTGCTCGATGGCGCGGTCATCCGCCGGCACGGGTTCCTCGGGGCCGGCGCGTTGCTGGCACCGGGCAAGGAAGTCGGCGAGGGCGAGATGTGGCTGGGCAGCCCGGCGCGATTCGCGCGCAAGCTCTCCGATGCCGAAATCGAGGCCCTGTTCTATTCGGCCGGGCACTACGTCAGGCTGAAGGACGAATACCTGACCGGCAAGCGCCGCGAGCCCTGAGGCCGCGCGCGCTGGCAGTGGTGCGGGCGGCCCGTTTCCGGGCCGTCGCTCACTTGGCGCGGATGGCCATGGCCTGGAGGCCGCCGTTTTCCAGCTTGCGCTTGGCCTCGGCCAGCTCGGTGGCGGAAGCGTAGGGGCCCATGCGGACGCGGTACACGGTCTTGCCGTCGATGCTGGCCGATTCCACGCGGGCATTCAGCCCGAGCAGGGCGATGCGCGCCTTGGCGGCCTCGGCATCGCCACTGGCGTGGAACGCGCCCGCCTGCAGGATGTAGGGCGTGGCCGCGGCGGTGGCTTGCGCGGGGGCCTCGCTGCGCGATGGCGCGGGCGCGGCGGGCGTCGTGGCCGGAGTCGTCGTCCGGGCCGGCGCCGGCTCCGGTTGTCGCGGGGCGGGTGCCGGGG
>JAEXAG010000004.1 GCA_023394655.1 Pseudomonadota bacterium
CTTTCCGGCCCGCGATGCCGATGAGCGCAGCCGGCGGCTGGCCGCGCTGTCGGACCATCCGGCGGCCGCGATCGCCCGCGCCGAAAGCCTGCCGCCGGATGCGATCGCCGCGCGCACGCTGGCGGTGTTCCGCGAAGTGCGGGCGGCCCGGCAACGCCACGGCGAACATGCCTTCGGCCCCTACATCGTCAGCATGAGCCGCAGTGGCGCCGACGTGCTGGCGGTGCTGGCCCTGGCGCGCGTGGCCGGCTGCGTCGAAGGCGGCGAGGTGCCGCTGGACGTGGCGCCGCTGTTCGAGACCGTCGATGACCTGGCCGCGGCACCCGGCGTGATGCGTGCATTGTTCGCCGATGCCGGCTATTGCCGCCATCTGGCGGCGCGCGGGCAGCGGCAGGTGGTGATGCTGGGCTATTCCGACAGTGCCAAGGACGGCGGACTGCTGGCGTCGCGCTGGGCCCTGCAGCGCACCCAGGTGGAGCTGACCGCGTTGGCCGTCGAAGCCGGCATCGACATCGTGTTCTTTCATGGTCGTGGCGGTTCGGTCAGCCGCGGTGGCGGCAAGGCGGGCCGTGCGGTGCAGGCCGCGCCGCGCGGATCGGTGAACGGCGTGCTGCGGGTGACCGAACAGGGCGAGGTGATCCATCGCAAGTACGGCATCCGCCAGCTGGCGTTGCGCAACCTGGAGCAGGCGGGTGCGGCGGTGCTGCAGGCCAGCCTGCGCCCGCGCCCGGCCGATGCCCGCGAGAACCGCTGGCGCGAAATGATGGCGGAGATCGCCGCCGCCTCGCGCGCCCGCTACCGCGCACTGGTGCACGAGGCTCCCGGCTTCGTGGACTACTTCCGCAGCGCGACGCCGGTGGACGTGATCGAACGCCTGCACCTGGGTTCGCGGCCTTCGCGGCGGCGCGATGGCGGCATCGACAACCTGCGTGCAATTCCCTGGGTGTTCGCATGGGCGCAGAACCGTTCCTCGCTGACCGGCTGGTACGGCGTCGGCAGCGGGCTGGCGCTGGGTGTCGAGCGCTTCGGCCTCGAGGCGATGCGCGAAATGGTGCGCGATTGGCCGTTCATGGCGGCCACGCTGGACGACGTGGAGATGCTGCTGGCCAAGGCCGACATCGACATCTTCCGGCGCTACTCGCTGCTGGATGCCGGACTGGATGCACGCTTCCGTCCGCGCATCGAGGAGGAATACCGGCGCACGGTGGAGGTGCTGCTGCAACTCAAGCAGCGCTGGCGCACGGGCGGACGCGAGGACGAGCAGTTGTTCCAGGCGCTGGTGGCCACGGTCAACGGCATTTCGGCCGGGATCCAGAACACCGGCTGAGGGCGTCGTCGCCGGGTTTGCCCTATACTCCCCCCGAGTATCCCGGAGTTCGCCCGTGCCCCACGATCCGGCAGAAAAGAAACGCGCCATCACCCGCCTGCGGCGCATCCGCGGGCAGGCCGATGCGCTGGAGAAGGCCATCGCCGCCGGCAGCGACTGCGGTGAAGTGTTGCAGCAACTGGCGGCCATGCGCGGCGGCATCAACGGCCTGATGGCCATGGTGCTGGAAGGTCATGTGCGCGAAACCTTCGGCCATGCCGATTGCGATGCCGCGTGCGACGACCCGGGCCACCGGCACGCACAGGTCGATGCCCTGGCGCAGCTCATGCGTTCCTACCTGAAGTGATTTCCCCCATCCGTTCGACGAGGACCCGACCATGACCGACACCACCGGCAGGACAATCAAATCCCGCGCCGCCGTCGCCTTCGCCGCCGGCGAGCCGCTGAAGATCGTGGAGATCGACGTGGCCCCGCCGAAGGCCGGCGAGGTGCGCATCCGCATCACCCATACCGGCGTGTGCCACACCGATGCCTTCACCCTGTCCGGCGACGATCCGGAAGGCCTGTTCCCGGTCGTGCTGGGTCATGAAGGCGCCGGCATCGTCGTCGACGTGGGCGAGGGCGTGACCTCGGTAAAGCCCGGCGACCACGTGATTCCGCTGTACACCGCCGAGTGCGGCGAATGCCTGTTCTGCAAGTCCGGCAAGACCAACCTGTGCACATCGGTGCGCGCCACCCAGGGCCAGGGCGCGATGCCGGATGGCAGCACCCGCTTCAGCCTCGATGGCCAGCCGATCTTCCACTACATGGGTTGCAGCACCTTCAGCGAATACACCGTGGTGGCGGAAGTCTCGCTGGCGAAGATCAACCCCGATGCCAACCCCGAACACGTCTGCCTGCTCGGTTGCGGCGTGACCACCGGCATCGGTGCCGTGCACAACACGGCGAAGGTGCAGGCAGGCGATTCGGTCGCGGTGTTCGGCCTCGGCGGGATCGGCCTTGCGGTGATCCAGGGCGCGCGGCAGGCGAAGGCCGGTCGCATCATCGCCATCGACACCAATCCGGCCAAGTTCGATCTGGCGCGCAAATTCGGCGCCACCGACTGCATCAATCCGAAGGACTACGACAAGCCGATCCAGCAGGTGGTGGTGGAGATGACCGGCTGGGGCGTGGACCACAGCTTCGAGTGCATCGGCAATGTCGAGGTGATGCGCGCGGCACTGGAGTGTGCGCATCGCGGCTGGGGCCAGAGCGTGATCATCGGCGTGGCCGGTGCCGGCCAGGAAATCAGCACCCGTCCGTTCCAGCTGGTGACCGGGCGCAAGTGGATGGGCACGGCCTTCGGCGGGGTGAAGGGCCGCAGCCAGCTGCCCGGAATGGTGGAAGACGCGATGCGCGGCGAGATCGAACTGGCGCCCTTCGTCACCCACACCATGGGTCTGGACGAAATCAACAGCGCCTTCGAGCTGATGCACGAAGGCAAATCCATCCGCAGCGTGGTGCGTTACTGATGGCCGGCAACACGCCCGGCGCGATGTGGATCGAACGCGACGTGCGCGAAGGCCAAGGACACACCGGCAGTGCGCGGGTGGTGCAGTTCATCGGCCGCAAGCCGGCCGCCGCAAGCGAGGGAGGATCGCGATGATGGAACGGATCGAACGACGCGCCAGTTTCGGTGGCTGGCAGGAAGTCTGGCAGCATGATTCCACTTCGCTGGGCTTGCCGGCCCGCTTCGGCATCTACCTGCCGCCGCAGGCCGCCGAAGGCAGGTGCCCGGTGCTGTACTGGCTCTCGGGCCTGACCTGTACCGAGCAGAACTTCATTACCAAGGCCGGCGCGCAGCAGTTCGCCGCCGAGCACGGCGTCATCATCGTCGCACCGGACACCAGCCCGCGCGGCGAAGGCGTGGCCGATGGCGACAGCTACGACATCGGCTTGGGCGCCGGTTTCTACGTCAACGCCACCGAAGCGCCGTGGACGCCGCATTACCGCATGTACGATTACGTCGCCACCGAGTTGCCGGCGCTGATCGAAGCGCAGTTCCCGACGAATGACCGGCGCGGCATTTCCGGCCATTCGATGGGCGGGCATGGCGCGCTGGTGATCGCCCTGCGCAATCCCGGCCGCTACCGCAGCGTGTCGGCCTTCGCGCCGATCGTCGCGCCCTCGCAGGTGCCGTGGGGGCAGAAGGTCTTTGCCGCCTATCTCGGCGAAGACCGCGAGGCCTGGCAGCGGCATGACGCCACCGCGCTGGTGGCGGGCGAGTTGTCCGAGCGACTGCCCTTGTTGATCGACCAGGGCGACGCCGACGACTTTCTCGCCGAACAACTGCGCCCGGAACTGCTGCGCGAAGCCGCCGAAGCCGCCGGCCACCCGTTGACGCTGCGCCTGCAGCCCGGTTACGACCACAGCTACTATTTCATCGCCAGCTTCATGGGCGAGCACGTGGCCTGGCACGCGAAGGCACTGAAGGATTGACCGCCGGCCGACGGCGCGCGATTCGCTTCACGCGTTGCCGGGATCGGTCGGCATGAAGTCGGTATAGAGGAAGCGATCCTCGCGCAGCACGGTGTTGCCGGCGACCAGCGCCAATGGTCGCCGGAACATCGGGCCGGCGCTGACGCAGGTGTGGAACTCGCCGTTCTCGCCGCAGGGGTCTACCCCGTCGGGCAGTTCGGCGAGCAGTGCCGCGTCGAACGCTCGGCCGGCGTAGCTGGCATCAAGCTGGTGTGTGTCCACGCAGCACAGTTCGGCGCGCAGCCCGCCGGCGATCATTTCGCCCGCAAGCGACGTGGTGTCGGCGCCGAACAGCGGGAACAGCGCCTGCCACCCCAGGCGTTCGCACAGCGCCCGGCGCCAGTCGCGCACGTC
>JAEXAG010000005.1 GCA_023394655.1 Pseudomonadota bacterium
TTGCCCAAGGGCTATGAGCAGATCATCGGCCGGCGCTTCAAGGAGGGCATCGATCTGTCGGGCGGCCAGTGGCAGAAGATCGCCATCGCCCGCGCCTACATGCGCGATGCCCAGGTGATGATCCTCGACGAGCCGACCGCCGCACTCGACGCCCGCGCCGAGTACGAGGTGTTCAAGCGCTTCAAGGAGCTCTCGGAAGACCGGACCGCGGTGCTGATCTCGCACCGTTTTTCCAGCGTGCGGATGGCCGATCGCATCCTCGTCCTGGCCGACGGCAAGGTGGAGGCCAGCGGCACCCACGAGGAGTTGATGGCCCAAGGCGGACGCTACGCGGAGCTGTTCGAACTGCAGGCCGCCGGCTACCGCTGAGCCGGCGATCGCAGCTCAGACACCGCCTTCGGTGAGCCTTGCCGGGTCCAGCAAGCGGCGCAGCTCGGCCTCCGGCAGCCCGCTGTCCTCGATGGCGATTTCCAGCACCGGGCGCGATTCCGCATAGGCACGCTTGGCGATCATCGCCGCCTTCTCGTAGCCGATCACCGGGTTCAACGCGGTCACCAGGATCGGGTTGCGCGCCAGTGCATCGGCCACCACGTCCTCGCGAACCACCAGCCCGGCGATGACGCGGTCGGCCAGGAGGCGCATGCCGTTGGCCAGCCACTCCATGGCTTCGAGCAGGTTGTTGGCGAGCAGCGGCAGCATCACGTTCAACTGGAAGTTTCCGCTGGCACCGGCGACGGTGTTGGCGCTGTGCAGCCCCATCACCTGGGCGCAGACCATCGCCAGCGATTCGCAGATCACCGGATTCACCTTGCCCGGCATGATGGAGCTGCCCGGCTGCAGCGCCGGCAATTCGACTTCACCCAGGCCCGCGAGCGGCCCGGAGTTCATCCAGCGCAGGTCGTTGGCGATCTTGGTCAGGGCCACCGCCAGCGCGGAGAGTTGGCCGGAAAGCTCGACCAGATCATCCTGCGCGGCGATGCCTTCGAATCGATCCGCCGCCGGCTCGAACTTCACCCCGAGACGGCTCGAAAGCCCCTGCGAAACCCGCGCGCCGAACTTCGGATGCGCATTGATGCCGCTGCCGATGGCGGTGCCGCCGATCGGCAGCCGGCGCACGCGCTTGATCGCATCGTCCAGACGCGCCTCGGCGGAATCGAGTTGCGAAGACCAGGCCCCGAATTCCTGGGCGAAGGTCAGTGGCATCGCATCCATCAGATGGGTGCGTCCGGTCTTGACCACCTTGGCGAGCCGCTTGCCGCGCCGGTCGATGGTCTTCCGCAGATGCTTGAGCGCCGGCAGCAGATCCTGGCGGGCGGCGACCACCGCCGCCACGCGCATGGTGGTGGGGATGACATCGTTGGAGCTCTGGCCGAGGTTGACGTGGTCGTTGGGATGGATCGCCAGCGCGCGGGTGCCGGCCAGCCGCGCGATCACCTCGTTGGCATTCATGTTGGTGGAGGTGCCGGAGCCGGTCTGGAAGCGATCCAGCGGGAACTGCTCGTCGAAATCACCGGCGGCCACCAGGTCGGCGGCATTGGCGATGGCCGCGGCGCGCTTCTCGTCCAGCAAACCGAGCTTGCCGTTGGCCTCGGCGGCTGCGGCCTTCACCGCGCCAAGCGCGTGGATGAAAGCGGCGTGCATGCCCAGGCCCGAAACCGGGAAGTTCTCCACCGCACGCTGCGTCTGCGCGCCCCACAAGGCGTCGGCGGGCACCTGCAACTCGCCCATGCTGTCGTGTTCGGTGCGGAAATCGCTACGGGATCCGGCCATGACCTGTGCTCCGTTCAAGTGAAGTCCAGTGTAGGCCGGCCCGTGTGACATCACGCATGCATGGCGTGGACGCAGCGTTCCAGAGCGGCGCGGGCTGCCGCCGGCGCGGGGGGGCCGCTAAAATCGGCTGTCATCCCAAGGATCGCCGCCATGTCCCATGCCCTGACCGCCCTGTCCCCGCTCGATGGCCGCTACGCCGGCAAGGTCGATGCACTGCGTCCGATCTTTTCCGAGTACGGGCTGATCAAGGCCCGGGTGCGGGTCGAGGTGGAGTGGCTGCTGGCGCTGGCGGCCGAACCGGGCGTCGGTGAACTGCCGGCGTTCTCCGAAGCAGCCATCGCCCGCCTGCGCGGGCTGGCCGACGGGCTGTCGGTGGAGGACGCGTCCCGGGTGAAGGCCATCGAGGCCACCACCAACCACGACGTCAAGGCAGTCGAATACCTCATCAAGGAGCGCCTGAAGGACGATGCGGAGCTGGGCCCGGCGCTGGAATTCGTGCATTTCGCCTGCACCAGCGAGGACATCAACAACCTCTCCTACGCGCTGATGCTGCGCGAAGCGCGCGACGAGGTGATGCTGCCGAAACTGGACGAAGTCATCGGCAAACTGCGCGAGATGGCGCATGCGCATGCCGCCCTGCCGATGCTCTCGCGCACCCACGGGCAGACCGCCTCGCCGACCACCGTCGGCAAGGAAATCGCCAACGTCGTCGCCCGGCTGGAGCGACAGCGCGCCGTGCTGGCGGAACTGCCGACGCCCGGCAAGATCAACGGCGCGGTCGGCAACTACAACGCGCATGTGGCCAGCTACCCGGACGTGGACTGGCCGGCGTTCTCCAGGCGCTTCGTGGAATCGCTGGTCCTGGACTGGCAGCCCTATACCACCCAGATCGAGCCGCATGACGGCGTGGCCGAATTGAGCGATGCCTTCAAGCGCATCGACACCATCCTGATCGATCTGGCCCGCGACATCTGGGGCTACATCTCGCAGGGCTATTTCAAGCAGAAGCTCAAGGCCGGCGAAGTCGGCAGCAGCACCATGCCGCACAAGGTCAACCCGATTGATTTCGAGAACGCGGAAGGCAATTTCGGCATCGCCAACGCCCTGTTCGAGCACTTCGCCGCCAAGCTGCCGATCAGTCGCTGGCAGCGCGATCTCACCGACTCCACCGTGCTGCGCGCGCTGGGCACCGCCTTCGGCCATGCGCTGATCGGCTTCGATGCCCTGTTGCGGGGCCTCGGCAAGCTGGAAGTGAACCCGGAGCGCCTTGCCGCCGATCTCGACGCCAATTGGGAAGTGCTGGCCGAGGCCGTGCAGACGGTGATGCGCCGCCACGGCCTGCCCGAACCCTACGAACAACTGAAGGCGCTGACCCGCGGTCAGGGCATCACCGAGGCGAGCCTGCGCGAGTTCGTCGAAGGCCTCGACTTGCCGGCGGATGCCAAGGATCGCCTCCTCGCGATGACGCCGGCCAGCTACACCGGCCTGGCCGAAAAGCTCGCCGGCGGGATCTGACGTGGCCAGCGCAAAAATTTTCCCGGTCGAAATCGATGCCAGCGGCAAGGGTCTGCTCGGCATGCCGCCGGCGCAATTCCTGCGCGAGTACTGGCAGAAGAAGCCACTGCTGATCCGCAATGCGTTCCCGGCCTTCGAATCCCCGATCCAGCCGGAGGACCTGGCCGGACTTGCCTGCGAGGACGGCGCGCTGGCCCGCATCGTCCGCCATGATTGGGACGCCGACACCTGGCAGGTGGAGAACGGCCCGTTCCCGGAAGAAAAATTCCCGGACATGCCGCAGCGGGACTGGACCCTGCTGGTGCAGGACGTGGACAAGTGGGATGCCGACGTCCGCGCCCTGCTCGACCGCTTCAGCTTCCTGCCGCGCTGGCGCATGGACGACATCATGGTCAGCTTCGCCGCGCCGGGCGGCTCGGTCGGGGCGCACATCGACAACTACGACGTGTTCCTGCTGCAGGGCGTCGGCCATCGACGCTGGCAGATCGATACCCGCGCGCGCCCGGACGAGACCTATCGCGATGACGTCCCGCTGAGGCTGCTGCAGAACTTCACGCCAAATCACGATTGGGTGCTGGCGCCGGGCGACATGCTCTACCTGCCGCCGGGCGTGCCGCATCACGGCGTGGCGGAAGATGCCTGCCTCACCATTTCCGTGGGCCTGCGCGCGCCGTCCAGCGCCGAGCTGCTGGAGCATTACGCGGACACCCTGGCCTTCGATGCCGACGAGCGCATCCGCTATGTCGATGCCGACCTCGCCGAGCCTCGCGATCCGAACGAGATCGACGATGCCGCGCTCGATCGCGCGATCGCCGCCCTGAACCGCCTGCAGCTGACCGGGCGCGACGAGCTGGGCGAATGGTTCGGCCGCTTCATCTCCGCCTACCGGGTGGCCGAAGGTCAGGCGCCCTCGCCGGCCGATGCCACGGGCGGGGACATCTCGACCGCACTCCGCGCCGGGGAAACATGGCAGCGCCATCCGTACACGCGCATGGCCTGGCGCCGCACGGGCGAAGAGGCTTTGCTGTTCGCGAATGGTGCCGCATGGCCGGCAAACGTTGCCGATGCGCGGCTGCTGTCTGCCGCGGAGCAAGCGAATGCCGCCCTGCTGGATGCGCTCAGCACGCGCGGCCGGCAGCTGCTGCAGCAGCTGGCGGAGGCCGGGCATTTCCTGCCCGATGCGGATGCGGGTTTCGATGGCGATTCCGACGACGGAGACCTCGAATGAGCGCAACCGGAAGCGCACGCGCCGAAGGCACGGCCGAACTGGCGGCCGCGATCGCGACGATCGCCGATGGCTCGCGCCGCCACATCTGCTGCTTCATCACCCGCGCGGAAGACGAGCTGTGGTCCGCGCCGGCGCTGCTGGATGCCCTGCGCGGTTTCGTCGTCGCGCGCAGTCATCGCGAAGTGCGCCTGCTGTTCACCGAGCCGGGTGGACTCGCCCGCGATCATGCGGCACTGGTCGCGCTGGCGCAGCGGCTGCCCAGCCTGCTGATGCTGCGCCAGGTGGATGCGCAGTCGGCCCTGCCCGCGCCGCAGGCATTCGTGCTCGGCGACAGCGGCGAAGCCCTGCTGTTCGACAGCGGCACGCGGGCCGGCGCCACGCACACCTCGGACAGCCAACGTACCCGGCCCTTGCTGCAACGCTTCGATGAAGCCTGGACGCGCGCACGCCCGCTGGCGGAGATCCGTTCGCTCGGCATCTGAAGCACGGCGCCATGCACCGGCGATGACATCGCGAACACATCGCGGCTGCGAGGCTTGAAGCCAGTCGACACGATCAAGGAGAGAACGTCATGGCGGAACCGCGCAGCGGAACGGGCGGCATACTGGCAATCCTGGTGATCATCGTGGTGCTGCTGCTCGGTCTCTACCTGCTGGTCTTCCAGCGCGGCGGCGCGGATGCCGAGCCCGCAACCCAGAACATCGACATCGACATGACGCCTCCCGCCGGCGGCGGAAACACGCCAGCCGAATGACGGGCTCGCCGGCTCAGTCCGGCATCGTCAGCCCCGCCCCCAATTCCGACATCGCCGCGGCGAAGCCGGGATAGGACGTGGCCACGTTCTCGACGCCTTTCACCCGCACCGGCGCGTCCGCACGTTGAGCGAGGACCGCGAAAGCCATCGCGATGCGGTGGTCATGGCGGCTTTCCACTTCACCGCCCCGGGGCTGCCCCCCGCTGATGTCCGCGCCATCCGGCGTTTCATCCACCTCGATGCCGAGCGCACGCAGGCCATCGGCCATCGCGCGGATGCGATCGGATTCCTTGACCCGCAGTTCGGCCGCGCCGCGCACGCGCGTGG
>JAEXAG010000047.1 GCA_023394655.1 Pseudomonadota bacterium
CGCTGGCGATCGCCGCGCTCGAACGCTGGCTGCACGCGAAGGGCATCGAAATCCCGCTGATCACGCCGCTGTTGATGCTGGGCGGCGGCTACCTCTGCTACGAAGGCGTGGAGAAGCTCGCGCACAAGTGGCTGGAGAAGAACGGGGGCGACGGCCTGCACGCGCAGCGGCTGGACGCACTGGTGGACGAGGACGTGGACCTCGTCGCGCTGGAGCGGGAAAAGGTCAAGGGCGCGATCCGCACCGATTTCATCCTCTCGGCGGAGATCATCGTGATTTCGCTGGGTACGGTGGCGGCCGCGCCCTTCATCAACCAGCTGGGCGTGCTGGTGGCGATCGCCTTGCTGATGACCGTCGGCGTGTACGGGCTGGTGGCGGCGATCGTCAAGCTCGACGATCTCGGCCTGCGGCTCACCGACCATGGCCGCCGCAGCGAAGGCATCGGCGCGAAGATCGGCCGCGGCCTGCTGGTCGGCGCACCGTGGCTGATGAAGTTCCTCTCGGTGGCCGGCACGGCGGCGATGTTCCTCGTCGGTGGCGGCATCCTCGTCCACGGCCTGCCCTTCCTGCATCACGCATCCGAGGCGATCGCGGCGATCCCGCCGGGCTGGCTGTGGACTTCGCTGTTCGGCGCGCTGGTCGGCATCGTCGCCGGCGCCCTGATCCTGCTGGTGGTCAAGGGCGTCCAGCGCCTGCGCGGCGCACGCGAACCGGCCGGCGCCGGCCACTGAAACATCCACGGCACCAAGGCTTCCGCACGTCTTGAAGCCATCGGCCAGCACTGCACCGACGGCCCGCTGCAACGCCCCGTTCACGGTTTTCGTGGCAGGATAAGCCCATGGTTGCGCGCAATCGCCTCCCCCCCTGGCATGAATCGTTCTGCCTGCCCAATGGCCGGGAGATCCTCATCCGTCCGATCCGGCCGGAAGACGGCCCGCCGATCCAGGCCTCCTTCTCCCTGCTCGAGCCGGACGAAATCCGCAATCGTTACCTGCACAGCGTGCAGCGACTGAGCGACGAGGACATCCATCGCATGACCCATCCCGACCCGCGCACCGAATTCGCGCTGGTCGCGGCCGAGCCCTACCCGGCCGGCGAGGCATTGATCGGCGCCGTGGGGCGCGTGTTCCTGATCCCCGGCAGCCGCGACGCCGAGTACGCCATCCTCGTCAGCAAGTACGTCCGCGCGATGGGCCTCGGTCGCCATCTGATGCTGCGGCTGGTGCGCTGGGCCCGCGGGCAGAAGGTGGAGCGGCTGTGGGGCGACGTGTTTGACCAGAACCACCCGATGCTGGCCCTGTGCGAATCGCTGGGCTTCACCCGCCAGCGCGATCAGGACACGCCCGGCCTGTTCCGCGTCATGCTGGACCTGCGCGAACAGCATCCGGACCGGTGAGCGGCCGGCCACGCGGTAGAATGCGCGGCCCATGACCGACGCCGCAGCCGCCATCGATCCCGCCACCCTGTTGCCTTCCGCCGGACACGCCCGTGCCTGGTGGCGCGCGCCCGGCACTTCATCCGGCCTGGCTTGGGCGGTGCTGCAGGCGGCCCGCGCCCACGATGCCCCGCTGCTCCTGGTGGCCGCCGACAATCCGCAGGCGCACCAGCTGGAAGCCGATCTGCGCACCCTGCTCGCCGGCGATGCCAGCCTGCCCCTGCTGCCGTTCCCGGACTGGGAAACCCTGCCCTACGACAGATTCAGCCCGCATCCGGACATCGTTTCGCAACGGCTGGCCACCCTCCACGGCCTGCCCGCGATGCGCCGGGGCATCGTCATCGTGCCGGTGCAAACGCTGCTGCAGCGGCTCGCGCCGGTCTCGCACGTGGTCGGCGGCAGCTTCGATTACCACGTCGGGGCCCGCCTCGATCTCGATGCCGAGAAGCGCCGGCTGGAATCGGCTGGCTACCGCCACGTGCCGCAGGTGCTGGATCCGGGCGATTTCGCCGTGCGCGGCGGCCTGCTCGACGTCTATCCGATGGGCACCGCGACGCCGTATCGCATCGAACTGTTCGATGACGAGATCGATTCGATCCGCGAATTCGATCCCGAGAGCCAGCGCTCGGGCGACAGGACCGAAGCGGTGCGCCTGCTGCCCGGCCGTGAAGTGCCGATGGACGAAGCGTCCCGCGAACGCGCCATGGCGGCACTGCGCGACGATCTCGGCATCGACGTGCGCCGTTCCGGGCTCTACCAGGACCTGAAGAACGGCCTGGCCCCGGCCGGCATCGAAGCCTGGCTGCCGCTGTTCTTCGCGCCTGGCCGCGATGGCCGGCGCACCGCCACGCTGTTCGACTACCTGCCCTCCGGCACCCTGCCCGTGCTCGCCGAGCGCGTCGGCGAGGCCGCCGACCGGTTCTGGCAGCAGACCGGCGAACGCCACGAACAGCGCCGCCACGATGTCGAACGCCCGCTGCTGCCGCCCGAGGCGCTGTACCTGAGCCCGGTCGCACTGCGCGAACGGCTCAACGAAGGCCGCCGCATCGAAGTCTGCGGCAGCGGCCACCCCCGCCACGGCGATGCCCGCGAACTCGGCGTGCAGGCGGTACCCAACCTGCCGCTCTCCGAGCACCACGTCGAGCCGGCCTCGTCCCTCAAGGCCTTCCTGCGCAGTTATCCGGGCGAGGTGGTGATCGCCGCCGAATCCGCCGGACGCCGCGAGGCGCTGCTGGAAGTGCTGGCCGCTGCCGGACTCGAACCGGAGGTGCTGCCCGCGCTGGCCGATGCCGGCACGACGCGCTTCGCCATCACCGTCGCGCCGCTGGATGACGGTTTCGCCATCGCCGGGCCGG
>JAEXAG010000085.1 GCA_023394655.1 Pseudomonadota bacterium
GGTGCGCGCCAGCGGCCCCGAGGGCACCGTGAGCATGGCCGACGTGAAGCAGGCCGCCGCCGATGGCAGCGCGAAGATCGGCAGCGTCCCCGCGCGCCGTGCCGTGGATGCGCAGGTCAGCCCGGCCGTCGCCGCGCAGGCCGAGCAGCCGGCCACCCAGCGCAGCACGCTCTCGCAGGGCGGCAAGCCGATGCGTACCCAGCCGCCGGGCGCGGCCGCCAGCGGCCAGCCCGAGCAGCTCAAGGGCGTGCGTCGCAACATGGCCCGCGTCATGGCCGATGCCCACGCGCAGGTGGTGCCCACCACGCTGGTGGACGATGCCGACCTGCACCAGTGGATCGGCAAGCAGGACATCACCGCGCGCCTGGTGCGCTCGATCGTGGCCGCCTGCAAGGAAGTCCCCGCGCTCAACGCCTGGTTCGACGGCAAGGCGCTGACCCGCACCCTGCACCCGCACGTGGACATCGGCATCGCCGTGGACACCGACGACGGCCTGTTCGTGCCGGCACTGCGCAACGCGGACATGCTCGATGCACAGGGCGTGCGGGCCGCGATCAAGCGCCTGCGCGCGCAGGTGGAAGACCGCAGCATCCCCTCGTCCGAGCTGACCGGCTACACCATTTCGCTCAGCAACTTCGGCATGTTCGCCGGCCGCTACGCGACCCCGGTGGTGGTGCCCCCGTGCGTGGCGATCATCGGCGCCGGCAAGCTCTGCCACGACGTGGTGGCGGTGATGGGCGGCATCGAAGTGCATCGGCGCATGCCGATCTCGCTGACCTTCGACCACCGCGCCTGCACCGGTGGCGAAGCCGCGCGCTTCCTGAAGGCACTGCTGGACGATCTCGCCCGGCCGAACTGATCGCGCCAGGTTGCCCTGCCACGACGCGGCCTTCGGGCCGCGTTTTCATTTACCGCGCCTGCGTAGCGCGCCCCGATGGGCGCGCCATCGCCGGTCGCTCGCTGGCATCGCCCTTCCCCGTCGGGAAAACGCGCAGGCCGCCGAAGGCGGCGGTTGCAAGCCGTTCGGCCCCGCACCTCTTTCGCCGGGATGCTTGCCTTGCCTCAAAAACGGCGCAGGCGGCCTTCCTGGATGTCCTCGCGCAACCGGGTGTAGCGATCGGCCGTCCAGACGATCCAGAACGCAACGATCCCGGCCATCACCGCCGCAACGCCCATCAGCCTCGAAAGATCCGGCATCACCACCGCATGGCCGAAGCGAAGCAGGATCACCCCCGCCAACTCGCACCCCATCGAAAGCATCAGCAGGTAAACCGGCCACAACGTCGCCGCGCAGGCCAGCACCAGGCCCGAATAGTCCAGCAACCATTCCACGCACCGCTCCAGCAGTGGATGTTGGCGCTTCACGGCACCGACGCTCCGTTGAAACCCGGCTCGTCATAGGCCGCGATGCAGTCCGGGCACAGATGGATGTAACCGATGCCCAGGTCATCAGGCAGCGTGATCCGCGCCACCACCAGATCATCGGGCGTACCGCATTCATCGCAGATGTACTGGTAGCCGGTCGCACTCATGCCGGCCCGCGGCGCTGGCGTCTCCACCTGCGCGCCGCAACGCTCGCACGGGTGGGTGACCCGCAGCGCCAGAATCGGGTCGCGGCTGCGCTCCTGCTCCGGCGCCGCCCGGGTCAGCCCGCAATCGCGGCAAGCGCGCATCGCGATCCCCGCGCCCGACAAGCAAATCACGTTTTCCACGTCTCCCCCTTTCACTGGAACCGGCCAGTGAAGCCGAAATCGGATCACCCTGGATCCATTTAACCGGACTCCCGCTCGACGGCCAAAACGACCTTGTCCATCAAGGGGTTGCGAGAAGTCCTCCGGCATCGGCCGGGCCTGAGGGTGGCGTCGGCGCGGTAAATCCCGGCGCACCGGCGCCGGATGTGCAACAGGTTTCAGGCCCGCCCCTGCCGCCCTTCCCCATCGACGATGATCTGGTCGCGCCCGGATGCCTTGGCGCGATACAGCGCGCGATCGGCGCGATCGAACACCTCGCGCGGATCGTCCCGCGCCGGATCGCCTTCGGCCAGCCCGATGGAAATGCTGACGCCCGGCGACAGTTCCAGCGCCGCCACCCCGGTGCGGATGCGCTCGGCCACTTCGCGCGCATCATCGGGCGAGGTGTGCGGGAAGACCATCAGGATCTCCTCACCGCCGTAACGCACGGCGAGATCGTCGTCGCGGATGCCATTTCGCACCACTTGCGCCACCGCCTTCAACACGTGATCCCCATGCAAGTGGCCGTGGCGATCATTGATCTGCTTGAAGTGGTCGATGTCGGCGACGGCGAGCACATAGGACGCGCCATCGAGCCGCGCCATGGCTTCGGGGCTGGCCAGGAGATCGACGAGCGCGGCCCGATTGAGCAGACCCGTCAGCGGGTCGCGACGGGCGGCCGATTGCAGGTCGTCGTGACGGCGCTGGAGCTCCGCGCGATCACGCTCGCGGCCTTCGAAATGGCGGCGCTGCTCCAGCAGGAAGCGACGCAGGTCCAGCAGGTGGTGGACCTGCCGCGCCAGCGCGGCGAGCGCCTCGCGCTGCGGCTCACCCAGCGTCCGCGGCTCGCGGTCGAACACGCACAGCGCGCCCTCGGGTCGGCGGTCGCGGCCGCGGATCGGTGCGCCGGCATAAAAGCGGATGCCGATGTCCGCCGCCAGTGCGGAGATTTCGCAGGGTTCGATCGCTTGGAGATCGGCAATGACCAGCACATCCTCGGCTTGGTCGGCGGCATGGATGCACAGGCTGTCCTCTGCATTGGATGCCTCCGCCAGTCGGCCGCTGCAAGCCTTGAACCAGACCCGATCGCCCTCACGCAATGCGATCGCGGCCATGTCCGCGTCGCAGAGCGTGCGGGCCAGCATGGCGATGTCGCGGTAGGCCTGCTCCATGCCACTGCCGACGATGGCGTAACGATCGAGCACGCCTTCTCCCGGCTCAGCAGCCGTCGATGCGTCGATCGGGGGCAAGGAAGCGCTCAAGGAGACACGGGTCGGAAAGTTCGATTCACCTGCCCAGCCTACCGAGGCCGACGTGCACGCCGCTTGAATCCCCCGATCCGCCTCAGCCTTCGTCGCTGGCGAAGGCTGCCAGCGCCGCCTCGACATCCGCCTGCGCCACGCCTTCGCCAAGCGCCACGTCGCCGGCATCCGGCTGCCATCCGCCGGTCTTCAGCGCCGCCACCCGCTGGCCGGCATCGCGCGGGGAATCGAAGCCGATGCTCTGCAGCAGCACCTCGTCACCGCGCACCAGCTTGAAGTAGAAGCGGCCGTCGGCCTCGCGGTACTGCTTGAACTGGGCGGCCACGGTGCTCTTGGCGCCGACCTCGGCCGGTGCCGGGCCGGCATCGCGGGTCAGGTCGCGCAGGCCGACCGCCTCGCGCAAGGCCGCCAGCCGGGGGGTCGCATGACGCTCGCGCAGGCGCGCGGCACTCTCGCGCAGGATGGCTTCGATGTCGCCCGGACGCGCGATCAGCGATTCGTATTTCTCGCGCAGCGGCGCGATCTCGTCCTCGATGCGCCGGAGCAGCTTCTGCTTGGCATCGCCCCAGCCGATGCCGGCGGCGAACGCCTCGCGCATCTCCGCGGTTTCCGCTTCGCCCGCGAATGCCTGGTAGAGCTGGAACACCGCCGAGCCTTCGGTGTCCTTCGGCTCGCCCGGTGCGCGCGAGTCGGTAAGGATCGACATCACCAGCTTCTTCATTTCCGCCGGCGGGGCGAACAGCGGGATGGTGTTGCCGTAGCTCTTGGACATCTTGCGGCCATCGAGCCCCGGCAGCGTCGCCACCTGCTCGTCCACCGCCGCTTCGGGCAACACGAAATGCTCCGCGCCATAGACGTGGTTGAAGCGCTGGCCGAAATCGCGCGCCATCTCGATGTGCTGGATCTGGTCGCGCCCGACCGGCACGCGGTCGGCATCGAAGATCAGGATGTCGGCCGCCATCAGCACCGGGTACATGAACAATCCGGCGGTGACGCCGGCATCGTCGTCCTGGCCTTCCTCGCGGTTGCGGTCCACCGCCGCCTTGTAGGCATGGGCGCGATTGAGGATGCCCTTGCCGGCCACGCAGGTCAGGAACCAGGTGAGCTCGTTGATTTCCGGGATGTCGCTCTGTCGATAGAACCAGTTGCGCTCCACGTCCAGGCCGCAGGCCAGCCAGGTGGCGGCGATCTCGAGCGTCGAACGCTGGGTGCGAACCGGATCCTGGGTCTTGATCAGGCTGTGCAGGTCGGCCAGGAAGTAGAAGTTTTCCGCATCGGCGGAACGGGCGCTGGCCAGCGCGGGGCGGATCGCGCCCACGTAATTGCCGAGGTGGGGCGTCCCGGAGGTGGTGATGCCGGTGAGGATGCGGAGCGGTCTTGCGGACATGATGCACGGCGTGTCGGATCGAGCCGCGATTCTACCCTCCCCGCCTGCCCGGCCCGCCTTTCACCACCCGCCGGAACCGGACACGAAAAGGCCGGGACATCCCTGTCCCGGCCTCCGGTGATCGCTCGTGCCGATGGATCAGCAGCGGCCGTCCTTGCAGTCCTGGGCCTTCTCCTCGACCTTTTCACCGGCCTTCTGCACGTCCTTGCCGGCACCGGCGATGGTGTTGCAGGCGGTCAGGCCGAACGAGAACATGGCGAGCAGGGCAACGGTCATCAAACGCTTCATGGAATCTCTCCTTGGATGGGGAAGCAGGCGACAGGTCTGCCGCGCACGTCCATGGAACCCGCTGCCGCGTGAAGCCGCCGTCGACCGCGTCGCGCGCGGGGCGCAGGCTTCGTGCGCCGTTCAGGCTCGCGGGGCGGCCGCGGTTCAGTCGCGCATGAGGGTGGACTTGCCGAACAGGCTTTCCACCAGTTCCACCGCCAGCCGCGCGGTGGCATTGCGCTTGTCGAGCGCGGGGTTCACTTCCACCACGTCCAGCGAGGCCATGCGCCCGGTATCGGCGATCATTTCCATCATCAGCTGCGCCTCGCGGTAGTTCACGCCGCCGGGAACCCGGGTGCCGGTGCCCGGGGCGATGGACGGATCCAGCATGTCCACGTCGAAGCTGACGTGCAGGTGGGTATCGGCATCGACGCCATCCAGCGCTTCCTCCATCACCCGGCGCACGCCGATCTCGTCGATGTAGCGCATGTCGTAGATGTCCAGCGCGTGTTCCTTGACCAGGCGTTTCTCCTCGCGATCCACCGAGCGGATGCCGATCTGGCGCACTTCGTCGGCGCGGATCGCCGGGCCCGGCCGGCCGAGGTCGACCAGCGCTTCCGGCCCGAGGCCGCACAGGCAGGCCACCGGCATGCCATGGATGTTGCCCGAGGGCGTCACCTCGCTGGTGTTGAAATCCGCGTGCGCATCCAGCCAGAGGATGCGCAGTTTCCGTCCCTGCGCGCGCACGTGGGCGGCCACCGCGGCAATCGAGCCGATGGCCAGCGAGTGATCGCCACCCAGCATGATCGGCAGGCGGCCGGCGGCGAGTTCGCGCGAGCTGGCGTCGAACACGGCCTGGTTCCAGGCCACCGCTTCCGCCAGGTGGCGATAGCCGGCTTCCGGCGCCGCCTGCGGATTGCGCGGGCCGGCGAGATCCCCGAGATCGCGGACATCGACGCCGCGGCGCGCGATGGCCTCGGCAATCCTGGCCACGCGCAGGGCTTCCGGTCCCATGGAGGCCCCCCGATGCGCGGCCCCGACATCGGTGGGCACGCCGAAAATGGATACGGGGCGGAATTCGCGGGTCATCGGGCTCTCCTTGGCGGGCTCGGGCGCGCTTCCCCGCGCCGCGGACGATGGTGCCGCTTGTCCGATTCGAACGGACGACCTACTGATTACAAATCAGTTGCTCTACCAGCTGAGCTAAAGCGGCAGGCGGAACCGGGGAACCGGCGCACGGCATTCTAGCCGAGCCGAGCCACGCACGCGCTCAGCAATCGCGGCGTTGGACGCGGGCGGCACCGATGGCCGCACGCCGGGCCGCGGCATCGAAACCGGCTGGCGCACGCACGTCCAGCCACCAGACGCCCTCGCCGACGGGGCCGGCGGGAACCAGCACGGCGGCGAAACCCTTCGCCTGCAGCGCGGACTGGTGGCGGCGCGCATTGTCCTCGCTGCCGAAGCGGCCCAGTGCGATGCCATTGGCGTTCTCGCCCTGGTTCACCACCATCAGATCGTTGAAGCCGGCCGCGCGCAGGCGCTCGGCCATTTCCACCGCCGCCTCCCGGTTTTCCAGGGGCGGCAGCGCCACCGACCAGCCGCGCGGCGAGGTCGCAGCGACCCGGCGAAGCGCGCTTTCCACGCCCGCCAGTCGCCGACCGGCGGCCAGGGCAGCCGCCTCGTCGGCGAATGGCCCGTAACTCGCACAGACCGGGGCTACGGACGCAAGTGCGGGCTCGACGATTTCGCGCGCGGGGTCGGCGGCGGCAGTACTTTCCGGCGCAGCGGGCGCCGGTTCGGAAGCTGTCGATGCCGGCGCGCCGGAAACAGGCTCTACCGACGTCGCATCCCCGGTCGCGGGCGCAGCTTCCTCGCCGAGCAACTGCAGGCTCGGCAGCCGCGAATCCGTGGCCACGGGCGCGGCCGGCGATGGGCGATGCAAGGCCCACCAGGCGAGCACGCCCAGGTTCATCACCAGCAGCCACACCAGCAACATGCGCGCGAACATGCGGCGATTCTATGCCCGATCCGCCACGCCCGCCCAGCCGGACAGACCTTCCATGATCAACGCCGGGCGCAGCTGCGCTTCCGCCAGCTGCGGCAACAGGGCGTCGGCGCCGCCGCCGTGCAGCACCATCGCGACGCTCCCGCCCAGCAGGCGCTCCGCGGCCTGGAGGGATTCGCGCAGCAGTGCCAGTGCCGCGCCTTCGCAGCCGGAGGCCAGTGCATCGGCGGTATCGGCGGCGAAGGCGAGCGCCTCACCACCCCGCAGGGGAAGATGCGGTGCGCGCTGGTGCAGGCATTCGCGCATCAGCGTCGGCGATGGCGCGATGCGGCCACCGCGATGGCGTCCATCCGCATCCACCAGGTCCACCGTCAGCGCGGTGCCGACACCCGCCAGCAGCGTCGCGCGTCCCTCGCCGGCGAGCGCGCGCATGGCGAGGAAACGGTCCACGCCCAGGGACTCGGGCCGGGCATAGGCGATGCGCAGGCGTCCACTGCGCGACAAGGTGCGCGCGAAGGAAATGCGCCGGAAGCGTTCGAGCAGGGCATCGCGCAAACCGGCTTGGAGCGCGGGCGGCACTACCGCCGCCACCCACGCGGTGCTGCCCTGCACCTCCGGTGGCAGCCGGAAGGCCGCCGGATCGCCGCGATGGACGAGATGCCCGGGCGCCGCGCCGGAAAAGCCCTCGCGGGGAGCGAATTTCAACCGGGTGTTGCCGAGATCGAACAGCCAATCGCTCATGGAGTCCTCACGCTCACTTCGCCTGCATGCAGGATGCGTTCGCCGGCCGGCGTGGCGATCCGCAGGCCACCATCGGCGGCGATGCCGAGCGCGACGCCCTCGTTTTCGCCACGCGCTTCCAGAATCCGCACGGGATGGCCGGCCAGCGCATCCAGCGCTTCCCAACGCGCGCGGAAGAGGCCGAAACCCGCCGCATCGAACGCATCGAGCGCCGGCAGCAGGCGCGAGAGGATCGCGCTGGCCAGACGGTCCCGCGAGGGTGGCGTGACATGACGCGCCAGGTCGGTCCAGGCCTGTTCGATGGCCTCGCCGTGGGCCGGCGGCATACGCACGTTGAGGCCGATGCCGATCACCGCGCGCACCGGCCCGCCATGTTCGCCGCCGCCTTCCACCAGAAGGCCACCGAGCTTCGCGCCATCGAGCCAGAGATCGTTGGGCCACTTCAGCCGGACGTCCAGCCCGGTCGCCTCACGCAGCGATTCCGCCACCGCGATCCCCGCCACCAGACTCAGGCCCGGCAACCGGGCAAGACCGCCAGCGAAGCGGCGATCCAGCGACAGGTACAGGTTGGCGGCGAGCGGCGATTGCCAGCTGCGACCGCGGCGACCGCGACCGCCGGTCTGGCGTTCCGCAAGCAGCACGCGGGCACCGGACGACGGCGGCTTCCGCGCCAGCAGCACGCTGTTGGTGGAATCCACCTGCCATTCCACCGCCAATTCCCCGATGCCCGCACGGGCCGCCGTCGCCACCCCGTCGAGGATGGACCCGGCATCCAGCAAATCCAGCGGCTGGCCGAGGCGATACCCCTGCCCCGGCCGCGCCTCGATCACGATCCCCGCCTGCCGGAGCGCCTCGATGCGCTTCCACATCGCCGCCCGCCCGAGACCGTGCGCGCGGGCCAGCTCCTCGCCGGTCGCAGGACCGGCGATCAACCGCTGCAGCAGCAGGCGGTCCGGCTCGTCGCACGGGTTGCGCGGCGTCGGCTGGGGTGTCGGTCGCATGGACATCATGCGCCGGATTATCCGCCATCGCGCACGCCGGCCGGATCCGCGATATAGTCGAGCGCTCAACGCCTGCCACCGGGCCCGGGATTCCCCAATGAAGCGTCTCCTGATCGCACTCGTCCTCATGCTGCCGGGCTTCGGCGCATACGCGCAGACGGCCGCGACCGTTGGCGGCGAGGCATCCGGCGAAAGCGAGGGCGAGAACGGCACCACCGCGAACGGCCAGGGCAGTCGGCGCAATGCCACCACCGCCACCGAGCCGGGCGCGGGCGAGCGCAGGGGCAATGCCGATGCTCAGCGCAATCCGCGCTGGCACGGCTTCCTGCCCGGCATGTTCCGCTGACCGGAGCCGCCGCGCTCAGCGCATCCCCGGCAGCGTCACTTCGAAGCGCGCGCCACCCAGTTCATCCGACCGCATCACCTGCAGCTCGCCGTCGTAGCCCTGGACGATGTCCTGGACGATCGACAGCCCGATGCCATGCCCGTGCACGCGCTCGTCGCCACGCACGCCGCGCTGCAGGACCTTGGCCACGTTTTCCGGCTCGATGCCGGGACCGTCGTCGTCCACCGCCAGAAGCAGGCTGCCGCGCCCGGAGCTGCCCTTGGCGACGGTCAGCAGCACCCGTGATTTCGCCCATTTGAAGGCGTTTTCCAGCAGGTTGCCGAGCAGCTCCTGGAGATCGCCGGGCTCGCCGTGGAACTGCGCTGTCTCGTCCACCTCGAACTCGCAGAACACGCCCTTCCCGGCATAGATCTTTTCCAGCCCGACCACGATCTGCTCGGCCTGCGGCAACACCGGGATGGGCGTGGCGAACAGCTTGTGGCCGCTGGAGGCCGCGCGCGAGAGCTGGTAGGACACCAGCGAATTCATCTTTTCGAGCTGGGTGTCCAGCTCCTCGCGCAGCACGGATTCCGGCACCCCGCTGTCGAGGCGCGCACGCAGCACCGCCAGCGGCGTCTTCAGGCTGTGTGCCAGGTCCGCAAGCGTGTTGCGCTGGCGCTCCAGGTTCTGCCGTTCGCTTTCGATGAAGGCATTGATGCTGCCGGTGAGCGGCTCGAGCTCGCGCGGGTGGAAATCGCTCATGCGCGAGGCACGGCCCAGCTTGACCCGATCGAGCTCCTCGATGACGTGGCGCAGCGGCCGCAGGCTCCAGCGCAGGGCCACCAGCTGCAGCAGCAGCAGGATCACCGCGGCGGTGCCGAGGTACACCCACAGCGCACTGCGGAACACGTTCATTTGCGCCGCCAGCTGGCGCGTGTCTTCCATCACGTGGATGGTGTAAGGAATGTCCTCCCCGCGCGCGCCGGCGGCGATGAAACTGCGCGAATAGCGATACACCTCGCCCGGCCCGCCATCGATGTTGCGCATCGGCAGCGGCCCTTCGAAGCGCTCGCTGTCGCGCGGCAGGCTTTCGCCCGGCGGCAGTTCCGGGCCTTCGGCGGACATCGATCGCCAGTGCCCGTTGGGCACCACGAGTTCCACGTACAACCCGCTGCCGGGGCGGTCGAGGCGCGGATCCGGCGCGCGGTAGGGCGGCACGAGGTAGCCGTCGATGTCGAACTCGGTGCCGGCGGTGTAGGCCAGCGCGTAACTGGCCAGGCGCTCGCGGGTGTTGCGCTCGGCGGTATCGACGAAGGCGCGGTCGAGCGCGACGCCGACCAGCGCCAGGAACGCGATCAGGCCGAGGCCCGCCGCCAGCAATTGGCGGGTGGCAAGCGAACGGGGACGCCAGAATCGCGCGGCCATCATCGTCTCGTCGCGGGCACCCGGCGGCCACCGGCCGCCGCGAGGCGGATCAGCCTTCGCCGTTGCGCGGGATGGCGAACCGGTAGCCGCGGCCGCGCACGGTCTCGATCGGCTTCAGCGTGCCTTCCGGATCCAGCTTGCGGCGCAGGCGGCCGATGAAGACTTCCAGCACGTTGGAATCGCGATCGAAATCCTGCTGGTAGATGTGCTCGGTGAGATCGGCCTTGGAGACCAGCTCACCTGCGTGCATCATCAGGTATTCGAGCACCTTGTATTCGTAGCTGGTGAGGTCGATGTTCTGGCCGTTGACGGTGACCGTCTGCGCGGCGAGATCGAGCACCACCGGGCCGCACTCCAGCGAGGGCTTGCTCCAGCCGGCGGCGCGGCGCACCAGTGCATTGATGCGCGCCAGCAGTTCCTCGACGTGGAAGGGCTTGACCAGATAGTCGTCGGCGCCCTGCTTCAGGCCATCGACCTTGTCCTGCCAGCTCGAACGCGCGGTCAGGATCAGGATCGGGAACTTCTTGTCCTCGTCGCGCAGCGCCTTGATCAGCTCCATGCCGCTCATCTTGGGCAGGCCGAGGTCGATGATGCCGATGTCGAACGGCACTTCGCGGCCCATGTACAGGCCTTCCTCGCCGTCCTGCGCGGCATCGACCGCATAGCCTTCGCGCATCAGGCGCGCGGCGAGGGTTTCACGCAGGGGGGCTTCGTCTTCGACGAGCAGGATGCGCATGGCGATCTCCGTGATGGGGCCGCCCGCTGGCGGCCATTCAGGCTACAGCTTAGGGGTTGCCGGTGTCATCGCGGCGTGTAGGCGCAAGCGGGCCCAGCCCGGGCGGCGGGCGACGGTCGGCCGGATCATCGACCACCACGCGGACACGACCACCCGGCGTCAGCACCTTGACGCGATGGATGTCGCGTCCTTCGAAACGCATGCTCTCCACGTTCAGCACCTGCCCGCCGGTGGCACGCTCGGCGCGGCGCACGGCGGCGGACATCTCCGAACCGCGGCGCGGCTGCCCGACTTCCGTGCGCTGCACGCGCGCCTCGCTGCTGCCACGCACCGCCTCCTGGGCCGACGCGACGGGCACCAGCATGGACAGGCTGAACAGGAGGATCAGGGTTCGCACGGCGGCTCCGGAATGGGATTTCGCCGACATTCTGTCGCCGGCGCATTGAACTCGGCCTTAATTGCTTAAGGAAACCTTGACAAATATTAACCGCCGGCCGGGGCGGGTCGGGAAGCCGCCGCATGGGCCTCGCGCGCCTCCAGTGCGTCCTCCACCAGCGACCAGTCGGCACCGGGGCGATGCGCGCCTTCGCTCAGCACCTGCCGGAAGGCACGGCCGCCGGGTTCGCCGTGGAACAACCCGAGGACGTGTCGGGTGACGTGCTTGAGCGCCATGCCGCCGGACAGCCAACCTTCCACGTACGGCCGCAACTTCCGCAACAGCGCTTCGCGCGGCTCCGGTGCCCGCCCTTGGTGATGGGCCTCGATCCGGTGCAACAGGTAGGGATCGTGGTAGGCCGCGCGCCCCAGCATCACTCCATCAACCAGTCCACGATGGGCTTCCACCGCTTCGAGGCTGGCGATGCCGCCGTTGAGCTCGATGCGAAGCGTCGGGCGTTCGCGCTTGAGCCGGTGCGCCCAATCGTGGCGAAGCGGCGGGATTTCGCGGTTCTCCTTCGGCGACAGGCCCTTCAGCCAGGCATTGCGCGCATGCACGACGAAATGCCGGCAGCCCGCGGCGGCCACGGTGTCGATGAAACCGAGGAAACGTTCGTATTCGTCGTCGTCGTCCACGCCGAGCCGGCACTTGACCGTGACCGGGACATCATTGGCGGCATCGATCATCGCGGCCACGCAATCGGCCACCAGTGCCGGTTCACGCATCAGGCAGGCACCGAAACGCCC
Source organism: Pseudomonadota bacterium (assembly GCA_023394655.1). GTDB lineage: Bacteria > Pseudomonadota > Gammaproteobacteria > Xanthomonadales > Xanthomonadaceae > Solilutibacter. Next base: position 12,062 of record JAEXAG010000085.1, read on the forward strand.
GGCCTGCACCCGATCGGAGGGGCAGCCGCAGTTGAGGTTGATCTCGTCGAAGCCGCGTTCCACGGCCAGATGCGTGGCCTTCGCCAGAAGCGAAGGATCGCTGCCACCCAGCTGCAGGGCGACCGGATGCTCGATCGGATCCATCGCCAGGAGCTGGTCGCGCGGGCCGTGGATGACCGCGTTGGCATGGACCATCTCCGTGTACAGGCGCGCGGAAGGCGCCAGCAGGCGGTGGAAGACCCGGCAGCGGGAATCCGTCCACTCCATCATCGGGGCAACGGAAATCGGGAAACGATCGGGCATCCGGGAATCGGCACGCGGGACGGGCCCGCCATTATCCGCCGGGCAACCGCTTCCGTGCTTCCGGCGAGGATTCAGTCGTCGCGGCCCTTGCCGGACTTGCCGCGATCCTGGCGGCCCTTGCCGGCGTTGCTGCCATCCCGGCCCTGCCCGCTGTTGCCACGCGACTGGACCGGGCGCTCGTTGCCACGGGCCCGGTTCTGGCCCGGAGGCGTGGCCGGCTTGCCGGAGCGGGCCGGCGCGGCCGCATTGCCTTGGCCTCGATTGCCGTTGCCGGCGGACGCACGGTTGCCGCCGCGACCGCGATCGGGATAGGCACGTTGCAGGTCGCGGTCGAGCACCACCTCACGGCCCCAGCGGTCATAACTGGGCACGAAGCCGCGCTTCAGGCGATGGAACTCGGCCGAGCCGGGCTTGATGCCCATGCGCCGGGCGACCACGCCCCAGCCCTGGCCATGATCTCTGTCCCATTCGTTCACGACGTTGCGGCAGGGCACGCCGGCCACGCGGGCGATCGCGCAGGCGTAATAGACATCACCGGGCGCCCAGCGGCGGTTGACCAGCAGATCAACCACCAGATCGCGCGGCGCGCCGTAGTGGGCGACCATTTCGTTGATGAACATGCCGCGGTGCTGCATGCCGTACTGGTTGATGTCGCCAAGCTGGCGATCGACCCAGACATCGCCGGAGCGCGGATTCCAGTTGAAGGTGAAATCCTGCGCCGCCAGCGGCGCGGCGACGGCTCCCAGCGCCAGCGCAAGGGCGAGGGACTTGAGGCGGGCGTGATGCATGGGGAAACTCCTTTCGGGATTGGTCGGGAGCATCCTCCCGAGTGGATCAACCGGGGATGAAAAACCGCGTTCGCTGCGCGCAGGGGGGGGAGATTCAGAGTTCGCTCAGCACGAAACTGCCGATCGACACCCCGATGTCCCAGCCCGAGCCGCGACCGGTCAGGGCCAGCGAAACGGTCCCCTTGGTCACCACCTGCGCCTTGCCGGAGCGCCCGGCGCCGGCGTGGGCCTCGGCGGCCGCATAGCCACCGAGCACTTCGCGGATGCGGTAGATGCCGGAGAATTCGCCGCGCCCGCGTTCGATCTTCGAGCGCCCGAAGGTGATGCCGCCGCCGCGCGAAGTGATCTTGACCGGCAACTTGCGGCCATTGCTGCAATAGACCATGCCCTCGCCTTCCGCGGTCTTGTAGAACGCCGACCAGCCTTCCATCGTGTATTCGAGGTGGCAATCGAGCGGCTCGCCGGCCAGGGCGACGGACATGCCCGAAAGCGCCAGGCAGGCGAAAGCCAGCAGGCGGATGCGGGTGGACCGGAGGCGGCGACGGATCGGCATGGGGCGCGGGGCGGGAGTGCGGCAGCGGGCCGTGACGGACAGGCCGGAGGTGGTCGAGCCCGGAAGCCTAGCATCGGCACTGCCGGGACGACGAAGGGACGGCGCATCGAGCGCCGGCCCGTGGAAACGAAATGAGCGGGTGATCACCAGCCGCGACGGCGGCGGTCATCGCGATAGCGGTCGCGGTCGTAACGCGGGTCGTAGTACGTGGTCTTGCACTTGCCCTTGCGGTCGCACTTCACGTCGCGCTGGCCGTACACCTGCCGGCTGCCCGGCCCGTTGCGGTAGTACCCGTAGGCATTGCCGTAGGGCGGACCGGCACGCCGATCCACGGTGCGGTAATAGACCGGGCGACCGCGGCGGTCGCGTTCGACGATCAGACGGTCGCGCGGGCCGTATTCGCCGTAGCGGTAATAGGGCTGGCCGCCGCGGAGGATGACGTCGGCCACATCGACGATCACGCGCGAGAGGGAATCCTGCGCCTGCGCCTGCTGCGGAACGGCAAGGGCGCCGAGGCCGAGGCCGGCCGCGAGGGCGACGGGGGCGATCATGCGGGTCAGGGTCATCATGCGAACCTCCTGGGTCTTGGGGGCCACCGTTGCGGCGACCACGCTGCCAACTTGCCCTGTCGAGGGTGAACCGGTTTTTAACCCGGCTCCTTGGCGCCCGTTAGGTTCAGCTACCTGTCTGAAGCGGTTCAGCGACAGGCGGCGCGCACCTGATCGTCCAGCTGGCGCATCCGCTCGTAGGTCATCGTCATCCAGTCGCGCTGGCGGACCCGCCGTTGCCGCTCCCGCGCCTGTTCGCAACGCCGCGAGCGCGCGTCCGCGGACGAGGTGCCGACGCGCGTACCCGACGTGCGCGCCGACTGCGCGCGCACGCCGGCAGCGACTTCCTCGCGATTGGCGCGCTGCCACTGGCGGATCTCTTCCTGCCGCGCCCGTGCATCCGGATCCGGTTCGGCCACCGCCACCTCCCGGCGCCAGGCCTCGCGGCTTCCGGCCGGGCAATCGCCGCTGACATAGGCATGTCGCCCATCGCGGCCGACGCATTTGCGGACTTCCGATGCCGCGGCGGGCATCGAGGCCTGCGCCGCCAGCAGGGCGACGGAAAGGAGCAGCTGGGGACGGAACATGCGGAACGCCTCGCCGGGGACTCGCGCCCAGCTTGCCGGGCGCCGGGACGCCGCCGCTATCGGGGAATTCCGGCTTCGACGCCGGAGGATGCCGCGATCGAGCGGATGGCCGGCGCGATGCCGGCGGCGCCCTCCACCACCCGCAGGCGCGGATGGCAGACGTCCACGTCGGCTTCGGCTTCGTGCGCCCAGGTGACGTGGTAGGGCATGTGCACGCCCCAGGCGCCGAGCGCCAGCAAGGGGGCGATGTCCGAGCGCAGCGAGTTGCCGACCATCACGAACTCCTGCGGCGCCACGCCGAATTCCTCCAGCAGGCGTGCGTAGGTGGGGATGTCCTTCTCGCTGACAATCTCGATGCGGCGGAACCAGCGCGCGAGCCCGGATTCGCGCACCTTGGCTTCCTGGTGGAACAGGTCGCCCTTGGTGATCAGCACGATGTCATGCCGGGCGGCGACCGCTTCCACCGCCTCCGGCACGTCCGCCAGGAGTTCCACCGGGTGCCGCAGCAGCCGCTTGGCCAGACCGACGATGCGCTGGATGTCGGAAGCCGGGATGCGGCCATCGGTGATGTCGATGGCCGCCTCCACCATCGAGAGCGCCATGCCCTTCACGCCGTAGCCGAACAGGGCCAGGTTGCGTTTTTCCACGGCGTAGAGGCGATCGCCGAGGTCATCGAGATCGACATGGCGGCCGACGATCCGACGGAACTCGGCCTCCGCCTCGCGGTAGAAATCCTCGCTCTTCCAGAGCGTGTCGTCGGCGTCGAAGCCGACCATGCGGATGCTGTGCTGCATGGGCGGATGGTAGCCGAGGACGATGCCTGCACGGGCTTTGCGGCATCCTGTTGACCTGTCGATCACGGAGATGCCGCATGCAACGACTCGCGCCCCTGACCGCCGCGCTGCTGCTGTCCGCCTGCCAGAACGGCGGTCCGGCCAACGCCAGCGCCCCCACGCCCGCCGCCTCGACTGCACCGGCCACGGCCGCTGCCCCCGACCGCGCCTTCGCGCGCGAGGAAATCGCGCGTTTCGACGAGCCGTGGGCGATGGCCTTCCTGCCCGATGGCCGCCTGCTGGTCACCGAAAAATCCGGTGACTTGAAACTGTTCGACCCCGCCGCAGGCACCACCACCGAAATCGGCGGCGTGCCAAAGGTGGCCTATGGCGGCCAGGGCGGCCTCGGCGACGTGGCCCTGCATCCGCGCTTCGCCGACAACGGGCTGGTCTATTTCAGTTATGCCGAGGCCGGCGATGGCGGCACCCGCGGTGCGGTCGTGGCGCGCGCGCGGCTGGACATCGCCGCCGCCAACCCGCGCCTGGCCGATGTGCAGACGATCTGGCAGCAGGTGCCCAAGGTGAGCGGCGGCGGCCATTACGCGCACCGCATCCTGTTCGCGCCCGACGGCAAGCTGTTCATCAGCTCGGGCGACCGGCAGAAGTTCGACCCCGCGCAGGACATGCAGAGCAACATGGGCAAGATCGTGCGGCTGGAGGACGATGGCCGCCTGCCGGCCGACAACCCGTTCGCGGCTCAGGGCGGCGTGGCCGCCCAGGTCTGGACGCTCGGCCATCGCAACCCGCTGGGCATCGCCTTCGATGCCGGTGGCCAGCTGTGGAGCCACGAGATGGGGCCGAAGGGCGGCGCCGAATTCAACCGCGTGGTCCCAGGCGACAACTACGGCTATCCGATCGTCAGCAACGGCGATCATTACGATGGCCGACCGATCCCAGACCACGACACCGCACCGCAGTACCACGCGCCGGCGATCACCTGGACGCCGGTGATTTCGCCTTCGAGCATGATCTTCTACAGCGGCGCGATGTTCCCCGAGTGGCAGGGGCGCGCGCTGATCGGCGGGCTGTCGTCGAAGGCGCTGGTGGTGGTGGAAGTCGATGGCGAGACCGCCCGCGAAGCCGCCCGCCACGACATGGGCGAGCGCATCCGCGCCGTGGCCCAGGGGCCGGATGGCGCGGTCTGGCTGCTGGAGGATGGCAAGAACGCGCGCCTGCTCAAGCTGACGCCCTGAGCGGGCCTCACTGGGCGACGCGCAACGGGGCATCCAGTGCCGGCAGGCCCAAGGCCTGCCGGTACAGCGCGTGCAGGGCACGCACCTTGTCCACGTATTCCAGGGTTTCCCGATAGGGCGGCACGCCGCCGTGGCGCGCGACCGCGCCGATGCCGGCGTTGTAGGCCGCGGCGGCACGGGTGAAATCACCGCCGTAGCGCCGCAAGAGCGCAGCCAGATGGCGGGCGCCGGCGCGGATCGACTGCTCGTGGGCGTAGGCATCGGTGACGCCGAGTTCGCGCGCGGTATCCGGCATCAGCTGCATCACGCCCTGCGCGCCCTTGGGCGAGGTGGCGCGCGCATCGAAGCCGCTCTCGGCATGGGCGATGGCGCGCACGAAGGCGTCATCCACCTTGTTCGCACGCGCGGCGGCCCGGAATTCGCGGTCGTAGGTGGCCACCTGCGGCTTGCCGACGCGGCCCAGGCCGGTGTGCGCGGGCGATCCGGGCGGCGTTTCCACGGTGAAGCGCAGGAACGGGCGCGAGCCCGGCAGGTTGCGGGTGCCGTACACCAGCTGGCCGTCCTGCTCGCGTTCGTAGAGCGTGCCCTGCACCACGCCCATCGCGCCCCAGAGATTGGGCGTCTTCACCGGGTCGTCGTCGATTTCCCGCGGGCTGCAGCGCGAACCCGGTTCCGGCGCGGTGGACAGGCTCACGCTGCCATCGCGGACGCAACGCCAGACCGTGCGCGCCTCGGCCAGCGGGGCAAGCAGGAGCGGCAGCAGCAGGAAGAGGGTTGCGGCAAGGCGCTTCATGCGGGGAATTTTCCCCGGAGCACGCTGAATGGCGGGGTGAATGGCGGGCCGGCCAAGGCCCTGGAAGCAAGGCAGCCGGGCGATCCCTGCCCGGCTGCAAGGGGAGAACCCGGGGTTCAGTCTTCCTGGCCGGAGGCGCCGGCGGCCGGGTAATTGGCTGCAAGAAACGCCTTGTACTCGTCGGCGGTCAACTCGCCGTCCTTGTCGGCATCGGCGCGCTCGAACACTTGCGCCAGGCTCGGCACCGCGGCGGCTTCGGCACGGCTCAGGCTGCCGTTGCCATCGGTGTCGAGATCGGCCCAGCTGACGGTATCGCGGGATTCGGCCTGCGGTGCCGCGGCGGCGGCTTCGGGCGCGGCGGTTTCCGCAGCTTGCGTGGTCGTTTCCTGCTTGTGCTGCCCGGCATCCTGCGCGAAGGCCAGCGGCGCGGAAAACGCCATCGCGGTGGCCAGGCCAAGGGCCAGTTGCTTGCGTTGGATCATGGTCTTACCTCTCGTTCGTGGGGATTCGAAACGAGCCCCGGAGACATGCCGGGACACGATGCGGATGACGGAGTCCGTTCCATCACCGCGCCGTCACCTTGTCCGATGCGTCCTGAATCGAAGCCCCCGTCCGATCCGGCGGAAAACACCGTCTTAACCCGTCGTTGGCGGAATCGTGCTTTTCGCGCATCGCGCGCGAAGCGATGGCATCATCCCGCGCTGCGCCCGTGCCGAATGACATCCTCGAGCCACACCATGATCCGCTTCTCCGTCATCGACAGCGCCGCCTGGGCCCCCGGCCTGGAAACCCCCGGGGCCTGGCGGGCGTGGGCGCAACAGCCCCGATTGCCGGAGGGCGACGCCATACCGGCGCTGACCGAAGTCCCGGCGATGCAGCGGCGGCGCATCGAGCCACTCGGGCGTGCGGCGATCCAGTCCGCGTTCGGCTGCCGGGCGGAACCGGAAACGCCCCTGGTGTTCGTGTCCCGCCATGGCGACGTGGCGCGTTCGCTGGGCCTGCTGGAAACGCTGGCCCGCGGCGAGGCGATGTCGCCGACCGGCTTCAGCCTCTCGGTGCACAACGCGATCCCCGCCCTGCATTCGATCCTGCGCGGGGATCGCGGCAATTACCTGGCGATCGCCGCCGGCGATGCCTCGATGGAAGCCGCCTGCATCGAAGCCGCCGCGCTGCTGGCCGATGGCGCGCCACGGGTGCGCGTGCTGGCCTGCGATGCCCCGCTGCCGGCCGCCTACGCCCCCTTTGTGGATGGCCCGGAAACGCTGCATGCCTGCTGCTGGACGCTGGCACCCGCCGGACACCCGGAAGGCACGGCGCTGGCGCTCGGCTGGCAGGCGGACACGAGCGAAGGCGGCGCGGAAGCCGGCGAGCTGCCGCCTGCGCTGGCCGTGCATCGCTTCCTGCTTTCGGATGACGCCTTGCTCGAACGCCACGTCGATGCCCGCCGTTGGCAATGGCGGCGCGATGGCTGAGTCGCTGCCCTGGTGGCGGCCCGGCTACCTGTGGCGCGTCGTCGCCACCGGCATCAGCTTCGCGGCCTTCGGCATCGGCGGGCTGGCGTTGCGGGTGCTGGTGCTGCCGCCGCTGGGCTGGCTGACGCCGGATCCGCAGGTCCGCCGCCAACGGACCCGGCGCGTGGTGCAGCGCGCCTTCGCCGGCCACATCCGGCTGATGGAACGCCTCGGGGTGTTGACCTGGGAGGTGCACGGGCAGGAGCGGCTGCAGCGCGACGGACTCCTGATCCTCGCCAACCATCCTACCCTGCTCGACGTGGTGTTCCTGGTCTCGCTGCTGCCCGATGCCGACTGCGTGGTGAAATCCGCGGTGGCACGCAACCCCTTCATGCGCGGGCCGGTACGTGCCGCCGGCTACATCGCCAACGACGACGGCGCCGGGCTGGTGGATGACTGCATCCGGGCCGTGGCCGCGGGTGGCCGGCTGGTGATTTTCCCGGAAGGCACCCGCAGCGTGCCGGGGCAACCACTGCGACTGCAGCGCGGTGCCGCCAACATCGCGATCCGCGGCCATCTCGACATCACCCCGGTGCTCATCCGCTGCACGCCGCCGACCTTGGTCAAGGGGCAAAAGTGGTATCGTGTGCCGCCGCGTCGATTCCATGTCGTGATCGATGTGCGCGAGGACATCGAGATCGCCCCGTTCATCGCACAGGCCGGCCCCGAAGGGGGGCGCGAAGCACTGGCGGCACGGCGGTTGACCGAGCACATGACCGTCTATTTCGAACGAGGCAACCAACGTGCAGGCACTTGAGCACGAGATCAGGGAATTGATCGTTTCCGTGCTGTCGCTGGAAGACATCGCGGCCGAAGAGATCGACAGCGAGGCACCGCTTTTCGTCGAAGGGCTGGGGCTGGATTCGATCGACGCGCTGGAACTGGGCCTCGCACTGCAGAAACGCTACGGCGTCAGCCTGTCCTCCGATTCGGCGGAAGCGCGGCGCCACTTCGCCAGCGTGCGCGCGCTCGCGGCCTTCGTCGCCGCGCACCGCGACGGCGCCGGCACGCAAGGGGAGACTGACCGCAAATGACCAGGGAAGAACTCTTCGACCGGATCGCCCGCATCCTCCGCGACAGCTTCGAGATCGAAGCAGCGCGCATCGTGCCGGAGGCGCGGTTGTACGAAGACCTCGACATCGACAGCATCGACGCAGTGGACCTGATCGTGCAGCTCAAGCCGCTGCTCGGCCGCAGCCTGCAGCCGGAGGCGTTCAAGTCGGTGCGCACGGTCGGCGACATCGTCGAGGTGCTGCATGCGCTCCTCCGCGAGGACGGCGCGGGCGCCTGAATCGCGCGCGGGGTGCGCCTTGAAACGGTTTGCCACTGTGCTGTTCGTGGTCCTGTCGCTGGCGTATCCGCTGGCGGTTTACTTCGGGATGCGGCATCACGGCATCGGCGCGCTGGCGCTGCTGCTCTTCGGCATGGCCTTGCTGCGGCTGGCGTTCACCCGCCAGCTGCAATGGCTGGCGGTGGCGGCCGGTGCCGCACTGCTGGCGCTCGCCGCCTGGGCATCGGGCGATGCGCTGCCGCTCAAGCTCTATCCCGCGCTGGTGAACGCGGTGCTGCTGCTGGTGTTCGGCGCCAGCCTGCTGCGGCCGCCGACGGTGGTCGAGCGCATCGCCCGCCTCCGCGAGCCCGATCTTTCCCCGCGCGGCGTGGCCTACACGCGCCGGGTCACCCAGGTCTGGTGCGGCTTTTTCCTGTTGAACGGCACGCTGGCGCTGGCTACCGCGCTTTGGGCACCCGCCCACGTGTGGACGCTGTACAACGGACTCGTCGCCTACCTGCTCATCGGCCTGCTGGCGGCGGGCGAATGGCTGGTGCGGCGCCGGGTGAAGGCGGCCGACGCGCATGGCTGAGCTGATCGCCATCGAGGACTTGCTGCGGCATCCGCTGCCGGGCCGGATCGTGGCCGAGGGCAGCGACGGCGCCATCGACCATCCGGCGTTCCGCGAGCGCGCCCGCGACTGGCAGGCCGCCTTCGCCGCGCGCCCGGAAACGGACTGGGCCCTGCATTTCGAAGACGCCACCGAGTTCGCCGCCGCCCTGCTCGGTGCCTGGCACGCGGGCAAACGCGTCGTGCTGCCCGGCGATGCCCTGCCCGGCACGCTGGAACGACTCCGGCCCGGCGTCGGCGGCTTCGCCGGGGACATACCGGCCGCGTTCGAACCGATCTCCGCAGCGCACGGCTCCGGCGCCGGCATCGCCATCACCGCGCTGGACCCGACCGCGACGCGGCTCGTGCTGCAGACCTCCGGCAGCACTGGCGAGCCGGTCGCCATCGACAAGACCCTGCGCGAACTTTCGACGGAGATCCGCGCCCTGGAGTCGATGTTTGGCGACGATGCGACCGTGACCGTCCACGGCACCGTCTCCCACCAGCACATCTACGGCCTGCTGCATCGCGTGCTCTGGCCGCTGGCGGCCGGTCGCCCCATCGGCCAGCGCCTGTTCTTCCACGAAGACCTGCTGCGGGTGCTGGCGCGCGATCATGCCAGCTGGCTGGTGGCCAGCCCCGCGCACCTCAAACGCCTGCCCGAGGGCTTCGACCGGTTGCGCCTGCATGGTCGGGTGAAGCGGGTCTTTTCCTCCGGAGGCGCATTGCCGGCCGATGCCGCCATCGAGGCGATGCGCCTGATCGGCACCGGGCCGCTGGAAATTTTCGGCAGCAGCGAAACCGGCGGGATCGCGTGGCGGCAGTGGACCGACGCGGCGATGCCGGCCTGGACCGCGCTGCCGGGCGTCGAGTGGCGGATCGAGGACGGATTGCTGGTGATCCAGTCGCCGCACCTGCCGCCCGGCACCGGCGCGTGGACAACCGCCGATCGCGCCGCGCCCTGTGGCGACGGCGGTTTCCGCCTGCTCGGTCGCGCCGACCGCATCGCCAAGATCGAGGAACGGCGGGTGTCGCTGGATGCGCTGGAGCGCGACCTGCTGACGCATCCGGGCGTCGAGGAAGCGCGCGTGCTGGTGTTCGAGGAAGGCCTCCGCCAGTGGCTGGCCGGCGTCGTCGTCGCCAGCGCGGAGGGACGCGGGCAACTCGAAACCGATGGCCCGCGCGCCTTCTCGCGCAAGCTGGCGCGGCATCTGGAAGATCGCCACGACCCGGTCGTGCAGCCGCGTCGCTGGCGCTTCGTGGATGCACTGCCGGTCGATGCACAGGGCAAGACCACGCGCCGTGCGCTCGCCGCGCTGTTCCGCCCCGAGTTCCCCGAGGCGGAGTGGCGCGAGCGCGAACCACGCCAAGCGGAAATCGAGTTCCTGCTGGATCCGGCGCTGGCCGTGTTCGAAGGCCATTTCCCGCAGGCGCCGATCTTGCCCGGCGTCGCCCAGGTCGATTGGGCGATCCGCCTCGGCCGCGAGGCCTTCGATCTGCCGCCTCGCTTCCTGCGGCTGGATGCGCTGAAGTTCCAGCGCACCGCCGGCCCCGATACCCGCATCCACCTGCGCCTTGACTGGGATCCGGCGCGCGGCAGCCTCTCGTTCCGCTACCAGTCCGACCTCGGCATCCATGCCAGCGGACGCGCGGTGTTCGGGGAGGCGGAATGAGCGCCATCCCGGAACCGCGCTTCGCGCCGCTGGTGGTGATCCCGGTGTTCGACCACGAACACGCGATCGCGGCGATGGTCGAAGGCGTGATCGCCACCGGCCATGCCTGCCTGCTGGTGGACGATGGCTCGGGCCCGGCCTGCGCGCGCGAACTCGACCGCCTTGCCGCCCTGCATGCACCCGGGGTTTCACTGCTGCGCCTGCCGGAAAACGGCGGCAAGGGCGCGGCGGTGATCGCCGGTTTCCGGGAGGCCGCACGGCGCGGCGCGACCCACGTGGTGCAGATCGATGCCGATGGCCAGCACCAGCCCGCGCGCATCCCCGAATTCATCGCGATGGCCCGGCGCGCGCCGGACGCGATGGTCTGCGGCACGCCGATCTACGACGCCAGCATCCCCAAGGCGCGGCTCTACGGCCGCTACCTCACCCATGTCTGGGTGTGGATCAACACCCTGTCGCTGCAGATCCGCGATTCGATGTGCGGCTTCCGCGTCTATCCGCTCGCACCGGTACTGCCGCTGCTGGACGAGGAACCGATGGGGCAGCGCATGGATTTCGATGCCGAGATCCTGGTGCGGCTTCACTGGCGCGGCGTGCAGGTGTTGAACCTGCCCACGCCGGTCAGCTATCCCAGCGACGGCGTGTCCCATTTCGACGTGCTGCACGACAACCTGCGCATCAGCCGGATGCATGCACGCCTGTTCTTCGGCATGTTGCGGCGTCTGCCGCTGCGCCTGTGGCGCGGCCGCTGGAGCGCGCGCTGATGTCCGCCACGCGGCCCCTGCACTGGGCGGAAATCGGCGAGGTCACCTCGGTCAACGGCATCCGCGCGCTGTGCTTCGTGCACCGCCGGCTGGGCCGCCTGCCCTTCCTGCTGTGCCTGTACCCGGTGGTCCTGTTCCACTGGCTGGCGCGGCCCGCGGCCCGCCGCGCCTCCATCGACTACCTGCGCCGCGCGGATGCCGCATCGCCCGGGCTGTTCCGCCGGCGGCCCGGACGCTGGCAAAGCCTGCGCCACCTCGCCGCGTTCGGCGACACCTTGCTGACCAAGATCATCGCTTGCGGCGGCGGCTATCCGTCGGATCGCGTGGAACTGAGCCGCGAAGTGATGCTCACGCAATTGCGCGGTGGCGAAGGCGGCGTGATCGTCACCGCGCACTTGGGCTGCCTGGAGCTGACCCAGGCGCTGGCGCGCGAAGTCCCCGGCCTGAGAGTGACGGTGCTGGTGCATACCGCGCACGCCGAACGCTTCAACCGCCTGCTGGAGCGGCTGGATTCCGGCGATGCCCTGCGCCTGCAGCAGGTCACCGAACTCGGCCCGGCCACCGCGGTGATGCTCGGCGAGCGCGTGGCGCGCGGCGAGTTCGTCGCCATCGCCGGCGACCGGGTACCCCTGCGTGGCGGACGCAGCGTGAGCGCCCGCTTCCTCGGTGCCGAGGCACGCTTTCCGATAGGCCCCTACGTGCTGGCCGCGGCGCTCGGCTGCCCGCTGTTCGCGATGTCCTGCCTGCGCACCGCTCGCGGCTACGGGATCGCGTTCGAGCGCCTCGCCGATCGCGTCGTGCTGCCGCGCGGATCGCGTGCCGAGGCATTGGCCGGGTACGCGGCCACCTATGCCGGCTGGCTGCAGGACCAGGTGCGGAAATCGCCCCTGGACTGGTTCAATTTCTACGATTTCTGGGAAGGCGCGGACGATGGACGGAATGGATGATGCGGCACGCGTGGTGTTCGGCGCCGCGCCGCTGACGATCGAGGACGTGGTGGCGCTGGCGCGGCGGCAAGCGCAGGCGGCGCTTTCGGCCGAGCCGGCGTTCCGCGCGCGCATCGAGCGCGGCGCGGCACTGCTCGACGGCGTGCTGCGCGAAGATGGCGTGATCTACGGCGTCACCACCGGCTACGGCGATTCCTGCACCACGCGCATCCCCGCCGACCTGGTGCGCGAACTGCCGCACCATCTCTTCGCCTACCACGGCTGCGGGCTCGGCCGTTTCCTCGACGCCGAGGAAACCCGCGCGGTGCTGGCCGCGCGCCTGGCATCGCTGGCGCACGGCATGTCCGGCGTCAGCACGGCGCTGCTGGAAGGCCTCGAAGCCCTGCTCCGCCACGACGTGCTGCCGCTGATCCCGGCCGAGGGCTCGGTCGGTGCCAGCGGCGATCTCACCCCGCTCTCCTACGTGGCCGCCGTGCTCTGCGGCGAGCGGGAGGTGCTGCACGAAGGCCGTCGCCGCCCGGCCGCCGAAGCGCTGGCCGGGATCGGCTTGAAGCCGCTGCGACTGCGCCCGAAGGAAGGGCTGGCGATCATGAACGGCACCGCGGTGATGACCGGGCTGGCCTGCCTCGCCTGGCGCCGCGCGGATTACCTCGCGCGCCTCGCCACCCGACTGACCGCCTGCAACGTGGTCGCCTCGGCCGGCAATGCGCACCACTTCGACGAAGTGCTGTTCGCCGCCAAGCCGCATCCCGGGCAGAGCGAAATCGCCCGCCGCCTGCGCGAGGACCTGCACAGCGAACGCCCGCCGCGCAACGACCAGCGCCTGCAGGACCGTTACTCCCTGCGTTGCGCACCGCATGTCATCGGCGTGCTGCAGGATGCCCTGCCGTTCCTGCGGCAACTGCTGGAAACCGAGCTCAACAGCGCCAACGACAATCCGTTGATCGATCCCGAGCGCGGCCACATCCTGCATGGCGGACACTTCTACGGCGGCCACGTCGCCTTCGCCATGGACGCGCTGAAGAACGCCGTGGCCAACATCGCCGACCTGCTGGACCGGCAACTCGCCCTGCTGGTGGACACCCGCTACAACCACGGCCTGCCGGCCAACCTCTCGGGCTCGACCGGGCCGCGCGCGGCCATCAACCACGGGCTCAAGGCGCTGCAGATCAGCGTCTCGGCGTGGACCGCGGAAGCGCTCAAGCTGACCATGCCGGCCTCGGTGTTCTCGCGCTCCACCGAGTGCCACAACCAGGACAAGGTCAGCATGGGCACCATCGCCGCGCGCGATTGCCTGCGCGTGATCGAGCTGACCACCCAGGTGGCCGCGGCGATGCTGCTGGCAGCCCGCCAGGGCATCGCCCTGCGCGCGCGCCTGGGCGAGTTGCCCGTGCTTTCCACGGGCGCGCAATCGATGCTCGACGACCTCGCCGCGCGCATCCCGCTGGTGGACGAGGACCGTGCGCTCGATGGCGAACTGCGGATGCTGGTCGCCGACATCGGCCGGGAGCACTGGAGCCTGTATGACTGATCTTTCGCACGAGATCGAGCTGAGCCCCGCCTTCCACGATTGCGATGCGATGCAGGTGGTCTGGCACGGCAACTACTTCAAGTATTTCGAGATCGCCCGCTGCGCGCTGCTCGAAAAACACGATTACGACTATCCGCAGATGCAGGCCTCCGGTTGGCTCTGGCCGGTGGTGGATGCACGGGTGAAATACATCCGGCCGCTGCGTTACGGCCAGCGCCTGCGCGTGCGCGCACGGATCACCGAATGGGAGAACCGCCTGCGCATCGAATACGCGATCCACGATGCCGAGGGCGGTCGCGCCCTGACCCGCGCGTACACCATCCAGGTGGCGGTCGGCGTCGATTCCGGGGAGATGTGCTACGTCTGTCCGCCGGTACTTTGGGAACGCCTGGGAGTGACGGTGTGACGAGGATGAATCGATGGATCGGCGGCTTCGCCGGCCTGCTGCTGGCGATGGCGATGACGGGCGTTTCGGCGGCACCGCAGGCGGGCGCGGGCGACCGCACGCTGGCGGCGGTGGAGGCCAGGATCGGCAAGGTGCAGCTGCTGCGCGGCCGCTTCGAGCAGGAAAAGCAGGTGCAGGGCTTCCGCAACCCGCTGCGCTCGCAGGGCCGCTTCGTGCTGGCGCGCGATCGCGGGGTGCTGTGGACGACGGAAAAACCCTTCCCCTCCGAAGTGGTGCTGACCGGCCAGCGCATCCTCAGCCGGCAACCCGACGGCAGCATGCGCATCGAGCTGGATGGCCGCCAGCAGCCCGCACTGGCCGCGGCCAACGCCATGATGCTGGCCCTGGTCGGCGGCGATGTCGGCGCGCTGTCCACGCACTTCCGCATCCGCGCGGAAGCACTGGCGGGCGACCGCTGGCGCATGACCCTGGTGCCGCGCGGCGCCGCACTCGCGCGGGCATTCACTTCGATCGCGCTCTCCGGCGATCGCCACGTGCGCGAAGTGGAGATCATCGAAGCCGGCGGCGACCGTACCCGGCTGCGTTTCAGCGAGCTGGCCGAGACCCCTGCGCGACTGAGCCCGGCGGAGGCCGCGCGATTTGACTGAGGCCGTCGCATCGTCGTCCGGCCATGCCGCCCTGCGTCGCGTCTGGCGCTGGGTGGCGCTGGCGTGGCTGTGCGTGGTGCTGGCGGTGGGCGCGCATCAATGGCGGTTCTGGCAGCAGCCGGCGGTGGACAGCGACGTGCTCGCCCTGCTGCCGCGCAGTGCCGACGATGCGCTGCTTTCGGACGCGATCGCACGCATCGCAGATGACGGCGGGCGCCAGGTAGTCGTGGCGCTCGGCGCCGGCAGCGCGGAGGCCGCGCGCCGGGCCGAGGCCGCCTATCGCGAGGCACTGGGCGATGCCGGCGGCCTGCTCGCCCCGGCCGGCAGCGCGGCCGACTGGTTCGATGCCGCGCAAGCCTTCCACGCGCCGCATCGCCGGCAGATGCTGACGCCTTCGCAACGCGAGCTGCTGGCCGGCACGCCCGTCGATGCTCTGGCCGAACGCGCGCTGGCATCGCTCTACGGCCTGCCCGGCGCGCCGCGCATGTTGCCCTGGGTGGAGGATCCGCTCGGGCTCTGGCCGCAATGGTGGCAAGAGCGCGCCGCCGCCTCGGGCATGGCGATCGGCGCCGATGGCCTGCTGCAATCCGATGGCCGCCACTGGGCGGTGCTGCAGTTCGCCGGCACCCGTTCCGCGTTCCGGCTGGATGGCGAGCGCCAGCTGCAGGATCGGCTGGATGCCGCCGCCGAAGCCGCGCGCGCCGCCGTGCCGGACTTGCGCGAATTGCGCGCGGGCGTCCCGCTGCATGCCGAAGCCGCCGCGGTGCAGGCGCATCGCGAGATCAACACCATCGGCTGGGGTTCGCTGGCCGCGGTGCTGCTGCTGGCGTGGCTGGCTTTCCGCTCGCTGCGGCCGATCCTGCTGGTGGCCGGCTCGCTGCTGATCGGCTGCGCGGCGGCCGTTTCCGCCACCGTGGCGGTGTTCGGCGAAGTCCAGCTGCTGACGCTCGTGTTCGGCGCCAGCCTGGTCGGCGTGGCCGAGGATTACGGCATCCACTGGTTCGCCTGCCGACAATCGGGCCGCGAACGCCCCTGGCCGCTGCTGCGCGTGCTGCTGCCGGCGCTCTTGCTGGCACTCGCCACCAGCATCACCGCCTATCTCGCGCTCGGCCTCGCGCCCTTCCCCGGCCTGCGGCAGATGGCGCTGTTTTCGGTCGTCGGGCTGACCGCGGCCTTTCTCACCGTGATCTGCTGGTTCCCGTGGCTGGATCGCGGCGAAGTGAAAACCAACGCGTTCTCGGAAGCGCTGGGGCGCTCGCTGGCACGCTGGCCGCGCGTGGACGGACGCCGTGGCTGGAAACTGGCCGGCGTGCTGGCGCTGGCGTTCTCGATCGCCGGCATCATCCAGCTGCGTCCGCTCGACGACCTCCGCAGCTTGCAATCCTCGCCACCGGAGCTGATCGAGCAACAGCGGCAGATCGACGAGTTGCTCGGCATGCCGAGCCCCGCGCAATTCTTCCTGGTGCAGGGCGAGGATGCCGAATCCGTCCTGCAGCGCGAGGAAGCCCTCACCGCACGCCTGCGTGCGCTGGAAGCGGAAGGCCGCATCGGCGGCCATCGCGCGGCAAGCGACTGGCTGCCATCACGGCGCCAGCAGGCAGCGGATGCGGCGCTGGCGGCACGGATCGAATCGGAAGTCATCCGGCGCGTCGCCACGGCGCTCGACGAACCCCTCGCGCACGAGGCCGCCGCCATCGCGCCGATGCCGGAAGTCGAGGCCTGGCTCGCCGATCCCGCATCCGAGCCCGCGCGGATGCTCTGGTTGGGGCGGCTGGGCGATGGCCAGGCTTCGGTGGTCATGATCGAAGGCCTGTCCCGCAGCGGCGCACTCGACGCACTTCGCGCCGCCACCGAAGGCTTGCCCGGCGTGCGCTGGGTGGACCGCACCCGCGACTACTCGGAACTGCTCGGCCACTACCGCCGGATGATGTCTTGGCTGTTGGTGGCCGGTCTGGTCGCGGTGGGCGCGCTCTTGGCGTGGCGCCATCGCGCCGATGCCTGGCGCACGCTCGCGCCGACGGTGCTGGCCGGCCTGCTGGCGCTGGCCGTACTCGGCTGGACCGGGCAGCCGCTGCAATTGTTCAACGTGCTGGCGCTGCTGCTGCTGCTCGGCATGGGGATCGACTACGGCATCTTCCTGACCGAACATCGGGGCGAGCCCGGCGCGTGGCTGGCCGTCTGCGTGGGGGGTGCCAGCACCTGGCTTTCGTTCGGCCTGCTGGCCCTGTCCTCGACCCCGGCCCTGCACGCCTTCGGCCTGACCCTGCTGCTTGGCATCGGGTTGGTCTGGCTGATTTCACCGCTGTTCCGTCCGCTGCATTGCACCCCGCCCGATCCCGTTCCCGGAGAACCCGAACATGAGCCTGCCCGTCGAATCCAGTGAAATCCTGATCATCGGCGCCGGGCCGGCCGGCTCGGTGGCCGCCGCCTACCTGCGCCGGCAGGGACGACAGGTGCTGATGATCGAGCGCCAGCAGTTCCCGCGTTTCTCCATCGGCGAGAGCCTGCTGCCGCAGAGCATGCAGTACATCGAGGAGGCCGGTCTGCTGCGCGATGTCGTCGAAGCCGGCTTCCAGCACAAGAACGGCGCCGCCTTCGCCCGCGGCGAGCATCAGGCCACCGCCTTCGATTTCCGCGACAAATCCTCGCCCGGCTGGGGCACCACCTACCAGGTGCAGCGCGCCACCTTCGACGACGTGCTGGCCAGGGGCGCGCAACGCATTGGCGCGGAGCTGAGATTCGGCCACGAGGTGCTGGCGGTGGAGCCGGGCGAACACCCCCGCGTGCACGCCCGCGATCCGGAAGGCTGCGAGTACGTGATCGAAGCCGGCTTCATCCTCGATGCCAGCGGATTCGCGCGCCTGCTGCCGCGCCTGCTGGATCTCGAAAGGCCTTCCAACTTCCCGGTGCGCGGCGCGATCTTCACCCACGTGCGCGACCACATCCCGCCCGGTGGCGATTTCGACCGCAACAAGATCCTGATCACGACGCATCCCGAACACGTCGATGTCTGGTACTGGACGATCCCGTTCTCCAACGGCTGCTGCTCGCTCGGCGTGGTGGCCGAGCCGTCCTTCCTCGAGCAGTACGAGGGCAGCGACCTGGAACGCCTGCAGGCCATCGTCGCCGAAGCGCCCAACCTGAAGCGGCTGATGCGCGATGCGGAGTGGAACGTGATGCCGCCGCGCACCATCACCGGCTACTCCGCCAACGTGGATTCGCTGGTCGGGCCGGGCTACGCGCTGCTCGGCAACGCCGGCGAGTTCCTCGACCCGGTGTTCTCCTCCGGCGTCACCATCGCCTTCCGCTCGGCCAAGCTCGCCGCCGAATGCCTGGCCCGCCAGCATGCCGGCGAAGCCGTGGACTGGGGGCAGGACTTCGAAGAGCCGCTGCGCTACGGCGTGCGCACCTTCCGCCGCTTCGTGGAATCCTGGTACGCGGGCGGCTTCCAGAACATCATCTACCACCCCCGGCAGCAGCCCGAAGTCCGGCGAATGATCTGCTCGATCCTCGCCGGCTACGCTTGGGATCGCGACAACCCCTACGTCTCGGATGAAGGCGGACGCCGCATGCGGGTGCTGGAGGAACTGTGCGCCCCCACCGCCTGATCCTTGCGGCCATCGCCTGGCTGGCGCTGCTGGCGTTCGCGGCCTGCGCGCCGGTGCAACGCGTGCCGGCGCCCGCGCAGGTACTGCCCGAGCTGCGCTTGTCGCCCGAATCGCTCGGGCGCCCGCTGGCGCTGCAGCAACGGCTGGAAATCCGCCACGGCGACCACGCCGAAGCGCTCGATGCCCTGCTGGAGGCGACCCCGCAAGACGTGCAACTGCTGGTGATGGCGATGGGCCGCACCGGCGTGCGCCTGCGCTGGGATGGCCGCGTGCTCGAACAAAGACGCGCCGAATGGCTGCCGGCGGCGGTGCGCGGCGAACGCGTGCTCGACGACGTGCAGTTCGCGTTCTGGCCGGCCGCCGCGATCCGCGAACGCCTGCCCGCCGGCTGGACGCTGGCCGAGGATGCCGGACGCCGCGTGCTTTCCCATGCCGATCGCGAATGGCTGGTGCTCGAGCGCGTGGAAGGCGAACGCCGCATGCGCCTGCACAATCTCGCCGAAGGCTACGCACTGGAGATCAGCTCCATGCCGCTGGACGAGGCGCCGTGACCACGCCCATCCGGCTGCATGCGCCGGGGATCGTCTGTGCGCTCGGTGACGACCGCGCCAGCGTGCGCGATGCCCTGTTCGCCGGCGTCGCCGGCACACTGGTGCAGGACGATGGCTGTTCGCCCGGCCGCGTGCTGCCGCTCGGCCGGGTCCGGGCCATGCTTCCTCCGATGGACGATCTGCCCGTCGTCCAGCGCGGCCGCAACAATGCGCTGCTGCGCCACGCCTTCGCCGAGATCGCGCCGGCAGTCGCCGCCGTGGTCGAGCGCCACGGCCCGGATCGGGTCGCGGTGATCGTGGGTACCAGCACCTCCGGCATCGGCGAGGCCGAACACGCGGTCGTCGCGCTGCAGCGCGATGGCCACTGGCCCGCGGGCTTTCACTACGCGCAGCAGGAAATGGGTGCGCCGGCGAAGTTCGTCGCCCGGCTCGCCGGCATCAGCGGCCCCGCTTGGACGATTTCCACCGCCTGCTCCTCCGGCGCCAAGGCACTGGCCTCGGCCGCGCGCCTGCTGCAGGCCGGCATCGTCGATGCGGTGGTGGCCGGCGGCGCCGACTCGCTCTGCCGCTTCACCGTCGGCGGATTCGCGGCGCTGGAATCGGTGTCGTCGAAGCGTTGCAATCCGTTTTCGCGGCATCGCGAGGGCATCAATCTCGGCGAAGGCGCGGCGCTGTTCCTGCTCGAGCGCGGCGAGGGCCCGGTCAGGCTTTCCGGCTGGGGCGAAACATCCGACGCGCACCATCCTTCCGCGCCCGACCCTTCAGGCCGCGGCGCGATCGACGCAATGCGCGCGGCCCTCGCGCGGGCCGGGCTCACGCCGGCGCAGATCGATTACATCAACCTGCACGGCACCGCCACCCCGCAGAACGATGCGATGGAGTCACGGGCGGTGGTCGAGGTGTTCGGCGCGGGCGTCCCGGCCAGTTCCACCAAGCCGCTGACCGGGCATGCGCTCGGTGCCGCCGGCGCGATCGAAGCCGCGCTGTGCTGGCTGGTGCTGGCCGACAACCCCGATCGCCGCTTGCCGCCGAACTTCTGGGATGGCGCCGCCGACCCGGAGTTGCCGGCGCTGGCGCTGGTGGCGCCCGGCCAGGCCGCCGGAACGCCGCCGCGGCATGTCATCAGCAATTCCTTCGCCTTCGGCGGCAGCAATGTCGCGCTGGCGCTTTCGCGCGCATGAGGCCCGGATGATGGAAACGCCCGCCTTTGACATCGAGCACGTCGTCCCGCATCGCGGCCCGATGTGCCTGCTCGACCGCGTGCTGGAATGCAGCGGCGACGACATCAGCGCCGAAGTCGAGATCCGCGCCGATGCCTTGTTTGCCGGCCCGGAGGGCGTCCCCGCCTGGGTCGGCATCGAATACATGGCGCAGGCGGTGGCGGCCTGGGCCGGCTGCCGCGCGCGCGCCGCGGGCCGTGAACCGGCGATCGGATTCCTGCTCGGCAGCCGTCGCTACGAGGCATTCCAGCCGCATTTCGCCATCGGCCGGACGCTGCGCGTGGAGGCGCATCGGGAAGTATTGGGCGACAATGGCCTGGGGGCGTTCGCCTGCCGCATCGTGTGCGCAGGCCAGGTGCTGGCGTCGGCGACGATCTCCGTTTTCGAGCCGCCGGACCCGGTGGCGTTTCTGGAGAACGAGGCGGGATGATGGAAGGTTCGACGGTCCTGGTGACCGGAGCAAGCCGGGGGATCGGGCGCGCGATCGCGCTGCGGGCCGCGCAGGACGGTTTCGACGTGGTGGTGCATTGCCGCAGCCGGGTGGAAGAAGCGGAAACCGTGGCCGGCGAGATCCGTGCGCTCGGGCGCGCGGCGCGGGTGCTGTCGTTCGACGTGGCCGACCGGGCCGCGGCGGCGGAAGTGCTCGGCGCCGACATCGGGGCCCACGGTGCCTACCACGGCGTGGTCTGCAATGCCGGCATCGCCCGCGATGGCGCCTTCCCGGCCCTCTCCGGAGACGATTGGGACCAGGTGCTGCGCACCAACCTCGATGGCTTCTACAACGTGCTGCATCCGGTGCTGATGCCGATGGTCCGCCGCCGCAAGCCGGGACGCATCGTCACCCTGTCCTCGGTCTCGGGGATGGCGGGCAATCGCGGCCAGGTCAACTACAGCGCGGCCAAGGCCGGCATCATCGGCGCCACCAAGGCGCTGGCGCTGGAACTCGCCGGCCGCGGCATCACCGTGAACTGCGTGGCGCCCGGCCTGATCGATACCGAAATGCTGGACGCGGAAGTCATCGAGCGCGCCTTGCCGATGATCCCCGCCGGCCGGCTCGGCAAGCCGGAAGAAGTCGCCGCCGTGGTCGGCTTCCTGCTCTCGCCCACCGCCGCCTACATCACCCGGCAGGTGATCGCGGTCAACGGGGGGCTGGCATGAACGGCAGCAACGCCCGTCGCGTGGTGGTCACCGGTGCCGGCGGCATCACGCCGCTCGGCCACGACTGGGCCAGCGTCGAAAGCAGTCTGCGCAGCTGCCGCAACGCGGTGGCACGCATGCCGGAATGGGACATCTACGAAGGCCTGAACACCCGCCTCGCCGCGCCGGCCCGTGATTTCGAGCTGCCCGCGCACTACAACCGCAAGACCACCCGCAGCATGGGGCGGGTGGCGCTGATGGCGGTGCGTGCGACCGAGCTGGCGCTGGAACAGGCCGGCCTCCTGGGCGATCCGGTGCTGCGTGATGGCCGCACCGGTGTTTCCTACGGTTCCTCGGCCGGCAGCCACGAGGCGATCGGCAGCTTCGGCAAGATGCTCAACGAGCACACCACCGAAGGCATCAACGCCACCACCTACCTCAAGATGATGAGCCACACCGCGCCGGTGAACATCGGCGTGTTCTTCGGGCTCACCGGGCGCGTCATCACCACCTCCAGTGCTTGCACCTCCGGGAGCCAGGGCGTGGGCGCGGCCTACGAGACCATCCAGGCCGGCAAGCAGACGGTGATGATCGCCGGCGGTGCCGAGCAGCTCGATGCCACCGCGGCCGCCGTCTTCGACACCCTGTTCGCGACCAGCACGCGCAACGATGCCCCCGACACCGCGCCGCGGCCCTTCGATGCCGGACGCGACGGGCTGGTGCTGGGCGAAGGCGCCTGCACGCTGGTGCTGGAGGACCTGGAGCACGCACTCGCCCGCGGCGCGCCGATCCTCGCCGAGATCGTCGGCTACGGCACCAACAGCGATGGCCAGCACGTCACCCAGCCAAGCGCCGACACCATGGCGCAGGCGATGCGGCTGGCGCTGGCCGATGCCGGCCTGGCCGCGGAGGCGATCGGCTACGTCAACGCACACGGCACCGCGACCGAGCATGGCGACATCGCGGAAACCCAGGCCACCGCCGCGGTGTACGGCAACCGCATCCCGATCAGCTCGCTCAAGAGCTACGTCGGGCACATGCTCGGCGGCTGCGGCGCGTTCGAGGCCTGGGCCACGCTCGGGATGATGCACGCGGGATGGTTCGCGCCCACCCTCAACCTCGACGAGGTCGATCCGCGCTGTGCGCCGCTCGACTATATTCGCGGCGAAGGACGCCAGCTCGACATCGAGTACGCCGCCAGCAACAATTTCGCCTTCGGCGGGATCAACACCTCGCTGGTATTCCGCCGCTGGCCCCACTGACCCGGATCCAACCTCCAAGGAGCCCCAGATGAAGCGCTTCGTTATCGCCTCCAGCCTCGCCCTGCTGTTCGCCTCCACCGCCGCCAACGCCGCGGACAATCGCATCGAGATGCCGATGCAGGAACTCCTCGCCTCGCAGGAAGCACGCGATGCCGGCATCGATGGCAGCGTCAGGTTCTTCCTGGCCGGGCAGTCGCATCCGCGCGTCGCCTCGCGCCACGGCGAGGGCGTCTCCAACCGCCGCACCAACGGCGTCGGCAAGAGCGACGAGGAATCCTGCCGCCGCGCCGCCCTGTCCGCGCTGCTGGCGTTCCAGAAGTCCGCGCAGGCGCGTGGCGCCAACGCCGTGGTCGACATCACCAGCTACTTCAAGCGCAACACCTTCAGCAGCCCCACCCATTACGAATGCCATGCCGGCGGCGTGATGTCGGCGGTCACCCTGAAGGGCACCTACGCCACCATTCCCTGATCCAGGCCGCCTGCAAGCCACGGGGTTTCCCGGCACCTGTCGATGAGCCCCGCGCTTCAGCTGCTGCTGCAATTGCTGCTGATCCTGCTGCTGGCGCGTGCCTGCGGCAGGATCCTCCGCCGATTCGGGCAGCCGCAGGTGATCGGCGAAATGATGTCCGGCCTGCTGCTCGGCCCGCTGGTCTTCGGTGCCTGGCTGCCCGGCCTGCATTCCACGCTGTTCGCGCCGGACTCCCTGCCGGCGCTGTCCGGGCTCGCGACCTTCGGCGTCGCGATGTTCATGTTCATCATCGGACTGGAACTGCGCGCGCCCGGCGGTAGCCGCGCCCAGCTGCGCAGCGCATTGTCGATCAGCCTCGCCGGCATCGCCACCTCGATGGCACTCGGCCTGCTTCTCGCGCCCTGGCTGCATCCGCGCTTCGCGCCGGAAGGCGTCGGCTTCTGGCCGTTCGCGCTGTTCTTCTCCTCCGCGCTCTCGGTCACCGCCTTCCCGGTGCTGGCGCGCATCCTCAAGGATCGCGGCATGTCGGCGAGCCGGCCCGGCCGACTGGCACTGGGCGCGGCGGTGATCGACGATGCCGGGCTGTGGATCCTGCTGGCCGGCGTGCTGGCGCTGGCGCAAAACGATTCCGTCAGCGGCGTGGCCACCACCCTCACCGGTGCACTCGGGCTGGCCGCGCTGGCTTTCGGCCTGCTGCGCCCCCTCCTTGCACGGATGCTGCGTCGCGGTGACGGTGGAATCGGTGCCTCCACCTTCGTCTGGATCGTGATCGGAGCGCTCGCATTCGCCGCGATCGGCGAATGGATCGGCCTGCACGCAATCTTCGGCGCCTTCCTGTTCGGTGCCGCGTTGCCGCGCGCTGACCGCCTGCTCCACGGCATGGCATCGCGGCTGGAACCGGTGACCATGCTCCTGCTGTTACCGGTGCTGTTCGCGGTCGCCGGCCAGTCCGCCACGCCCGACGCGCTCGATGGCAGCGGGCTCGGCTTCTTCCTGGCGATCCTGCTGGTGGCCGTGCTCGGCAAACTGGTCGGCTGCACGCTTGGCGCGAAAAGCGGCGGCCACGGCTGGCGCGACAGCTTGGCGGTGGGCTCGCTGATGAACGCCCGCGGGCTGATGGAGCTGGTGGTGATCAAGATCGGACTGGATGCCGGCCTGATCGGCCCCGAGCTGTTCACCCTGCTGTTCGGCATGGCGCTGGCCACCACGCTCATGGCCTCGCCCCTGCTGGGGCTTGCCGCCGGCCGTGCGGGCGTGGACCGCGCCTGGGGCAAGCGCTGAGCGGAGTCAGCGCCTCCGCGTCACCGCTCCCGTCGGCCGCCAGCGTTCTGCATCAACCGCACTTGCTGTAGCCGCAGTTCAGGCAGGTGGCGCAGCCATCCATGATCACCACGGATTTGGCGTGGCACTTGTGGCACATCGTGGCGCTGGGCGGGAACGAAACGCCCTCGCCGGTCACGGCGATGTCCTCGGGATGCGCGTCCTCGGCTACCGTGCTGACGGGAGCGTGGACTTCAGCGTTTTTTTTTGAGCCGTTCTGCTGTTCTTCCCAGGCGCGGCGCTTCTCGGCGATCAGCGCGAGCTGGTGTTCGCTCATGTCGGGATCACGCAGCAGGCCGATGGTCTTCAGGTGCTCCTCGACGATGTAGCCAAGCTCGGCCACCAGCGAAGGCATGTACACGCCGCCGGCCTTGAAGTAGCCGCCCTTCGGGTCGAACACGGCCTTCATTTCCTCGACGAGGAAGGTCACGTCGCCGCCCTTGCGGAACACCGCGGACATGATCCGGGTGAGCGCGACGATCCACTGGAAATGTTCCATCGACTTGGAGTTGATGAACACCTCGAAGGGGCGACGCTGCTCGTGGTCGGTGCCGGCGTTGAGCACGATGTC
>JAEXAG010000087.1 GCA_023394655.1 Pseudomonadota bacterium
CCCTCCGCCACGACAAGACCGTGCGCCAGTTGCGCCTGCTGTCCGATGCCCTGGACAGCGGCCGGCTCGGCCCGGTGCGGCGCATGGTCAACACCCTGTCGCCGGCGGAGATTGGCAACCTGCTGGAATCGCTGCCGCCGGCCAAGCGCAGCGTGGTCTGGGGGCTGGTGGATGCCGAGGACGATGGCGAGGTGCTGGTCCACGTCGGCGACGAGGTGCGCGAAAGCCTGATCGCGGAAATGGACCAGGACGAGCTGGTCGCCGCGGTGGAGGATCTGGACATCGACGACCTGGCCGATCTGGTGGAAGACCTGCCGGACACGGTGATCGACGAAGTCCTGAAATCCATGGACCGCGAGAACCGCGAGCGGCTGGAACAGGTGCTCTCCTATCCCGAGGACAGCGCCGGCCGCCTGATGAACCCGGACGTGGTGACGGTGCGCGCGGACACCACGGTGGACGTGGTGCTGCGCTACCTGCGCCTGCGCGGCGAGCTGCCGGACAACACCGACCACCTGTACGTGGTCAACAAGCGCCACCAGTTGATGGGCTGGGTCGCGCTGCAGGACCTGGTGACGCGCGAGGGCAGCACGCCGCTCAACCAGCTCATCGACGACGAGCTGGAATCCATCCACGTCGATGACGATGCGCAGGAAGTCGCGCGCCGCTTCTCCGACAACGACTGGATCTCCGCGCCGGTGGTCGATGACGCCAACGTGCTGATGGGCCGCATCACCATCGACGACGTGGTGGACATCATCCGCGAGCAGGCCGAGCACCAGGCGCTCTCCGCCGCCGGCCTCGACGACGAGGAAGACCTGTTCTCGCCGGTGCCGCGCGCGGTGCGCGGCCGCGTGGTCTGGCTCGGCATCAACCTGTGCACCGCCTTCCTCGCGGCCACGGTGATCGGCCAGTTCGAAGGCACCATCGAGCGCATCGTCGCGCTGGCCGTGCTGATGCCCATCGTCGCCGGCATCGGCGGCAACGCCGCGGTGCAGGTGCTCACGCTGATGGTGCGCGGCCTCGCGCTCGGACAGGTCGGCGGCAGCAACGCGCGCATCCTGCTGTGGAAGGAGATCCGCGTGGCGCTCATCAACGGCGCGCTGATCGGCGGGCTGGTCGGCCTGATCGCACTCTTGTGGTTCCGCGATGTCGAGCTGTCCGGCGTCATCACGCTTGCGCTCATCATCAACTTCGCCTGCGCCGCACTGGCCGGCGTGTTGGTGCCACTGTTGATGAAGCGCATGAACATCGATCCGGCCGTGGCCGGCACCGTGGTGGTCACCGCCGTCACCGACGTGATGGGATTCCTCAGCTTCCTCGGCCTCGCCACGCTGTTCCTGCTGCGCTGAGCGGGCCGGAGGATTGCCCGCCATGCCGGACCTCGATCCACGCCGCGAACCGGCCTCCGGGCACGACACCGCGCTGCCCGGCCTCGCCATCATCGGCGGCGGCCCGGCCGGCCTCATGGCCGCGGAGGTCGCGCGTGCCGCCGGCGTGGCGGTGGACCTGTTCGATGCGATGGGCTCGGTCGGGCGGAAGTTCCTGATCGCCGGCAAGGGCGGGCTCAACCTCACCCATTCCGAGCCGCGTCCCGCCTTTGATGCCCGTTACCGCGAGCGCGCGCGGGAAATCGGCGGCTGGCTGGATGATTTCGATGCCGATGCCCTGCGCGCCTGGGCCGCCGCCGCCGGCATCGAAACCTATGTCGGCAGCTCCGGGCGCGTGTTCCCGCTCGATCGCAGGGCCGCGCCGCTGCTGCGCGGCTGGGTGCGGCGCTTGCGCGAATCCGGCGTGCGCTTCCACGTCCACCACCGCTGGCTGGGCTGGGATGCCAAAGGCCGCCACCGCTTCGCCACGCCCACAGGTGAACGCCGGTTGCAGGCACCGGCCACCGTGCTGGCGCTCGGCGGCGGCAGCTGGCCGCAACTCGGCAGCGATGGCCGCTGGGCCGCGCCGCTGGCGGAGGCGGGCGTGGCCGTGCGGCCGCTCGTGCCCGCCAACTGCGGCTTCGACATCGGCTGGAGCGCGCATCTGGCCGAACGCTTCGCCGGCAGTCCGCTGAAGCCGGTCGTCGCCCGCTGGCGCGATGGCGCGGGCCGCGAGCACGGCCTGCAGGGCGAATGCGTGCTCACCGCCACCGGCATCGAGGGCAGCCTCGTCTATGCGATTTCCGCCGACCTGCGCGATGCCATCGCCCGCGATGGCCACGCCATGCTCTGGCTGGATCTCGCGCCGGGCCGCAGCCATGAACGGCTGGCTGCCGATCTGGCCCGTCCACGCGGCAAGCGCAGCCTCGGCGAACACCTGCGCCGGCAGGCCGGGCTGGATGCGGCCAAGACCGCGCTGGTGTTCGAGATCCTCGGGCCGGCATCGCGCCAGGATCCGGCCAAGCTGGCCGCCGGGATCAAGCGGCTGCCGCTGCGCCTCGACGCCGCGCGTCCGCTGGCCGAAGCCATCAGCACGGCCGGCGGCGTCGCGCTGGAAGCGCTGGACGAACATCTGATGCTGCGCCAGCGCCCCGGCGTGTTCTGCGCCGGCGAAATGCTCGATTGGGAGGCGCCGACCGGCGGCTATCTGCTGCAGGCCAGCTTCGCCAGTGGCCTGCGAGCCGGGCGCGGCGCCAGCGCGTGGCTTGAGGCTTCGCGCTGAGTCTCAGGGCCGGCTTTCGGCGGCCAGGCGCCGGTAGAAGGCCAGCAGTTCCGCCACCTGCGCCTGCAGGTCCTCGATGCCGCCTTCGTTGCGCAGGATGTCGTCGGCGATCGCCAGGCGCGCCTCGCGGCTGGCCTGCGCGGCGATCATCCGCCGGGCCAGCGTCTCGTCGATGCCGTCGCGTTGCATGAGCCGCGCCAGCTGCGTT
>JAEXAG010000086.1 GCA_023394655.1 Pseudomonadota bacterium
GGAGGCGTGACCCCGGGCAAGGGCGGCACCGAGCACCTCGGCCTGCCGGTGTTCGACACCGTGAAGCAGGCGGTGGAAGCCACCGGCGCCAACGCTTCGGTCATCTACGTCCCGCCGCCGTTCGCGGCCGACGCCATCCTGGAAGCGGCCGATGCCGGCATCACCGTCATCATCTGCATCACCGAGGGCATCCCGGTGCTGGACATGATGCGCGTCAAGAACGTGCTGAAGCAGCACCCGGACACCGTGCTGGTGGGCCCGAACTGCCCCGGCGTGATCACCCCGGGCGAGTGCAAGATCGGCATCATGCCGGGCCACATCCACATGCCGGGCAAGGTGGGCATCGTCTCGCGCTCGGGCACGCTGACCTATGAAGCCGTGAAGCAGACGACGGATGCCGGCCTCGGCCAGTCCACCTGCATCGGCATCGGCGGCGACCCGATCAACGGCACCAACTTCATCGACGCGCTGAAGCTGTTCCAGGACGATCCGCAGACCGAAGGCATCATCATGGTCGGCGAGATCGGCGGTTCGGCCGAAGAGGAAGCCGCCGAGTACATCGCCAAGCACGTGACCAAGCCGGTGGTCGGCTTCATCGCCGGTGCCTCGGCCCCGAAGGGCAAGCGCATGGGTCACGCCGGCGCCATCGCCTCGGGTGGGCAGGGCACGGCCGAAGGCAAGTTCGCCGCGATGGAAGCCGCGGGCGTGACCACGGTGAAATCCCCGGGCGACCTGGGTGCGGCGATTGCCAAGCGCCTGGCGGGCTGATGCCGCCTGCGGTGGCTTCGGCTTCCCGCGCAGCACACGGAACGGGCCGCTCATCGCGGCCCGTTTTCGTTGGCGGGTTCGTGTGGCGGAAGGCTGGATGTCAGGCCAGCATCCGGTACAGGCTGAAGGCGCTGGTGGCGATGAGGATGAGCGCGACGCCGAGCAGCAGCGGGCGGGCCGGGATGCGCTTGGCCAGCACCGCGCCCAGCGGCGCCGCCATCAGCCCACCGATGATCAGGCCGATGGCGGCGACGGAAAACGCGGCGATGCCGAGCGTGCCGACGAAGGTGAGCGAGACGGTGAGCGTCAGCAGGAACTCCGCGCTGTTCACCGTGCCGATGGTGCGCCGCGGCTCGCTGCCCTGCGCCAGCAGGTTGGAGGTGACCACCGGGCCCCAGCCGCCACCGCCGACCGCATCCAGGAAGCCGCCGACCAGGCCGAGCGGCGCCACCACCTTGGGTGCCTTGTGGGCGGCATCGCGCGACATGCGCAGGCCGCGCCACAGCAGGTAGAAGCCGATCAGCACCAGATAGCCCATCACGAACGGCCGCGCCGCCTCGCCGTGCAGATTGGCCAGCAGGTAGGCACCGGAGGCACCGCCGATGACGCCGGGCACCGCCAGCCGCGCGAACAGCCGCCAGTCGATGTTCCGGTGCAGGATGTGGCTGATGCCGGAGGCCGCGGTGGTGAAGGTTTCGACCAGATGCACGCTGGCCGAGGCGCGCGCCGGCGCCATCCCGAGCACGCCGACCAGGAGCGTGTTGGTGATGACGCCGAAAGCCATGCCGAGCGCACCATCCACCAGCTGCGCGAAGAACCCGACGAAGATGAAGGGAAGGATGGCCTGCCACGTTTCCTGGCCGATCTCGGGCAACGCGATCATCCGGATGCGTCCGATGCCGGCTCAGCGCAGGTCGCGCGAGGCGGGGAGGTGCGGCGTGACGGTCGCCGGGCCGGCTTCGGCTGCAAGCGGAATGATTTCGCCGCTGCTCATGTCGATGCGGATTTCGGCGGGATGCCTGTCGTCGGCGATCGCCAGCACCAGCACGCCTTCGGGGTCGATGCGCTGCGTCCGCCGCCACCAGAACGAACTGACCGAGCGCGGAATCGCCGCCGCGCGGGCATCGCCCAGCAATGCCGCCAGCGAATGCTTGCGCACCACTTGGCCATCGGCGGCATGGATCGCCACCACGTTGTCGCCGGTGCCGACGCTGCCCCAGTTGTCGAGCGTGACGAAGCGGCCATCGTTCGCCACCAGGACTTCCGCCGGCGCGATGGGGTGGGTGAGCGGCTGGCGCCAGAGCACGCGGAAAACCCGGCCATCGCGGCGCTCCATGACGGCTTCGGCGCGCGGACTTTCCTCGCGGTACGAGCCCGGCTGGATGGTCAGGCGATGGCTGCCATCAGGAGAGAGATGCGCACTCGTTTGCGGCGGCATCCAGCGGTCGGCACGCGCGGCGGTTGGCCAGAGCAGGCAGGCAAGCAGCAGTGAGACAAGGATCTTGGTCACTTCGATGCTTCCCGAAAAGTTGGCATCCGGCATGTTGCAACAGATCGCCGACCGCCCGCCAGTGCCATGCCCGTACCGGGGTCAGCCTTCGAACGGGCGGGTGAATCGCTTGCCGTTGAACGTATGGGTATGACGTCTTGTCCGGCAGCGACCTTTTGAAGCCGAGCGCTTTTGGTACTTGCGGTATTGTTTCACCGCTAAGCCTAACACCTGAGTTAAGCCGTGCCGCGTAGTGGAGCCAAACACATGGCAAGCTTTATCTGCCACTGTTTGGCTGGAACGAAGCGGCTTCGGCTTGAACGCATTGTTAGGCCTTTGCCTGCTTGGAGCGATACGACAGAGTCCGCTTGCGAAGCAAGCGTTCTGATCGCATGACATACAGGATAAAGACCTTCTTCCCATCGAAGCGATAGAAGACGCGGCAAGGTGGCTCAACTATCTGGCGGTAACGGGAACGCCC
>JAEXAG010000116.1 GCA_023394655.1 Pseudomonadota bacterium
TCCACCAGCAGCAGCCAGAACAGGAACACGGTGATGCTCTGGGGGATCGAGGGCAGCAGGCGTTGTTTCATGGCGAAGGCTCCCTGAGCAACGGCCGGGTGGCGCCGACCGCATCGAGGTAGTCACCCGCGGACTGGAGCTGCGCGGCGGTGGCGCGGGTGAATTCGAGCAGCGGCTCCGCGGCGATGGTCATGGCGATGCCGTAGCCCAGCAGCAGCAGCACGGCGGCCAGCTCCTCGCGGCGCGGGGGTGGCAGTGCGGCGGTACCCGCGGGATGCGGGGTGACGCGCCAGAACAGGCGCGTGCCGATCCGCGACAGGCCGACGATCACCAGCAGGCTGCTCGTGAGAATCGCCGTCCACGTCCACCCGATCCATGCATCGGGCACGGCCGAAAGCAGGGCCAGCTTGCCGATGAAACCGGAAAGCGGCGGCAGGCCCGCGACGGACACCGCGGCAACCAGGTAGAGGCTGCCCAGCAGGTTGCGCTCGGAAATCGGGCCGGGGTTGAGCAGGTGCTCGCCGGTGGCGCCGCGAACGCGCAGGATCAGCTCGGCCAGCAGGAACATCGCGGCGGTGACGAAGGCGCTGTGCGGCAGGTAGTAGAGGCCGGCGGCGATGGTGCCGGGCGTATCCAGCGAGAACGCGATGAACAGCGTGCCGGCCGACAGCAGCACCAGATAGGCGATGCCCACCCGCAGGCGGGTCGCGCCGACGACGCCCAGCGCCGCCAGCCCGACGGTCAGGATGCCCGCGGGCAGCAGCCATTTCCAGGCCAGGCCCTGCAGCACCCCGGCTTCCTCGCCGAACATGAGCGTGCCGACCCTCAGCACCGCGTAGAGGCCGACCTTGGTCATGATCGAGAACAGCGCGGCGACCATCGCCGGCGCGCGCGAGTAGGTCTCGGGCAACCAGGTGTAAAGCGGGAGCAACGCGGCCTTGGCACAGAACACCACCAGCAGCAGGCCGCCCGCCGCGCGCAGCATCGTGGTCTTCTCCGGGCCGGTCTGGGAGATCCGCAGCGCCATTTCCGCCATGTTGAGCGTGCCGAGCGTGCCGTACAGGAAGGCCAGGGCGATCAGGAACAGCGTCGATGCGGCGATGTTGAACACCACGTAATGCAGGCCGGCCTTGATGCGCGGCCCGCGCGCCCCGGAGAGCAGCAGGCCGTAGGACGCGATCAGCAGCACCTCGAAGAACACGAACAGGTTGAACAGGTCGCCGGTCAGGAAGGCGCCGTTGAGGCCGGCCAACTGCAGCTGGAACAGCGAGTGGAAGTGCAGCGCGCGCTTGTCCCAGCCGGCGCTGGCGTGCAGCAGGCAGGGGATCGCCAGCAGCGTGGTGGTCAGAACGAGCATCGCGCCGAGGCGGTCGGTGACCAGCACGATGCCGAGCCGGGCCGGCCAGTCGCCGACCAGATAGACGTCGATGGCGCCGGCATTCGCGCGGTCGAGCAGGGCGATGGCGGCCAACAGCAGCGCGGACAGCCCGAGCCACGCGCCCATGCGCAGCACGCGCACGTCGTGGCGGCGCTCGGCCAGCAGCAGGAGCGCGCCGGTCACGAGCGGGATGAGGATCGGGGCGAGGACGAGGTGCTGCATCATCGCTGGTTTTCCGGCTCCTCGCCGTCCACGTGGTCGCTGTGCAGGTCGCTGTGCTCGCGCATCGCCACCACCACCGTCACCGCGGTCATGGCGAAGGCGATCACGATGGCGGTGAGGACCAGTGCCTGCGGCAGCGGATCGGCGTAGTTGGCCAGCGTGGCTTCGACGCCGTCACGCAGAACCGGCGGCTTGCCCGGCACCAGCCGGCCGGAGGAGAAGATCAGCAGGTTCGTCGCATACGAGAGCAGCGTGAGCCCGAGGATCACGTCGAAGGTGCGCGAGCGCAGCATCAGGTACACGCCGCTGCCCGCCAGCACCCCGATCGCGGTGGCCATTGCCCATTCCATCAGTGCGTTTCTCCGGTGTCGGCATGGCGGCGGTGCACGGTGCCCATCGTCGCCAGCATCAGCAGCGCGCCGGCGAACACCACCATGTACACGCCGATGTCGAAGACCATCGCACTGGCCAGCGCCAGCTTGCCGATCAGCGGCAGCGAGAGCTCGAGGTAGCCGCTGGTCAGGAAGGGATAGCCGAACGCCAGCGAGCCCAGCCCGCCGATCGCCGCGATGGTCATGCCCAAGCCGATGCCGCGCAGGTAATCGAAGCCGAAGGTGGCTTCCACCGATCGCGCGCCCTGGATGACGTACTTGACCAGCACCGGCACCGCGATCGCCAGGCCGGCGATGAATCCGCCGCCGGGCGCGTTGTGGCCGCGCAGGAACAGGAACAGCGAGACGGTCAGGGTGAGCGGGAACAGCAGCTGGGTCAGGTCGGCCGGGATCGGCAGCTTGGCCGGCGGTCCGGGCATCACTTCGTCGGGCTGCAGGCGCGCCCACTTCAGCAGCGCGTGCACCACCAGCGCGGCGACGCCGAACACCGAGATCTCGCCGAAGGTATCCAGGCCGCGGAAGTCCACGAGGATCACGTTCACCACGTTGCGGCCATGGCCTTCCGGCAGCGAGCGGGCGAGCAGCTCGCCGGCCACGGTGTCGCCCGGCGAAGTCATCATCGCGTAGGCCAGCGCGGAAACCCCGATGCCGACCATGATTGCGAGGATCGCATCGCGCACGCGGCGGGCGCCATCGCGCGCCTGCACCGAACTCTTGGGCAGGTAGTTCAGGGCCATCATCATCAGCGCGATGGTCACCATCTCCACCAGCAGCTGGGTCAGCGCAAGGTCCGGTGCCGAGAGGTAGGCGAAGATCAGGCTCACCATCAGGCCGACCGAGCCGATCACGATGAGCGCGGTCAGGCGGCGGGCGTGGACGGCCACGGTGCCGAGCGTGCCGGCGACCAGTACGGCCCAGAGCACCCAGCCCAGGGCGGGCATCGGCTGCGACGGCCGCGGGTTGGAAAGATGCGAGGCGAGATCGGACGCATAGGGCGCGAAGCCGGCCGCGAAGGCGATGATCACCAGCCAGACAAGGCTGCGGCGCAGGCCGCCACCGGCAACGTGGCTGGTGAAGCCCTGCGCCAGCTGGAACAGGCGTTCGACCTTCCACTGGAACATCGCGCGACCCTGCGAGACGTTTTCCAGCGCGTGCAGGTCGCGGCGCTTGCGCAGCGCCCAGTACAGGGCAATGCCGGTCAGCACGCCGCCCAGGCTCATCATCAACGGCAGGTTGAAGCCGTGCCAGATCGACAGGCTGTAGGCGGGCGCGTCGGCACCCAGCACGCCATGCACCGCCGCGCCGAGGACCGGCGCGATGGTCAATGCCGGGGCGATGCCGACCGCAAGGCACAGCACCACCAGCAGCGCGACCGGCGCCTGCATCCAGAGCGGGGGCTCGTGGACCTCGGGCTTGCCCGGATCGCGCGGGCCTTCGCCCAGGAAAGTGTCGTGGAGGAAGCGCAGGCTGTAGGCGACGCCGAGCGCGCCGGCCAGGAATGCCACCACCGAGAACACCGTCCGCGCGTGGTCATCGCGCAGGTCCAGTGCTTCGGCGAAGAACATTTCCTTCGACAGGAAGCCGTTGAGGAGCGGAATGCCGGCCATGGCCAGCGTGGCGATGATCGCCAGCAGGCTCGTCCACGGCAGCAGGCGTCGCAGCCCGCCGAGCCGACGCATGTCGCGGGTGCCGGTTTCGTGGTCGATGATGCCGGCGGCCATGAACAGGCTGGCCTTGAAGGTGGCGTGGTTGAGGATGTGGAACAGCGCCGCCACCACCGCCAGCGGCGTGGACAGGCCGAACAGCAGGGTGATGAGGCCCAGGTGCGAAATGGTCGAATAGGCCAGCAGGCCCTTCAGGTCGTGCTGGAAGATCGCGTTCCATGCGCCCACCAGCAGGGTCGCCGCGCCCACCGAGCTCACAAGCCAGAAGAACAGATCGCTGCCGGCCAGCGCCGGATGCAGGCGCGCCAGCAGGAACACGCCGGCCTTCACCATCGTCGCCGAGTGCAGGTAGGCGGAAACCGGCGTCGGCGCGGCCATCGCCTGCGGCAGCCAGAAGTGGAAGGGGAACTGCGCGCTCTTGGTGAACACACCGGCCAGCACCAGCGACAGGATCGCCGGGTACCACGGGTGGGTG
The DNA here is from genome assembly GCA_023394655.1 of Pseudomonadota bacterium. GTDB lineage: Bacteria > Pseudomonadota > Gammaproteobacteria > Xanthomonadales > Xanthomonadaceae > Solilutibacter. The sequence goes on from JAEXAG010000116.1 coordinate 4,132, forward strand.
CGGATCGTCGCGCCGGAAGCCAGCACCACGTCGAGGTCGTAGCTGCCGGCCACCTGTCCCAGCAGGATCGCGCCGCCGAGGAGCGCCAGGCCGCCCATGCCGGTGAGGGTCAGCGCCATGCGGGCGCCCTGGCGCGCGTCCTGGCGATGCGACCAGTAGCCGATCAGGAGGAACGAACTGATCGAGGTGAGTTCCCAGAACACCACCATCAGGATCAGGTTGCCGGCCAGCACCAGGCCCAGCATCGCGCCCATGAACAGCATCAGATAGGCGAAGAAGCGCGGGCCGCTGTCGCGCGGGCCGAGGTAATAGGCCGCGTAGAGCACGATCAACGCGCCGATGCCGAGCACCAGCAGCGCGAACATCCAGGCGAGGCCGTCGAGCCGCAGGTGGAATTCGAGCCCCAGGGAGGACAACCACGGCCAGCGCAATGCGGGGACGCTGCCGTCCAGCACCTGCGGGGTGAGCATGCCGAGCAGCACGAGTGCGGCGAGCGGCGCGATCCCGGCCATCCATGCAATCCGCCGGCGCGATCCGCCAGTGAGCAGGATCGAGACGGCGGCGGCGAACGGCAAGAGCAGGATCAGGCCCAGCATGCGTCGATAGGTATTCCCAGAAGTGGTTGATTCGGAACGGGAATCCAGTGGAGGCCCGGGTGGGCATTCTATCCCATGATGAATGGTGGTCCATGCATGGTTTTGATCGGAAACCGCCACCGATGCCCGCGCAGCGGGCGTTCTCCCGCGGGCACCGGTCGCGCGGCCGGCAGCCGCGGCGAGTCGGGCGCCGGGGGCTCAGGCGCGCACGATCAAGGTATCGGTGACCGCGGTTTCCAGCAGGCGCTTGGCCACGCTGCCGATCAGCGCATCCATCAACTGGCTGCGGCCGTGGGTGGCGATGACCGCGAGATCCAGCGACTCGTCGCCGCTGGCCTGGCGCAGCAGGCGCACCGGGTTGGACAGCTCCGCGCGCGGACGCCAGCCGGCCGCGGCCTGTTTGGGCAGGGTCGCGTCGCGCCAACCCTTGAGCTCCGCGTTGGCATTGGCATGCGCCTTGGCCGTGGCCGCCTCGCGGGTGGCGAGATCGCCGGTGAGTTCGCGCAAGGGCATGTCGTAGCCATGCAGCAGCACGCGATCTTCGGCATCGGCGAACCACTTGGCCGCCAGTCGCGCCGCGGCGGCGGAGGCATCGGACAAGTCCGTCGCCACGCCGACGCGCGCATACGCGCCCTGCGGACGCTTCTGCACCACCAGCGTGGGGATCGGTGAATGGCGGCTCAGCCAGATCACGGTGGAGCCCAGCGAAACCCGCTGCAGGGCATCACTGCGGGCGATGCCGGTGATGATCAGGCCGCAATCGTTCTCCTGAGCGACGCGCAGCGCGGTCTGGCCGACATGCGCGGCCTCCTCGACATGCACTTCGATCTTGGCCGGCGTTTCCGGCAACTCCGCGCGAACCCGCTCTTCGACCAGGTCGGCCAGGGTCGGCTCGTCGTCTTCGTCCTCGTCTTCGCGGCGAAAGTGGTTGGGGCGACTGAAACTGGATTCCTGCGAGAGCACGACCAGCAGCACCAGCCGCGCCTTCCAGTGCTCGGCCAGTTGCAGGGCGCGGTCGAACGCGCGATCGGAGCGTGCGCTGAGGTCGGTGGCAAGCAGGATGGCCTGCGGCGTTTCCGTTTTGGCGGTTGCGGGCATGGGGGCGTCCTTCGGGGCGATCCATCGCCAGTTTAGCCTTGCCCAATCACCTCCGGCATCTGTTGCGCCTCGCGTATTCTTGTGCGATGGCCGGCAACCGCCACGACGATAGATGAGCACCGCGCTTGTGCTGGGTGGCACCGGGCAGATCGGTCGCTCGGTCGTGGAAGGCCTGGCACGTGATGGCTGGCAGGTCGTCGCCGTATCGCGCAAGGCGCGTGATGCCCGCGCGCACCCCGGCGTTCGCTGGCTCGATGGCAGCTTGCAGGCGATGCCGGCATTGCCGCCGCGGCTGGACGCGATACTGAGCTGCGGGCCGCTCGACGCGTTCGCCGAATGGATGCAGGCCGCCACGATCGACGTGCCGCGCGTGATTGCGTTCGGATCGACCAGCCTGGACACCAAATCGGAATCGATCGATGCGGCGGAGCGCGAGCTGGCGGCGCGCCTGCACATTGCCGAATCCCGGCTGCAGGCCCGCGCGGCGACGGGCGGCATCGGGCTCACGCTGCTGCGCCCGACGCTCGTCTACGGCCATGGAATGGATCGCAGCCTGAGCCGGATCGTCGCCATCGCCAGGCGCTTCGGCCGCTTCGCGCTGCCTGCCGATGCCGTCGGGCTGCGCCAGCCGGTGCACGCCGCGGATCTCGCATCTGCGGCGCTCGCCTGCCTGTCGGCGCCCACCAGCATCGGGCGTACCTATGCCCTGCCGGGTGGCGAGGCCCTGCCGTATTTCGACATGGTGGCGCGCGTGCTGGCCTTGCTCGATCCCGCGCCCAGGCTGCATCGGCTGCCGTCGCCGCTGTTCTCGGCGGTGGCAGGCCTGGCGAAGGCGGCGGGACAGCTGGAAGGCTTCAACGAGGCGATGCGCGCGCGCATGCGCGCCGACATGGTTTTCGATCCCGCGCCCGCCCACGCCGATTTCGGCTATGCGCCGCGCCGCTTCGACGTTTTTCCGGGGATGTTCGGCTCAGCCGGCTGAGATGCGGACTCAGGCGTCGGCGGTTTCGCCGGCCTTGGCGCGCTTGCGCAGCGCGATCGTCAGCACGCCGCCCAGCACCATCGCGCCGCCGATGAACACCCGGCTGCCCGGGCGGTCGCCCCAGAACGCGATGCCGAGCCCGACCGCGATCACCGGCACCAGCAGCAGCCAGGGCATCAGCAAGGCCACCGGGTGGCGCTGCACCAGCTGGTAGTAGATGCCGTGCCCGAGCAGCGACGAGGCGAGGCCGGCATAGGCCACGCCCATCCATGCCACCGGGCTGGCAGCGGCCACGCCGGCGAGTGCGCCCGGCTCCAGCCACAGGCTGAGCACGACGAGCGGCGGCAGGCTCGCCGCTGCCATCCAGCCCTGCTGGTTGAACATGTCGATGCCGCGCAGGCCCTTCATCACCACGGTGGCGATGGCCAGCGCCAGCGCCGACAGCAGCATCGTCAGCAACGCCATCGGCCTGGCCAGCACGTGCGGATCGAAGCCCAGCACCAGCACGCCGGCGAAACTGATGCCGATCGCGCTGCCGGTCCGCCATCCGAAACGCTCGCCGAGGAACCACCAGGCCAGCAGCGTGGTCATCGGGATGTAGCTCTGCAGCACGATGGCCGGGGAGGACAAATCGCCCGACAGATGGAGCGCGAGGAAGCTCAGGCCGAAATGCACCACGCCGATCATCAGCGAGACGAACAGCAGGCGCAGGCGCTGTCCCGCGGGCGGCAGGCGCAGGAACACGACCAGCGCGACCATCAGCACCACGAAGCGCATGAGCGTGAAGGTGACCGGCGGGATCTCGCGCAGACCCAGCGCCGACATCAGGAAGTTCAGCGCCCAGATGACGCAGACGAACAGCAGCAGCGCGAAATCACGTCCGCCGAGGCGATTGCCGGCCGACATTCAGTATTTCCAGCCGAGTGCGCGATACAGCTTGGCCAGCACCCAGGCCGGGCCGACCAGCAGGTAGGTGAGGTCGGTGAGGAAGCTCGGGCGCCGGCCCTCGATGTGGTGGCCGACGAACTGCCCGACCCAGGCCAGCGCGAACACCGCCAGCGCCGAGCCGGCCAGCGCCGCGCTGCCGAGCTGCAGGTGCAGCCAGCGCGTGCCCCAGGCGAAGCCGACGAAGACCGCCAGCATGCCGAAGCCCAGCGGCCGCGAGTGCCGGTAGTAGAACGACCAGGTGACGAACATCGCCATCGCCGCCCACGCGCCGGGCCCGAACAAGGTGCCCGGCACCGGGATGCACCACAACAGCGCCACCACCGACCACAGGATCGCCGGCACGCAGAACACATGCAGCATCTGGTTGGTGGCGTGGCGGTGATCGTCCGAATAGCTGGCGAACCAGCGATCGATCGGTCGCGTGGCCACGGCGTCGGGCGTGCTCACGGCAGCTCGATGCCGGCCAGCTTCGACAGCGCCTCGGCGTAGCGCGCACGGGTGCGTTCGATCACCTCGGCGGGCAGGCGCGGTCCGGGCGCGGTCTTGTCCCAGTCCAGGGTCTCCAGGTAATCGCGAACGATCTGCTTGTCGTAGCTCGGCGGGCTGCTGCCCGGCACGTAGTCCTCGGCGGGCCAGTAGCGGCTGGAATCGGGCGTGAGCATCTCGTCCATCACGTGCAGGCGGCCGTCTTCGTCCAGGCCGAACTCGAACTTGGTGTCGGCCAGCAGGATGCCGCGTGCGGCGGCGTGCTCGCGCGCGAACGCGTAGAGCGCAAGCGTGGTGTCGCGCAGGTTTTCGGCCAGCTCGCGTCCCACCAGGTCGGCGGCGGCGGCGAAATCGATGTTCTCGTCATGGTCGCCCACGGCCGCCTTGGTCGATGGCGTGAAGATCGGCGTTTCCAGCTTCCCGGCCTGCTCGAGCCCGGCCGGCAGGCGGATGCCGCTGACCGCGCCGGTGGCCCGGTAATCCTTCCAGCCGCTGCCGATCAGGTAGCCGCGCGCGATGCACTCGACCGGCACCGGCTTCAGCTTCTTCGTCACCACCGAGCGCAGGGCGTAGGGCGCGGGATCGACGCCCGCCGGCAGTACCGAGGCGACATCGTCATGGGTCAGGTGGTTGGCGATGATGTGGCCGGTGCGGTCGAACCAGAAGTTGCTGATCCGGGTCAGCATCTCGCCCTTGCCGGGGATCGGGTCGGGCAGCACCACGTCGAAGGCGGAAAGGCGGTCGGTGGCGACCATCAGCAGGCGGCCATCGCCCAGATCGAACACGTCGCGCACCTTGCCGCGATGGCGCAGTTCGAGGCCGGGCAGTTCGGATTGGATCAGCGTGGTAGGCAAGGCGACTCTCCTTTCAGGCTGCCAGTTTAAGGCCAAGCAACGGTTAAACTGCCGGCATGGGACGCTGGTACGGAAAACTCCTCGGCGCGCTGGCCGGCGCCTTGCTGCTGCGGGTCAATCCGCTGGCCGGACTGGTGCTGGGTGCGCTGGTCGGGCACGCCTTCGATGCCGACTGGTTCGGGCTCGGTGCCCGCCAGCAGCCCTACCGCGTGCTGGGCGTGTCCCGCGACGCCTCCGACAGCGAGATCGAGCGCGCCTACCGCCGGCTGATCTCGCAGTACCACCCCGACAAGTACGCCGATGCCGCACCCGAGTTGCGCGCACAGGCCGAGAAAAGGGCGCGCGAGATCAATGCCGCCCACGACCGCATCCAGCAGCTCCGGAAAAATCGCCGATGAACCGCCAGTCCCCCGTGATCGCCCCTTCCATCCTCTCCGCCGATTTCGCGCGACTGGGCGAGGAAGTGGACAACGTGCTGGCCGCCGGCGCGGACTGGGTGCACTTCGACGTGATGGACAACCACTACGTGCCCAACCTGACCATCGGCCCGCTGGTCTGCGAAGCCTTGCGCAAGCACGGCGTGAGCGCGCCGATCGATGTCCACCTGATGGTCGAGCCGGTGGACGCGATCATCCCGATGTTCGCCGATGCCGGCGCCAGCCTCATCAGCTTCCACCCGGAAGCGAGTCGCCACGTGCATCGCTCGATCCAGCTGATCAAGTCGCGCGGCTGCCAGGCCGGGCTGGTGCTCAACCCGGCCACGCCGGTGGAAGTGCTGGACTGGGTGCTGGATGAACTCGATTACGTGCTGCTGATGTCGGTGAACCCGGGCTTCGGCGGGCAGGCCTTCATCGAATCCACGCTGGACAAGCTTCGGGCGGTGCGCGCGCGCATCGATGCCACCGGCAAGCCGATCCGCCTGGAGATCGATGGTGGCGTGAAGCCGGCCAACATCGGCCGCATCGCCGCGGCCGGCGCGGACACTTTCGTCGCCGGCTCGGCGATCTTCGGCCAGCCCGATTACCGCGCCGTCATCGAGCGCATGAAGGCCGAGGCCGCGCGCGCCTGAGCGCGTCCTGCGGGCGCGGAAAGAGAAAGGGCCGGCACCTTCCTGGCACCGGCCCCGGGATATGTGGAGGCTCCGTCCTCCGGTCTTTCATCCTTGGCTATGGCCTTCCATGCTCCGGATTCGCGATGACGGTTGCGTGACGGCGGGGTTGCATGCCGATGACGCTCCGGCGGGCTTTGAAGGCGCCCCGGCTTGTGGCTAGACTGTGGCGCATGAACTCCGTACCGCGAATCTCCGTCGACGGCAGCTGGCGATGGTGGCCCCGCAGCCCCATGCGTTCCGCCTGTCCGTTCCCGATGGAGATTCGACGTGATCACCGAAGCTGAGTTCCGCCAACTGGCCGCCGACGGCCACACCCTCATCCCGGTCGTGCGCGAGGTGCTGTCCGATCTGGACACGCCGCTTTCGGTCTACCTGAAGCTGGCCGACGGCCCGCATGGCTATCTGTTCGAATCGGTCGAAGGCGGCGAACGCTTCGGGCGCCATTCGATCATCGGCCTGCCAGCCGAGCGCGTGTACGCCTTCCACGGCCGCGAGTTGCGCGTCAGCGAGCACGGCGAGGTGGTCGAAAGCCGCACCGTCGCCGATCCGCTGGCCGAGATCGAACGCCTGCGCAGCGCCCGCAAGGTGGCGAAGCTCGATGGCCTGCCCGGCTTTTCCGGCGGGCTGGTCGGCTGGTTCGGTTTCGAGACCATCGGCTGCATCGAGCCGCGCTTCGCCGGAGCCGCCGCGCCGGACGAACTGGGCACGCCCGACATCCTGCTGATGGAGAGCACCGAGGTCGCGGTGTTCGACAACCTCAAGGGCCGGCTGTACCTGATCGTCCATGCCGACCCGCGCCAGCCGCAGGCCTGGGCGCGCGCGCAACGGCGGCTGGATGCGCTGGTGCACCGGCTGCGCCATGCCGGCGCCGCCTACCCCGAAACGCTGGACGCCGGCGTGCTCGACGAAACCGACTTCGACTCCGGCTTCACCCGCGAGGGTTTCATCGAGGCAGTCGAAAAAGCGAAGGACTACATTCGCGCCGGCGACATCTTCCAGGTGGTGTTGAGCCAGCGCCTGTCGGTGCCGTTCCGCGCCCGTCCGGTCGACGTGTACCGCGCGCTGCGCGCGCTCAACCCTTCGCCCTACATGTATTTCCTCGACACCGGCAGCACCCAGGTGGTCGGCTCTTCGCCGGAAATCCTCGTCCGCCTGCAGCATGATTCGAACGGGCAGGGCACGGTCACCGTGCGCCCCATCGCCGGCACCCGCCCGCGCGGCGACACGCCCGAGGCCGATGCCGCGCTGGAAGCCGAACTGCTGGCCGATCCCAAGGAGCGCGCGGAGCACCTGATGCTGATCGACCTCGGCCGCAACGACGTGGGCCGCGTCAGCGAGGCCGGCAGCGTCGAGGTGGGCGAGCAGTTCGTGATCGAACGCTACAGCCACGTCATGCACATCGTCAGCGAAGTCACCGGTCGCCTGCGCCATGGCATGAGCTACAGCGACGTGCTGCGTGCCACCTTTCCCGCCGGCACCGTCAGCGGCGCGCCAAAGATCCGCGCGTTGGAAGTCATCCGCGAGCTGGAGCCGGTCAAGCGCAACGTCTATGCCGGCAGCATCGGCTACCTCGGCTGGCACGGCGATGCCGACACCGCCATCGCCATCCGCACCGCCGTCATCCAGGATGGCCGCCTGCACGTGCAGGCCGGCGCCGGCATCGTCCACGATTCGGACCCGGAAAAGGAATGGGACGAAACCATGAACAAGGGCCGCGCGCTGTTCCGCGCGGTGGCGCAGGCGGTACGGGGGCTGTGACGCATGATCCTGATGATCGACAACTACGACAGCTTCACCTTCAACCTCGTGCAGTACCTGCAGATGCTGGGGGCCGAGGTGCGGGTGGAACGCAATGACGCGCTGACGGTCGAGCAGATCGAGGCACTGGCGCCGGAGCGCATCGTGATCTCGCCGGGGCCGTGCACGCCGAACGAGGCGGGCGTCTCGATGGCGGTGATCGAGCGGCTGGGCGCGAGGGTGCCGATCCTTGGCGTGTGCCTCGGGCATCAGGCCATCGGCCAGGTATTCGGCGGCAAGGTGGTGCGGGCCGGGCGGATCATGCACGGCAAGACCTCGGCCATCCGGCATGAGGGCAAGGGCGTGTTCGCCGGCCTGCCTGACGGTTACGAGGCGACGCGCTACCACTCGCTGGTGGTCGAGCGCACGAGCCTGCCGGATTGCCTGGAAGTCACCGCGTGGACCGAGAACGAGGACGGCAGCTTCGAGGAAATCATGGGCCTGCGCCACCGCGAACACCCGGTGCAGGGCGTGCAGTTCCATCCCGAATCGATCCTCACCGAACACGGCCACGCGCTGCTGAAGAACTTCCTCGACGGCGCCTGATGCATCGTTGCCGCTGGCGTCCGCGCCGGGTCTGCCGCGCATCGCCGGCCACCATCCCCCTCATCGAACCCGGAGCCTGATCATGCCCATCACCCCGCAGGACGCCTTGCAACGCACCATCGAACATCGCGAAATCTTCTTCGACGAGATGGTCGATCTGGTGCGCCAGATCATGCGTGGCGAGGTTTCGCCGCTGATGACCGGCGCGATCCTGACCGGCCTGCGGGTGAAGAAGGAAACCGTGGACGAGATCGCCGGCGCGGCCACGGTGATGCGTGAATTCGCGCGCACGGTGGACGTGGCCGACCGCCGCCATCTGGTGGACATCGTCGGCACCGGTGGCGATGGCGCCAACACCTTCAACATTTCCACCGCGTCGATGTTCGTGGCCGCCGCCGCGGGGGCGCGCATCGCCAAGCACGGTGGTCGCAGCGTATCGTCTTCGTCCGGCAGCGCCGACGTGCTGGAGGCGCTCGGGGTGAACATCGAACTGTCGCCGGAGCAAGTCGCGCAGTGCATCGCGGAAACCGGCATCGGCTTCATGTACGCGCCGATCCACCATCCGGCGATGAAGGTCGTCGCGCCGGTGCGCCGCGAGCTGGGGGTGCGCACGCTGTTCAACATCCTCGGGCCGCTGACCAACCCGGCCGGTGCCGACAACATCCTGATGGGCGTTTTCCATCCCGATCTCGTCGGCATCCAGGTGCGCGTGCTGCGCGCGCTGGGTGCCAAGCGCGCATTGGTGGTCTGGGGTCGCGATGGCATGGATGAGCTCTCGCTCGGTGCCTCCACCCTGGTCGGCGAATTGCGCGATGGCGAGGTGCGCGAATACGAAGTCCACCCCGAGGATTTCGGGATCCGCATGGCGCACACCCGGAACCTGCGCGTGCGCGATGCAGCGGAATCGAAGGACATGTTGCTCGGCGCGCTCGACAACGTGCCCGGCCTGCCGCTGGAGATCGTGG
>JAEXAG010000162.1 GCA_023394655.1 Pseudomonadota bacterium
TGGAGGCCGAGCATCGTCGGCAGGCCCACGGTGCCGAACTGGTGGCCGCCAATGGCGACGCGCTGGCGCTGCTGGCCGAGTCCGACGAGGCCAACGCCCTCTCGCTGCTGCATCGGGCACGCTCGACGCTGGCCGGCGTCGTCGCCCACGACCCGCGGCTCGGCGAAGTCGCCGCGATGCTGGGTTCCGCCGCGATCACCCTGACCGAGGCGCAGGCCGCCCTGGCCCGGCTCGGCGACGAAATGGAGCTGGATCCCGACCGCTACGCGGAACTGGATGCCCGCCTGCAACGCCTGCACGTGCTCTCGCGCAAGCATCGGGTCGGCATCGAGGGGCTGGTCGGCGTGCGCGGGCGGCTGGCCGAGGAACTCGCCGATCTGGAACAGGCCGAGACCCGGGCATCGCGCCTCGCGGCCGAAATCGCCGCCGCCGCGGAAGCCTGGAAAAAGGCCGCCATCGCGCTGGGCAAGGCGCGACATGCCGCGGCGGACGATCTCGCCGCCGCCACCCGCGCCACCATCCGCGAGCTCGGCATGGGCGAAGCCGAATTCATCATCCAGCTCGATCCCGAACCCACCGGCCTGCCGAATCCGCTCGGCCTGGAGCGGGCGGAATTCCTCATCGCCGCCAATCCCGGCCAGCCGCCGCGCCCGTTGCGCAAGGTCGCGTCCGGCGGCGAGCTCTCGCGCATCTCGCTGGCGATCGAAGTGGCATCCCGCAGCGGCGACGGGGTCCCGACGATGGTGTTCGATGAAGTGGACACCGGCATCAGTGGCGGCGTGGCGGCGGTCGTCGGCCGCAAGCTGCGCGCACTCGGCCGCCGCTGCCAGGTGATGTGCGTCACCCACCTGCCGCAAGTCGCGGCGCAGGGCCACGCCCATTGGCGTGTCAGCAAGGCAAGCGGGGACGGCGTCACCATGAGCGCGGTGGAGGCGCTGGACGCCCCCGGACGCGTCGAGGAGATCGCCCGCCTGCTCGGCGGCGTGGAGGTCGGCGATGCCGCCCGCGAAGCTGCCCGCAGCCTCTTGGCCAGCGCGGACTGATACCGGCGGCGACGGTCGGCTACTTCCGGCGACGCACGTACAGCACCAACGCATGGTCTTCGATGACGAAGCCGTGCCTGGCGGCGATCTCGTGCTGCAGGCGCTCGATTTCCGGGCTTTCGAACTCGATGATCTTGCCGGTGTCCAGATCGACCATGTGATCGTGATGGTCGCCACGGTCAAGTTCGTACACCGCCTGCCCGCCCTCGAAGTTGTGCTTGAGCACCAGGCCGGCGGCCTCGAACTGGGTGAGCACGCGATACACCGTCGCCAGCCCGATTTCCTCGTTCTCGGCCAACAGCTGCCGGTAGATGTCCTCGGCGGTGAGGTGGCGGGGCTTGGCATTGTCCAGCAGGTTGAGGATGCGCACCCGCGGATGCGTCACCTTCAGGCCGGCGTTGCGGAGGTTTTCGTTTTCCATTCCGTCTCGTCTCAGCGGTCTCTGCGGGGATCGCACATCTGAATGCAAGGCCCGCGCCGATCACGGTACGGGAAATCCAGCGGCGGCGAGCGTGTATTATCGCCCAACCCCATCCGACATTCCCGCAGCATGCGCATTCGCCGGTTCCCACGTGCTTCCCAGCTTGTCCTCGCCCTCTGCATCGCCGCCGCCACCAGCGGCTGCGGGATCATCTACCGCCAGCCGATCTACCAGGGCAACCTGATCGATCCCGAGAGCGCGCGGCAGATCCAGATCGGCATGAGCAAGGCGCAGGTGGCCGGCATGCTCGGCACCCCGTCGATCCAGGACCCGTTCCACCATGATCGCTGGGATTACACCAGCAGCGAACGCCGCGGCCGCGTCGGCAAGACCGAGGTCCGCAACTTCGTGGTCCATTTCGAGAACGATGCCGTGACCCGCTGGGAAGGCGATTACTTTCCCAACCAGGATGCGGAAATCTCCAAGCGTTCGGTCAAGGATTTCGGCTACAACCTGCGCAAGGATCGCAAGCAGCGCGGTCGCTGATCCCCTCCTCGATGTCGCCTCAAGCCCGCGCCTCGCCGCGGGCTTTCGCTTTCAGCGCCTTCGCGGCCTCCGCACGCCGACGGCGGGCTTCCATCGGATCGATGGCCAGCGCGCGCAGCAATTCCACGCGATCACCCTCGCCCAGGATTTCGCCATCGGCGACGCGACGCCCGAACACCGCCAGGCCCGCCAGCGGAAAGCCGGGCAGCAGGCCGGAGCGATCCGCCGCTTCCCGCGCCGTCGCCCCTTCGCCCAGTTCGACCATCACGCTTTCGACGCGATCCGGCCAGGCGGCGACGACTTCGATCTTCATGCGCGGGCGGCGCGGACGAAATCGTCGACCATCCGGTCGGCGAGTCCCTGCAGGCCCAGCTTGACCACCGGCGCCAGAAGCACCGAAGCCGGCTCGAACTCCAGCAGCAGGGCGACCTTGCTGGCCTCCTCCGAAAGCGGCTGGAAATCCCAGCGCCCGTGCAGCTCGCGGAATGGGCCTTCCGCCAGATGCATGTCCATCGAGCGGCCCGGAACCATCGTGTTCTCGGTCATGAACCAGGTCTTGAAACCCGCCAGTTGCAGGTCCAGGCGCGCCTTCATCCGGGTGTCCTCGCGCTCCAGCACGGTGGCGGCCTGGCACCAGGCGAACCGCTCGGGATAGGCCTCGACATCCACCACCAACCGATACATCGCCTCGGCCGGCCGCGTCACCAGCGCACTGCGTTCAATCCGGGTCGCCACCGTGACTCCTCACTGCAATTTCCTCGACCATCGGCGACAATGCGCGGGATGAGCAAGGCTGCGAAAAACAAGACCGGAAAGGATACGGCAAAGAAGCCCACCATCGCCCTGAACAAGCGGGCGAAGCACGAATACCACCTCGAGCAGCGCTTCGAGGCCGGACTCTCGCTGCAGGGCTGGGAACTGAAGGCGATCCGCGCAGGACGCGCCAACATCGGGGAAAGCTATGCGCTGATCAAGGATGGCGAGATCTTCCTGTTCGGCGCGCAGATCACGCCCTTGATCCAGGCCAGCACCCACGTGCGCGCGGACGAGCGCCGCAATCGCAAGCTGCTGCTGCACCGTCGGGAAATCGACAACCTGATCGGTCGCGTGCAGCGCGATGGCTACACCATCATCCCCACCGCGCTCTACTGGAAAGGCAACAAGGTCAAGGCCGAGATCGCGCTGGCCAAGGGCAAGCAGGCGCACGACAAGCGCGCGGCCAGCAAGGAACGCGACTGGAACCGCGAGAAGCAGCAGACGATGCGGGCACACAACAAGTACGCCTGAACGGCAGGCGTGCCAAAGCCTTATCTTACGATGCCTCCGTCCGGCTGGGCCGCCACAACGCCGCGCGACTGGTTGGCTTCGGCCTCGCGACCGGTGCACTCTCGGGATTTTTCGGCATTGGCGGCGGATTCCTGATCGTCCCGACCTTGATCGCCGCAACAAGCATGCCGATCCTCAATGCCGTCGCCTCTTCGCTGGTGGCGGTCGCCCTGTTCGGGCTGTCCACTTCGGCCAATTACGCCGCCGCCGGACTGGTCGAATGGTCGCTGGCCGGCTGGTTCAGCCTCGGCGGTGTCGTCGGCGGCTGGGCCGGCACCCGCTTTGCCACGCGCCTGGCCGCCCGCAAGGGCGCCCTGGATGTCCTGTTCGCCACCGTGATCCTGCTCGTCGCAGGCTACATGTTCATCCGCCACCTGGCCGGCTGACGCCCGCCTCGCGAAAAGAAATGGAAATGAACCCGATACCCCACGTCGAACCTTTCTTCCAAGCCCTGACCGGCACCTGGACCTGCGTCGTCCATGATGGTCCTGCCGCCGTGATCATCGACCCGGTGCTCGATTACGACTCGAAATCGGGCGCCGTCGAGACCACCAGCATCGACAAGGTGATGGACTACATCGCCGGGAACGGGCTGACACTCGAACGCATCCTCGAAACCCACGCGCACGCCGACCACCTGACCGGCGCGCGCTTCCTGCCGGCGGCCGACTCGGTTCCGGTCGGCATCGGCGCGGGTATCCGCAAGGTGCAGGCGCACTTCGCCCCCGTGTTCGGCATCCCGGCCGATGCCCCGGAGCTCGCGGATGCCTTCGCCGAAACCCATGCCGATGGCGATCGCATCCAGGCCGGTGGCATGACCTTCGAAGTGATGGCCACGCCCGGCCATACCTCCGACAGCCTGAGTTACCGCATCGGCGACAACGTGTTCGTCGGCGACACGATCTTCGCCCCCGATCTCGGCACCGCGCGTTGCGACTTCCCCGGCGGCGGCGTCGAGGACCTGTACCGATCGATCGAACGCCTGCACGCGCTTCCCGGCCATACCCGTCTCTGGCTATGCCACGACTACCCGCCGGCAGGACGCGAACCGAGGGCATGGGTGAGCGTGGAAGAATCCCGGCGCGACAACCGGATGCTGTCCGCCGCAGACAACCTCGAGACGTTCGCCGAACGCCGGCACGCCCGCGATGCGGTCCTGGCGGCCCCCAAGCTGCTCTATCCTTCCCTGCAGGTGAACATTCGCGGCGGTGCGCTGCCGCCGGCCGATGCCGAAGGCCGCCGTTACCTCATCACGCCCATCACCCTCAGGACCTGACATGACACTGCCCCATCGTCTCGCACTCCCGCTGGCGGCCATCGCCGTCGCGATGATCACCGCCTGCCAGCCGGCATCCGGCCCCGCCGAAACCGCGGCCACGCCGACGACCGGGAGCCCGGAAGTCACAGCCGATGCCACTGCCACCGGCATCACCGCCGGCGATGCCTGGATCCGTGCCACATTGCCCGACGCACCCGTGGCCGGCGCCTTCCTCACCATCACCAATGGCAGCGGCCAGGCCGATCGCCTCGTCGCCGCCTCGACCGATGCCGCCGAGCGCGTGGAGATCCATGAAACGCGAATGGAAGACGGCATGATGAAGATGCGCCAGCTCACCGATGGCATCGCACTGGCTGCAGGCGAAACGGTGTCGCTGGCACCCGGCGGCCTGCACATGATGCTGATGGCACCGACCCGGCAGTTCGTCGCCGGCGAAACCGTCGAGATCGAACTCGAATTCGAACACGCGCCCCGCCAACGCATCGCCTTCAGCGTGCGCGAGATGGATGCCGGCGCGCACGGCAACGACGCCGGACACGCGCACTGATCGGGCCTTGATGCACCACAACCCGACCCCGGCACGGGCGATCCTGCCGGGGTCTTCTTTTGCCGTTCCGGATTTCCGAACCCACGTCCGCACAAAAGAAAACCGCCCCGAAGGGCGGCCCATGCGATTGATTTCAAAGCGTTTTTTGGTGGAGGTGGCGCCTATCGAATCATGGCCTGAAAGCCAATGTTTGCGCGGGTTTCAGAATCTCGACAGCGAGAGTTGCCCCCAAAGTTGCCCCCAATCGCTCGGGCTACCCCTCCCCCGGTGCTAATTTTGCAGATGCAGGAAGTTGGCTAGGCGCGCGTGCCACGGGGCCGGGCCTTGCCGATTCAGCACAGCCCCCCCCCGGGGCATTCGATTACAGCCGGGGCCGGGTTTACTGGCCACCTCCGCCTCGCGCGCGCGGAACGCTCGGTTTTCCATTATTTTCGCTTTGTTTATTTGCGACCTCAGCCTCAGCTATTCGCGCTCACGCGCGCGATAGGCCGCAAAACCCTACCCGCACGGGGCCGCGTCAAGTCGCTCTAGGTCAAGTCGGCTGCATCGCTCGGCACGGGTGCAGCATCATCGGCCAGCGCGCGCCGTGGCCGGCCTTGCAGGTGCCGGTGCCGGCTGGCGGGTTGAGCGGGTCGGGCAGGTAGTGCAGGCAGTCGCCGCAGGCCACCGAAGGGCGCGGGATGTTGCACCCCTCTCGCCGCAGGTGGCACCACGGGCAGGCCAGCAGTCGCTCGGGC
>JAEXAG010000166.1 GCA_023394655.1 Pseudomonadota bacterium
CCATCAGCGATGCCCGCGCCCGCGCGATCATGCAGGTGGCGGCGCATTACGACAGCCTGTTCTCCAACGATCCGGCCACCGCGGAGCTGCGCGAGCACTACGCGATGAAGAACAACACGGTGCCGGACTCGGACAACCGCCGGGCCCTGTCCGCGTTCTTCTTCTGGACTTCGTGGGCGGCCTCGACCGACCGTCCCGGCGATGACCGCACCTACACCAACAACTGGCCGTACGAGCCGCTGATCGGCAATGCGCCGACCTCCAGCGCGTTCATGTGGTCGATGTTCTCGATCCTCTTCATGATCGCCGGCATCGGCCTGCTGGTCTGGCACTACGCGGTCTGGCACGGCAAGGAAGCCCCGGTCACGCCGCCGGCGACCGATCCGCTGAAGGGCCTGGTGGTCACGCCCTCGATGCGCGCCACCGCCAAGTACTTCTGGGTGGTGATCGCGCTGTTCCTGGTCCAGATCCTGCTCGGTGCCACCACCGCGCACTATCAGGTGGAAGGCCAGGAAGCCTATGGCCTCGCCATCGCCGACATCCTGCCCTACTCCTTGACCCGCAGCTGGCACACGCAGCTGGCGGTGCTGTGGATCGCCACCGCATGGCTGGCCACCGGCCTCTACATCGCCCCGGCGATCTCCGGGCACGAGCCGAAGTTCCAGCGCGCGGGCGTCAACTTGCTGTTCGTCTGCCTGCTGATCATCGTGGTCGGCGCCTTCGCCGGCCAGTGGTTCGCGGTGATGCAGAAGATGGACCTGAAGTACAACTTCTGGTTCGGCCACCAAGGCTGGGAATACGTCGACATCGGCCGTTTCTGGCAGCTGTTCCTGTTCGTCGGCCTGCTGCTGTGGCTGGCGCTGGTGGGTCGCGCGCTGTGGCCCGCGCTGCGCCGCAAGGACGAGATGTCGTCCATCGTCGGCCTGCTGTTCCTGTCCACCATCGCCATCGGCCTCTTCTACGGTGCCGGCCTGATGTGGGGCGAGCACACCCACATCTCGCTGGTGGAGTACTGGCGCTGGTGGGTGGTGCACCTGTGGGTGGAGGGCTTCTTCGAAGTCTTCGCGGTGGCGGTGATCAGCTTCCTGTTCGTGAAGCTGGGCCTGGTCCGCGGCAAGTCGGCCACCATCAACGTGCTGTTCGCCACCATCGTGTATCTGTCCGGCGGCGTCCTCGGCATGTTCCACCACCTGTACTTCGCCGGCACGACGACGGCGGCGGTGGCCTTCGGCGCGAGCTTCTCGGCGCTGGAAGTGGTGCCGCTGGCCCTGATCGGCCTGGAAGCCTACGAAACCTGGAACCACAGCCGTGCCACGCCGTGGATGGAACGCTATCGCTGGCCGATCATGTTCTTCCTGGCAGTGAGCTTCTGGAACCTGATCGGTGCCGGCCTGTTCGGCTTCCTGATCAACACCCCGATCGCGCTGTACTACATGCAGGGCCTCAACCTCACCCCGCTGCATGGCCACACCGCGCTGTTCGGCGTGTACGGCATGCTCGGCATCGGCCTGATGCTGTTCTGCCTGCGCGGGCTGAAGCCGGATGCCCTGTGGCATACGCCGACGCTGAAGGGTTCGTTCTGGGCGTTCAACATCGGCCTGATGCTGATGGCGATCCTGACCCTGCTGCCGATCGGCACCCTGCAGCTGCAGGCGGCGCTCGAAAACGGCTACTGGTACGCCCGTTCGGCGGAGTTCATGGGCAGCTCGATGATCGAGATCCTGGTCTGGATGCGCATGCCCGGCGACATCCTGTTCAGTGTCGGCGCGGTGCTGCTGGCCTGGTTCGTCGGCCGCCACTGGATCGCCCCGCGGGTCGATCCGGCCTACGAATCGCCGATGCCCGAGACGGTGCGCACTTCGACCATCTGACGAGGGTCAAGGCAAACCGCCTGTCGAAAGGCGACAATGCAGGGGCCGGGAGACATCTCCCGGCCCTTTGCATTGCATGAAGACACGCTTCCGCCACCTCTGGCTCCATCTTTCGCTGATGTCGGCCTTGCTGCTGGCCGCGGTGCCGACGCTGGGACGGATCGCGGAAACGCGGCAGGCACCGGATGCCACCACCCTCGCCGCGCATTTCTGCGGCGACCCGGGCGCCCCGGCCACCCGCCTTGCGGCGCTCTGGCAGCAGGAACAGGCGCTGCGGCAGGCCATCGAGCAGCCGGAAGGCGAGCGCAGGCACGCCGACTGCGACTACTGCCCCCTGCTCGCGGCGCTGGTCATCCCCGCAATTCCCTCGCTGGCGCTCGCGGCACGGCCGCCTGCTCTGCGCGGCTGGCAGCCCGTCGCCCGCATCCGCTGCGACGAACCGCATCCCTGCGGTCTTGGCTCGCGCGGGCCGCCCAAGCTCTCCCGAAGCTGATCCGTCGGCGGCCACTGCCGCCTCTCGCATCCCGTTTCCGGAGTTCCCATGAAAGTCACGATGCTGGCTGCCGCCGTCGCGGCCGCCCTCGCCCTTGCGCCATCCGCACAGGCACAATCCCGATCCACCGAGCAGGACGGCGAGCCGCGCCGGCTCGACAACGTCATCGTCATCGGCACCATCCAGGCACCGATGCCGGCCAACAGCGGCGAAACCCGCGGTGCCGACCTCGCGCCCCTGCGCCCCAACACCGCCGATACCGCCCAGCTTCTGCGCGAGGCACCCGGCGTCTCGGTGCAAAACGCAGGCGGCGTGTCCGGCCTGCCGGCGATCCACGGCCTCACCGGCGACCGCAACCGCGTGCAGGTGGATGGCATGGACATCATCGCCTCCTGCCCCAACCACATGAACCCGCCGCTGTCCTACATCGATCCGTCGAATGTCGAGGCGATCAAGGTCTATGCCGGCATCAGCCCGGTCAGCGCCGGCGGCGACAGCATCGGCGGCACCATCCAGGTGAACTCGGCGCCGCCGCGCTTCGCCGAAGACGGCGCAGGCTGGGATCTGTCAGGCGAGATCGGCGCACGCTGGCGCAGCAACGGCAATGGCCGCGCGGCGAATGTCTCGGCCAACCTCGCCAACGACCGCTTCAGCTTCGGCTACAGCGGCTCGGTCAGCCGCGCCGACAACCACGTGGCCGGCGGCGATTTCCGCGCGTACACCGCGAGCGGCCGGCAGGACCACGAGATCCCGCGCGACGAAGTCGCTTCCAGCGCCTTCCTGGTCCGCCACCACGCACTGGGCGCCGCCTACCGCACGGGCGACCATCTGCTGCAGGCCAGCTTCGGCCGCCAGGAAATCCCATACCAGTTGTATCCGAACCAGCGCATGGACCTGCTCGGCAACACCCAGAACCGCTGGCAACTGAACTACCAAGGGCATTACGGGTGGGGTGAGCTCGAGGCGCGTGTCTGGCAGGAGCGGCTGCGCCACGCCATGGGTTTCGGGCCCGATCGCCAGTATTGGTACGGTGCCGCGTCGATGGTGCCGGGCGTGACCGATTACACCGTGCCCTGCAGCCCGATCGGTTCGACCTGTGCGGCCGACATGCCGATGCTGACCGCCAGCCGCACGCGAGCGGCATCGACAATGCTGACCTTCGGCCTGCGCGGCCAGGACGAACTGCGCATCGGCGGCGAATGGCAAGCCCACGAACTCGACGACTGGTGGCCGGCCTCCGGCGGCGGCATGTGGCCGGACGCGTTCTGGAACGTGCATGACGGCCGCCGCGATCGCGCTTCGGTGTTCGCCGAATGGGAAGGAAAGCTGGCGGAACGCTGGATGGCTATGACTGGCGCGCGCCACACCCGGCTGTCCACCCGTGCCGGCGAAGTGCGCGGCTACGACATCGACCCGGCACCGCCCGGCTCCCATGGCATGACCGCCGCGGATGCGGCCGCGTTCAACGCCAGCGACCGCCACCGCAGCGACAACCACCTGGATCTCGTCGCGCTGCTGCGCTATTCGCCGAGCAACACCCTCGACCTGGAGTTCGGCTGGGCCAGGAAAACCCGCTCGCCCAACCTCTACGACCGTTACGCCTGGTCCACCTGGACGATGGCGGCGGTGATGAACAACACCGCCGGCGACGGCAACGGCTACGTCGGCGATCCCGCCCTGCGCCCGGAAACCGCGCAGACGCTGGCGATGACGCTGGACTGGCACGCACCGGGCCTGGACAAGACCTGGCAACTGCGCATCACCCCGTGGCTGACCCGCATCGACGACTTTATCGACGTGGTGCCGGTCGGGACGTGGATGCCCGGGCGCTTCAACGTGCTGCGCCACGCCAACCAGTCCGCGCGCTTGCACGGCGTGGACCTGCTGGCCGAAGCGCGCATCGCCGAAACCGCGTTCGGCCGCTTCGACATCCGCGCCCTCGCCAACTGGCAACGCGGGGAAAACCGCGACACCGGCTCGCCGCTTTACAACACGATGCCGCCCAATGCGCGCATCGCCCTGACCCATCGGCACGCCGGCTGGGAAAGCACGCTGGAGTGGATGGGCGTCGAGGCCAAGACGCGCGTCTCGCCGCTGCGCAACGAGATCCCCACGCATGGCTACGGCCTGATCAACCTGCGTACCGGCCGCGAATGGTCGGGACTGCGGGTGGATGCGGGCATCGACAACCTGCTCGATCGCCTGTACCGGCTGCCGACCGGTGGCGCCTACATCGCGCAGGGACGCACCATGGACATCAACGCGATCCCGTGGGGCATCGCGATGCCGGGGCCGGGACGCTCGTACTTCGTCGCACTGAATTACGCCTTCTGAGCTGACCTGCATCAATGCGGCAACGGCATGGCGACGGCGATACTGTCGCCATGCCGGATCCCGCCCACCCGCTACGCCTCTCTCCCCGCCTGCTGGCGGCCGCGCCGCATCGGCTGATGTTCTTCGTCGGTGCGCTCAACGTGCTGATGGCGATGGCGTGGTGGACGCTGTGGCTGGTGGATGCCCGCTTCGGCCTCGGCTGGTTGCCGCCGGCCCCCGCCTTCCCGGGCTGGATGCATGCGGTGGTGATGCAATACCAGCTGCTGCCGCCGTTTTTCTTCGGCTTCCTGATGACCACCTTCCCGCGCTGGATGGGCCTGCCGGACCTGAAGGGCTGGCATTACGTGCCCGCCGGAGCCGGTTTGCTCGGCGGCCAGCTGGTGGTGATCGGCGCGATGGTGACGGGCAGCGTAGTCGGCCTGATGATCGGCCTCCTGATGAGCGTGGCCGGCTGGAGCCAGGGCCTGCTGATGATGGGCCGCCTGCTCCTGGCCGAACGCCATGCCGGCAAGGGCCCCACCTGGCATGCGTGGTCGTGCTTCATCGCCCTGCTGCTCGGATGGATCGGCCTGCTGCTGGCGATGGCCCATTTGTTCACCGGCAATGCGTGGTGGATGTTCTTCTCGATCAAGCTCGGCACCTTCGGCCTGCTGCTGCCGGTGTATTTCACCGTGGCGCACCGGATGTTCCCGTTCTTCGCCGGCAACGTGGTGATCGGCTATCGCGCGTGGCGGCCGTTCTGGCTGCTGGTCGCCTTCTGGGCGCTGGCGATGCTGCAGCTCGGCCTGGAGCTCCTGCATGCCTACGCCGCGTTGTGGGTGGCTGCACTGCCGATGGCGATTCTCACCGCCGCCATCCTCCATCGCTGGTGGCCGCGCGCAGAAGCGCCCGGGCTGCTGTGGGTGCTGTTCATCGGCTTCGCATGGCTGCCACTCGCCTTCGTGCTGTACACGATGCAGAGCCTGCTCTACGCCGCCAGCGGCCAATTCCTGCTGGGGCGCGGGCCGGCGCATGCGCTCTACATCGGCTTCTTCGGCTCCCTGCTGGTGGCGATGGTCACCCGCGTGACCCAGGGCCACTCCGGCCGGCCGCTGGAAATGCCCGCGGTGGGCTGGTTCGCCTTCGGCCTGCTGCAGCTGGTGGCGACGCTTCGGGTGCTGGCGGAAATGCTGCCCGATCCCGGCCTGTGGCAGGCGCTGGCGGCGATCGGCTGGCTGCTTGCATTCACGCCCTGGGTCTTGCGCAATGCCGGCATCTACCTCCGCCCGCGCCGCGACGGCAAACCCGGTTGATCCCATGCTCGAGTTCTATCCGCAGATCAAATCCATCCACGTCTCGCTGGTACTGATGTCGGTGGCCTTGTTCGCCGTGCGCGCGGGCTTCGCGTTGGCCGGCATGCGCTGGCCGCGCCACGCCATCGTGCGTTGGACGGCCTACACCGTCGACACGATGCTGGTGACCTCCGCGGCGATGCTGCTCACCGTGCTGCCCGGCGCGCTGTTCGCCAATGGCTGGCTCACGGTCAAGATGCTGCTTCTGCTCGTCTACATCGTGCTCGGCGTGATGGCGATGCGCGAACGCAAGGGCATCGCGATGCGCGCCATCTGCTACGTGGCGGCGCTGGCGACCATCGCCTTCATGTACGGCATCGCGCGCCTGCATCACCCGCTTGGCTGGCTGGCGCCGTACTTCGCCTGATCGGCGCGCCGCCGGTGCGGGTGCGGGTGCGGGTGCGGGATAATCGAAGCCCCGACACGCACGCGAGCATCGAAATGACCAACCAGACAACGCCTCGCCAATGGGTCAGCGATGCCATCGCGGTGCTCAGGCGCGAAGCCGGGCGCTCGGCCGACACCCATCTCTTGCACATGACGTTTCCTGGCTTCCCGGGCATCGATTTCTACCTCAAGGACGAAGCCGCGCACCCGACCGGCAGCCTCAAGCACCGGCTCGCGCGCTCGCTGTTCCTCTATGCGCTCTGCAACGGGCGCTTGATGCCGGGCCAGGCCGTGGTCGATGCATCCTCCGGCAGCACGGCGATTTCCGAAGCCTGGTTCGCGCGCCTGCTGGGCCTGCGTTTCACCGCGGTGATGCCCGACAGCACCGCGCCCGGCAAGATCGAAGCGGTGCTCGCACTCGGCGGCCATTGCGATCTCACGCCGCCGGGCAAATGCACGCAGGAGCGCGCGCGCGAGATCGCCGCGGATGGCGCCTGCTTCCTCGACCAGTTCGGCCTGGCCGAGCGAGCCACCGATTGGCGCGGCAACAACAACATCGCCGAATCGATCATCGGCCAGCTCGCCCGCGAACCGCATCCCGATCCGGCGTGGATCGTCTGCGGCGTCGGCACCGGCGGCACCTCGGCCACCATCGGCCGCTACCTGCGCTACCGCGGCATGCCCACCCGGCTGTGCGTGGCCGAGCCCGCCGGCATGGTGTACGCGCGCGCCTGGCCCACACAGGACCGCAATGCGCACGTGGATTGCCTGAGCCTGATCGAGGGCATCGGCCGCCAGAACGTCGAGCCGAGCTTCCAGTTCGGCGTCGTGGATGAAGTGATCGAAGTCGACGACTGCGCCTCCATCGCCGGGATGCTGGTGCTCGAGTCGCTGCTCGGCTTCCGCTACGGCGGCTCTTCCGGCACCAACCTCGTCGCCTGCCTGCAGCTCGCATCGCGCATGAAAGCCGCCGGGGAACGGGGCAGCATCGTGACCTTGCTCTGCGATCGCGGTGCGCGTTATCGCGAAACGCTCTACAGCGAAAGTTGGCGCGCGCAGAAGTGCATCGAGCCCGGGGCATGGCGCAAGGCCCTGGAAACCACGCTGGAAACCGGCGTATTCCAGCCTGCGTGAGCCACGCGATGCGCGATCGCGCATGTCGCTTTCGACGACATGCACATCGCAATGCGGTTAAGGTGGCGATGTCCAACCGAGGAGCACCCCATGCCCGCAACCTTCACCAAGGCCCAGGCCAGCAAACTGCTGAATGTTTCCGAGATGAAGCTCTACGAAGAGAGCCGCATCGTTCCGCTGCGCAAGTTTTCCGCCAGCCAGCTCGATCGCCGCGTCGAGCGCACCCGCGCGCTGCGCGACAAGGCGCGCGACCAGCTGCAACGCCAGCGCGTGGCCCAGCGCGAAAAGACCGGCAGCAAGCGCGGCGCATCGGGCGATGCCAACCAGCAGCGCAGCAAGGACAAGGTCACGCTGATCGCCGACATCCTCAAGCGCTTCGAAGGCCAGCTCAAGGTCGCGCGCAAGAACGAGAAGGCGGGCATCGTGCCGAAGGCTGCGCCGCAGCGTCGCGGCACCCGCAAGGCGGCGATTTCCAAGGCACAGGCACCGGGCAAGGATTTCACCGCCTCGCGGATGCGCGCGCGCAACCGCATGGACGAAGAAGCCGGCAGCGCGATGAAGGCCCGCAAGGCCGCCCGCAAGGCGGCGGGCACGGAGGATGCAAAGACGAAGAAGGCAACGACGAAGGCGACTGCGAAAAAGGCGGCCGCGAAGAAGGCCGTCGCCAAGGCCCCGGTGGCGGAAAAGGCCGCGAAGAAGGCGGTGGCCAAGCGGCCGTCGAACACGCCGGCGGGCGGCAAGACCGGCGGCAAGCGCACCGCCAACCTGCGCGCGCT
>JAEXAG010000171.1 GCA_023394655.1 Pseudomonadota bacterium
GCGTTCCTGGCCTATCTGGCCGCCGTGTTCTACACCGCGACCCGCCTGCGCTGGCCGGGCTGGGCGTTGATGCTGGCGGTGCTGGCCGCGATTCCGCCGCTGGTGACGGTCCCGCTGGAATGGTGGTATCGCCAGCGAGGCCTGCTGCGCGCGCCCGTCGCCGATTGATCGCGGCCCGAAACGACGAAGCCCCGCGCAATGGCGGGGCCTCGGGGCGTACAGGGTGCGGCTTGCGCCTCAGAAATCCCAGCGCAGCACCAGCGCCGCGCGGCTGCCGGCGAGCGCGATCTCGGTGCGCGGCCGATGCGCTCGTTCCTGCGGATCACCTTGCCGCTGTCGATGCCGGGGATCATCGCGGGCAGCCTGCTGGTGTTCATCCCGGCGGTGGGCGAATTCGTGATTCCGGATTTGCTCGGCGGGCCGGACGCGCTGACCATCGGCCGCGTGCTGTGGACCGAATTCTTCACCAACCGCGACTGGCCGCTGGCCTCGGCGGTGGCCGTGGCGATGCTGCTGCTGATCGTCATCCCGACGCTGGTGTTCGAATACTTCGAGAACAAGCGCGAGCAGCGCGAGGCGGTCTCGTGAAGCGCCAGGCCTGGTGGCTGTGGGCGGTGATCGTGGCCGGCTACGCCTTCCTCTACATCCCGATCATCTCGGTGATCGTGTATTCGTTCAGCGCCTCGCGCCTGTCCACGGTCTGGGGCGGGTTCTCGCTGCGCTGGTACGGCGAGCTCTTCGGCAACCAGCAGATCCTCGATGCGCTGGGCCGCAGCCTGACGATCTCGGCCACGGCCGCCACCGCGGCGGTGCTGCTGGGCACGGCCAGCGGCATGGCGCTCTCGCGCTTCGGCCGATTCCCCGGACGTGGCGTGCTGAGTCTCATGAACTCGGCACCGATGGTGATGCCGGACGTGATGCTGGGCCTGTCATCGCTGCTGCTGTTCGTCGCCCTGCAGCAGATGACCGGCTGGCCGCAGCGCGGCATGGGCACGATCATGCTGGCGCACATCACCCTGACCACCTGCTACGTGACCGTGGTGGTGCGCTCGCGCATGACATCGCTGGACCGCAGCCTGGAAGAAGCCGCGATGGATCTCGGCGCGCGACCGTGGCGGGTGTTCTTCCTGATCACGCTGCCGCTGATCGCGCCGGCCCTGCTGGCCGGCTGGCTGCTGGCGTTCACGCTCTCGCTGGACGATCTGGTGATCGCCAGCTTCACCTCCGGCCCCGGCTCCAGCACCCTGCCGATGCTGATCTATTCCAAGGTCAAGCTGGGCGTCACCCCGGAAATCAATGCACTGGCCACGCTGATCATCTCCGTCGTGGCGCTGGGCGTGGTGGTGGCGGGGATCTTCATGCACCGGATGCAGGCGCGGCGCGGCTGAGACTTCGCCGCGCCCGGCCTCCGGTGGGCTCAGCTTTTTGCGCGCGCCGAACAGGCAGGGTCGGCCGCGGCGGTGAACAGGATGTCGGTGGAGGAGTTCAAGGCGGTTTCCACCGAGTCCTGCACCACGCCGATCACGAAACCGATCGCCACCACCTGCATGGCGACATCATCGGGAATGTTGAACAGGCTGGCCGCCAGCGGGATCAGCAGCAGGGAGCCGCCCGCCACGCCCGACGCGCCGCAGGCACCGAGCGTTGCCACCACGCTCAGCAGCAGTGCCGAGGCGAAATCCACTTCGATCCCGAGCGTGTGTGCCGCCGCCAGCGTCATCACGTTGATGGTGATGGCCGCGCCCGCCATGTTGATGGTGGCGCCGAGCGGGATCGTCACCGAGTAGGTGTCCTCGTGCAGGCCGAGCTTGCGCGCCAGGTTCATGTTGACCGGGATGTTGGCCGCCGAGCTGCGGGTGAAGAACGCGGTCACGCCGGATTCGCGCAGGCAGGTCCAGACCAGCGGATATGGATTCCGCCGCATCTTGATGAACACGATGATCGGGTTCACCACCAGCGCGATGAACAGCATCGAGCCCACCAGTACCGCAAGGAGCCGCGCGTATCCGGCCAGCGCGCCGAAACCGGTCTGCGCCACGGTGCCCGCGACCAGTCCGAAAATGCCGAGCGGCGCGGTGCGGATCACCCACTGCACGGCCTTGCCGACGGCATCCGCCGCATCGCCGAGGAACTCGCGGGTGGGTTCGCCGGCGCCGCGCAGCGCGATGCCGAGCAACACCGCCCACGCAAGGATGCCGATGTAGTTGGCATTGGCGATGGCCGAAACCGGGTTGCTGACGATGTTCATCAGCAGGTTGGAGACCACTTCCTGCAGGCTGGAAGGCGCGGCTTGCGCCGCGGGCGCGGCGATCAGGGTCAGCCGTGTCGGGAACAGGAAGCTGGCCACGACGGCCACCACGGCGGCCAGGAACGTGCCCACCAGGTACATAAGCAGGACCGGGCGGATATGCAGGTTGCCGCCGGCGCGGAAGCGGCTGATCGCGGCCAGTACCAACAGGAACACCAGCACCGGGGCCACCGCCTTCAGCGCGGATACGAACAGGGTGCCCAGAAGCGAAAGCGCATTGCCGGCGGCGGGCCACAGCCAGCCGACCAGCACGCCGAAGACAAGTCCCACGGCGATCTGCGGCACGAGCCCGAAGCGGGCGGGGCTGGGCGGGGTGCTTGTCATCTCGGTTCCTGCAAGGCGCGAAGCCGCCAAGGGTAGGGGCCTGCGCCGCCCCGTACAATCGGCCCGCTCCAAGCCTGCCGTTCATCCGGGGTGTCGGATCATGCGGAAAGCACTTCCGGGAGACCTGCCATGAACACGCGATCCTTGCTCCGCAGCCTGTTTTTCCTGCTGGCCGTCGCCATGCTGGCCGCCTGTGCCACCGCACCGCGCGTGACCGGCACCACCCGTGCGCCGATCGATCCGGCCACGGTGCGCGTCTACTATTCGGCACCGACCGTGCCCTACGAGGAAGTCGCACGCCTCGATGTTTCCAGCGGCGCGTTCACCATCGGCGAGCAGGCCAAGACCAATGACGTGATCGACCGCCTGCGCCGACAGGCCGCGCAACTGGGCGCAAATGGCGTGGTGTTGCTGGGCACCGCCGATGAGGGCGGCGGGACCGGCGTCAGCATCGGTGGCCACGGCGGCAGCCTCGGCGGGCGCGGTTATTCCGGCATGGGCGTCGGGGTCACCGTTTCGCCCTCGAAGCGCCATGCCAGCGGCATCGCGATCTTCGTCCCCTCCTCGCAGCCCTGATCAGGGCGCAAGGCGCCGGGCCCGGCGAATGGCGCGCAGGATTCGCGAACGCTTCGCGGCAGGCCTCGACATCCGGCGCCTGACAGCCGTGCTTGCCAGCCGGGGCGCGGATCGCCAAAGTGTGGGGATTCATGGTTTCGGGGAATGATCGATGCGGGCATGGAATTACATGCTGCTTGCGGCGCTGGCTGCCGGCGGCACGCATGCTGCGGCAGCGCCATCGGGGATGACGCTGCGCCAAGTGGCCGATTTGCAGGCGGTGTCGCAAACGGCGATCAGCCCGAACGGTCGCCACCTCGCCTACATCCGCGCAGTGCCGCGAGCACTCGGCCGCGAGGATGACGGCCCGGCATGGACCGAGTTGCATGTCGCCGATGTCCGTGGCGGGAATCGCGGCTTCGTCACCGGCAAGGTCAATGCGGCCGCCGTCGAGTGGATGCCGGATGGCAGCGGCCTGACCTATCTGGCGCGCCGCAGTGGCGATGAAACCCGCACGCTGTACCGGATCCCGCTGGCCGGCGGCGAATCGCAGCAGATCGCCCGGCTCGAGGCCGATATCCGCGGCTACAGCCTGTCGCCGGATGGCCGCCAGGTGGCGTTGCTGGCGCAGGAGCCGGAATCCGAGGACCTGCGCGCCGAGCGCCGGCGCGGCTTCACCCAGAAGGTGTACGAGGAGGACTGGCGGCCGGTCGGCCTGTGGATCGCGAATGTTGGTGACACCGAGTCCCGGCCGCGCCGCGTGGCGCTGGAGGGCAGCGTGCAATCGGTGGCGTGGAGCCCGGCCGGCGATCGGCTGGCGCTGGCGGTGGCGCCGCGGCAGCTTACCGACGACACGCTGGTCTTCACCCGCATCCGCATCCTTTCCCCCGATGGCCGAGAGCTGGGTCGGATCGACAATCCGGGCAAGCTCGGTGCCATGGAGTGGAGCCGTGACGGCGCGCATCTCGCCTTCGTTTCGGCCGAGGACAAGCACGATGCCCAGCAGGGCCGGCTGATGGTCGCCGGCCGCGATGGCGGCGCTTTCCGCGACGTGCTGCCGGGGCTGGAAGGCCACGTCATCGACATGAAATGGCGCGATGGCGGCCGTCTGGTCTTCGTCAGCCACGAAGGCATGGAAGCGAGGGTGGGCGAAGTCGCCGCCGATGGCAGTGGCCAGCGCACCCTGCTGCCCGCCGGCCGCGCAGTCTGGGGCGGTGTCTCGATTTCCGCTGCCGGCGATCTCGGCCTGGTCGGCCATGCCGCGCTGCATCCGGGCGAAGCCTTCGTGCTGCCGGCAGGCGCCGCTTCGGCCCGCCGGCTCACCGACAGCAATCCGTGGCTGTCCGGTGTGCGTCTCGCCCGGCAGGAAGTGCTGCGCTATCGCGCGCGCGACGGGCTCGAACTGGAAGGCTTGCTGGTGCAGCCGCTGGTGCGTCGCGGCAACACGCGGGTGCCGCTGGTGACCGTGGTCCACGGCGGCCCGGAATCGCACTATTCCAACGGCTGGCTGACGGCCTATTCGCAGCCCTTGCAGGTGCTGGCGGCACAGGGCTACGCGGTTTTCCTGCCCAACTATCGCAGCAGCACCGGCCGCGGCGTGGCGTTCTCCAAGCTCGGTTTCGGCGAGCCCGGCATGGGCGAGTTCGACGACATCGTCGATGGCGTGGACCATCTCATCGCCAGCGGGCTGGTGGATGGCGGCAAGGTCGGCATCACCGGCGGCTCCTACGGCGGCTACGCCAGTGCCTGGGGTGCCACGCACTACAGCGATCGCTTCGCCGCCTCGGTGATGTTCGTGGGCATTTCCGATCAGGCTTCGCTGATCACCACCGGCGACATCCCCTGGGAGCAGCACCTGGTGCACATGGGCAAGTGGCCGTGGGAGGACCCGGAGATGTTCCGCCGGCAGAGCCCGATCACCCATGCCGCCAAGTCCCGCACGCCGACCCTGATCCTCCATGGCGAAGCCGATCCGCGCGTCCCGCCGATGCAGTCCTACATGATGTACCGCTACCTGAAGCTGGCCGGGCAGGCGCCTGTGCGGCTGGTGCTGTATCCGGGCGAAGGCCACGGAAACCAGCGGGCGGCATCACGCTACGACTATTCGATGCGCCTGCTGCAGTGGATGGATCATTACCTGAAGGGGGAGGGCGGCGAGCCGCCGCCGCATCGACTGGATTACGCGTTGCCGGAGAAGTGATCGCCGGGGGCTTTCACGCTCGCCTGTCGAGGGAACCGGAACACTGGAAATCCCCCACGACAGGAAGCACCCGATGACCCGGCCCGAACCGTCCACCGTCCCGCACGTCGATCTGCAGCGCTACCTCGGCACCTGGTACGAGATCGTGCGCAAGCCGATCCGCCACGAGGACACCGATGCCCGCGACGTGACCGCCACCTACACGCTGCAGGAGGATGGCAGCATCGAGGTGCACAACCGTTCGCTGGACGGGAACGGCGAGTACGAGGACGCGATCGGCCGGGCAACGGTGGCCGATGCCGCCACCAACGCCAAGCTGGAAGTGAGCTTCCTGCCGGCCGGCCTGCGCTGGATCCCGTTCACCAAGGGCGATTACTGGATTCTGCGGCTCGACGAGGGCTACAACATGGCGCTGGTCGGCACGCCCGATTACAAGTACCTGTGGCTGCTTGCCCGCGATGCGAATCCCGCCCACGACACGATCGTCCAGTGGCGCGATTACGCCAGCGCGCTCGGCTACGAGACCGGCGACGTGATCCGTCCGGTGCAGAGCGGGGCGGTGCCGAAGCCGGCCTGATCGCGCGGCATGGCCGGAAACGCGAACCCCGCCGGTATGGCGGGGTTCGCGGTGTTGCGCGGTGTGCAGCGGCCCGGCTCAGACCGCCATCGGCTCGCTGAAGGCTTCCGGCTCGCCTTCCTCGATGAACTCGCTGATCGGGATGCAGGCGCAGAACACGTTCTTGTCGCCGTGCACGTTGTCCACGCGGGCCACCGGCGGCCAGTACTTCTGCCGCTTCAGGTTGGCCAGCGGGAACACCGCCAGCTCGCGACTGTAGCCGTGGCGCCACTCGGCCGCCATCGCCTGGGTGGCGGTGTGCGGGGCGTGCTTGAGCGGGTTGTCGGCGCGATCCAGGCGACCGTCCTCGATCATGCGGATTTCCTCGCGGATCTGCACCATCGCGGCGATGAAGCGGTCCAGCTCGGTCTTCGACTCGGATTCGGTCGGCTCGACCATCAGCGTGCCGGCCACGGGGAAGCTCAGGGTGGGGGCATGGAAGCCGAAGTCGATCAGGCGCTTGGCCACGTCCTCGGCGCTGATGCCGGTCGCCTTCTCCAGCGGGCGCAGGTCGAGGATGCACTCGTGCGCGACCATGTCGTTGCGGCCGGTGTACAGGGTGGGGTAGTGCGGGGCCAACTTGCGGGCGATGTAGTTGGCACCGAGTAAGGCCACCTGGGTGGCACGCGTCAGCCCGGCCGCTCCCATCATGGTGATGTACATCCAGGTGATCGGCAGGATGCTGGCCGAGCCGTAGGTCGCGGCGCTGACCATCGCGCCATCGCCCACGCCTTCGGTGCGCACGCCGGGGCCGTCATTGGCGAAGCCCTTGGGCAGGAACGGGGCCAGGTGCGACTTGGCCGCGCACGGGCCGACGCCCGGGCCGCCGCCGCCGTGCGGGATGCAGAAGGTCTTGTGCAGGTTCAGGTGCGAGACGTCCGAGCCCCACTTGCCCGGCTTGGCCACGCCGACCAGCGCGTTCATGTTGGCGCCGTCGGTATAGACCTGGCCGCCGTGGGCGTGGACGATCTCGCAGATCTCCACCACCGCTTCCTCGAACACGCCGTGCGTGGACGGGTAGGTGATCATGATCGCGGCAAGGTTGGCGCTGTGCTTCTCCGCCTTGGCGCGCAGGTCCTCGACATCGACGTTGCCGTTCCTGTCGCAGGCCACCACCACCACCTTCATGCCGCACAACTGCGCCGAGGCCGGGTTGGTGCCGTGGGCGGATTCCGGGATCAGGCAGATGTCGCGATGGGCCTCGCCGCGCGAGGCGTGGTAGCCGCGGATCGCCAGCAGGCCGGCGTATTCGCCCTGCGCGCCGGAGTTCGGCTGCAGGCTGACCGCGTCGTAGCCGGTGCATTCCACCAGCATCGCCTCCAGGCCTTCGATCAGCTCGCGATAGCCTTCGGCCTGGTCGGCCGGTACCAGCGGGTGCAGGTTGGAAAACTCCGGCCAGGTGATCGGGATCATCTCGGCGGTGGCGTTGAGCTTCATGGTGCACGAGCCCAGCGGGATCATCGTGCGGTCCATCGCCAGGTCCTTGTCCGCCAGCGAGCGCATGTAGCGCAGCA
>JAEXAG010000031.1 GCA_023394655.1 Pseudomonadota bacterium
GTAGATGACCTTGCGCTGGTCGTTGTTGACGTCGTCGAAATCCAGCAGGTTCTTGCGGATGTCGAAGTTGTGCGCTTCCACCTTGCGCTGCGCGTTGGCGATCTGCTTGGTCACCAGCGGGCTTTCGATGATGTCGTCTTCCTTCAGGCCCATGCGCTCCATCATCTTCTGCACCCACTCGGCGGCGAAGATGCGCATCAGGTTGTCTTCCAGCGAGAGGTAGAAGCGCGAGGAGCCCGGATCGCCCTGGCGGCCGGAGCGGCCGCGCAGCTGGTTGTCGATGCGGCGGCTCTCGTGGCGCTCGGTGCCGATGATGTGCAGGCCGCCGGCTTCCTTCACTTGGTCATGGCGTTCCTGCCACGCCGCCTTCAGGCTGGCGCGGGTGGCCTCGTCGACGGGCGCGCCGGTCTCGGCTTCGAGTTGTGCCAGCTCGGCTTCCAGCGAACCGCCGAGCACGATGTCGGTGCCGCGGCCGGCCATGTTGGTGGCGATGGTGACCGCGCCGGGCCGGCCGGCCTGGGCCACGATGGTCGCCTCGCGCTCGTGCTGCTTGGCGTTCAGCACTTCGTGGGCGATGCCGTCCTTCGCCAGGTACTCGCTGAGGAGCTCGGAGACCTCGATCGACGTGGTGCCGACCAGCACGGGCTGCCCGCGGCCGTGGCATTCCTTGATCTCGCGCGCCACCGCCCGGTACTTGCCGGCGCGGTTGAGGAACACCAGGTCCGGATGGTCCTTGCGGACCATCGGCCGATGGGTCGGGATCACCACCACTTCCAGCCCGTAGATGCTCTGGAACTCGTAGGCCTCGGTATCGGCGGTACCGGTCATGCCGGCCAGCTTGCCGTACATGCGGAACAGGTTCTGGAAGGTGACCGATGCCAGCGTCTGGTTCTCGCGCTGCACACTCACGCGTTCCTTGGCTTCCACCGCCTGATGCAGGCCGTCGGACCAGCGGCGGCCCGGCAGGGTGCGGCCGGTGAACTCGTCGACGATGACCACTTCGCCATCGCGCACGATGTAATCGACGTCGCGCTGGTAGATGGCATGCGCGCGCATCGCCGCATTGAGGTGGTGCACGACGTGGATGTTCTGCGCGGCGTAGAGGGAATCCTCCTCGCCCAGCACGCCGATGCCGCGCAGCAGTTCTTCCACGCGCTCCATGCCGGCTTCGGAGAGGTGGACCTGCTTGCCCTTCTCGTCCACCCAGAAATCGCCTTCGGACTTTTCGTCCACCTGGCGCACCAGTTGCGGCACGATCTTGTCGACGTGGATGTAGAGATCGGGCGTCTCGTCGGTCGGGCCGGAGATGATGAGCGGCGTGCGCGCCTCGTCGATCAGGATCGAGTCCACCTCGTCGACGATGGCGAAGTTCAGCCCGCGCTGGTAGCGGTCGGCCTTGGACAGCGCCATGTTGTCGCGCAGGTAATCGAAGCCGAACTCGTTGTTGGTGCCGTAGGTGATGTCGGCGCCGTAGGCCTCGTGCTTGTCGGAATGCGGCATGCCCGGGTACACCACGCCCACCGACAGGCCCAGCCAGTTGTAGAGCTTGCCCATCTGCCCGGCGTCACGGCGGGCCAGGTAGTCGTTCACGGTGACCACGTGCACGCCCTTGCCTTCGATGGCGTTGAGGTACACCGGCAGGGTGCCGACCAGGGTCTTGCCTTCGCCGGTGCGCATCTCGGCGATCTTGCCCATGTGCAGCACCATGCCGCCGACCAGCTGCACGTCGTAATGGCGCATGCCGAGCACGCGCACCGAGGCCTCGCGACAGACCGCGAAGGCTTCCGGCAGCAGCTTGTCGAGCGATTCGCCGGCGGCGTTGCGCTGGCGGAATTCGGCGGTCTTGGCCTGCAGCTCCGCATCGGAGAGCGCCTGCATCTGCGGCTCCAGCGCGTTGATCCGGGTGACGATCCGGTTTAGCTGGGTCAGGAGGCGGTCGTTGCGACTGCCGAAGACGCGGGTAAGCAGGCTGTTGAACATGGGGTCGGGCCGTTTCGGTTTTGCGCCGCACGCACGTGGCGGGCGCGGAAAAAGAAGAAGGGCGCATGGGCACCCTTCGGCAACTCGTCAATTGTAGTGGAGGCGGCCGGCGCGCGTATCAAGGGCCGTGGCGCGACTCAACCGCGTTCGCGCTGCTGCAGGAAGCGGCCCGGATCGACGTACTGGCCGTCGCGCCACACTTCGAGATGGACGTGGACGCCGGTGGAGCGGCCGCTGGAGCCGGCCCTGGCCACTTCCTGCCCGGCCCGCACCAGATCTCCGACTTCGCGGCTCAGTCGGGAATTGTGCGCGTAGCGGGTGACGTAGCCGTTGCCGTGGTCCACTTCGATGGTGTTGCCGTAGCCGCTGCGGTTGCCGGAAAAGGTGACCACGCCATCGGCCACCGCCAGCACCGGATCGCCGTGGTTGGCCTTGTAGTCGATGCCCTTGTGGAACTGTCCGCCGGCACCGAAGGGATCGGCGCGCAGGCCGAAGCCCGAGGTGACGTAGCTGCCGGCCACCGGCTCGCCGGAAGGCAGCGCCGCCTGTTCGCGCTCGCGGTGGAACAGCACCGATTCCAGCGCGCTGAGGCGGGTGCCGGAATCGCGCAGGCTTGCATCGAGCTGGCGGATGCCGCCCTGCAGCGCCTGCGGTGCGATGTCGTGGACCGGGCCACCACCACCGATGCCGACCGGCTGGCCGAAATCGAACTCGCCCTCGGGCAGCTTGGCGATGCGGGTCAGACGCTGGCCGAGCGCGTTCAGGCGGGTGGTCTCGGCCTGGAGTTCGGCCAGGCGTGCGGCCATCGCGTTCAGCTCGCGCTGGGCAGCCTCGCTTTCGAGGCGCGCCTGCCGCGCTTCGGCATCGTGGCCGGCGTCGAGCGCCTGCATCGCCACTGCCCCGCCGGAAAGCCCGACCACCAGGCAGGTCATCGCGCCGAACAGCGGGCGCTTGAGGAATCCGCCGCGCAGGCGCTTGATCGCCGCATCGGCCTGCCCGCGCGTATGCTGTGCGAGCTGCTGGAGTTTCGATTGCATGTCTGA
This sequence comes from Pseudomonadota bacterium, assembly GCA_023394655.1. Taxonomy (GTDB): domain Bacteria; phylum Pseudomonadota; class Gammaproteobacteria; order Xanthomonadales; family Xanthomonadaceae; genus Solilutibacter. Next base: position 3,024 of record JAEXAG010000031.1, read on the forward strand.
ATCCGTACCCGGGCGCCCCGCTTCCAAGGGGAAAAGCCAGCCGAAGCCGGCGCTGGACGCCGTGATGAACGATGCCGCGGGCGATCCCTTGCGCCGCGCGATGTGGCTGGACGCCGTGGGCCGGCAACTGCAGGCCGCATGGCCGGCGAACCTGCGCGGCCACCTGCGCTTGGGCAACGTGGCCGAGGGACGCCTGTCCGTGCTCGCGGCTTCCCCGATCTGGGCCAACCGCGCGCGGCTGGCCAGCGAGGAAATCCTCGAAGCGGCCCGATCCGTCGGGCTCGAGGCGCGAAGCCTCCGGGTCCGTGTCGCCATCCCGGCGCCGGCCCCCGTCCATGTCCCCGAGAAACCGCCGAGCCGGGCGGCACGCGCCGCCGTGGAAGAGGCGCTGGCCCTGCTGCGGGATCGCTGAATGCGCGGCCTTCACATGGCGTGCACATCATCGGGGCGCGTAGGGTAACCGCCTGATCCCGCCGGGTTGTTAAGCCCCGGCTTCACGAAACGGAATGGCAGGCACGCTGCCGGCCTGCCATCCGATGGTCGTTTCCGGTCTTGCCGCTCAGTCGGCGCGCGGGCGCAGATGCGTGCGCGGCGCGAAATCGACGCGACGGCGCTCGCGGATCACCTCGCCTTCCAGGCGTCCTTCCACCAGCTCGTAGCCCAGCAGCGCGAACACCCGCGTACCGAGGAAGATCGGGCGCGCATTGCCGTACCAATCGACGCAACTGGCCACGCAGCCGTCATCCCGCGAAGGATCGGCCTGCGCCGCCAGCTCGCCCAGCGGCCGCCAGGCGAGGCCGGCATTGCGCAGGAAAGCCACCGCCGCACCCGCGCGTTCCCCGCTGCGGCGCACCGGCAGGCCGACGATGCCGGATCGCTCGCCATCCCGGCGATAGAAGAACCCGTGCGTGCGGCTTTCGCCCTGCCGCGCACCCGGAAGCTGCCAGCGCCCGGCGATCCGCGCCCCATCCGGCGCCAGCGCCACGGCGCTGAAACCGAGGCGGTCATCGAAGTTCCCGACCAGCACGGCATCACGGCCCATCGCCTCGATGCGTTCCACGCCATGCCCCGGCGCCAGCTCGATTTCCGCATCGCCGCGGGCATAGCGCAGCGCGTAGGCCTTCGCCTCCGATTGCCGTGTCCCATCCCAGGGCGCGCTGCCGTAGAGCAGCCATTCGCCGATGTAGCGATTGTGCCGCTCGCCGGAAGACACCGCCGGCAGCAGGCGGTAATCGCGCGGCGTGGTGATCGCCGCCTGGCCGCCGAAGCGCGCCAGCGGCAGTCGCAGCAGCGCCATCCGGCCGCCGCCCCATTCCGGCATCCACATGGCATCGCCGCCGCCGACGGTCTGCAGCAGGACATTGAGATGTCCATCGGCTTCGTGGAAGGAGAGCGCATCGATCGGCGCCCCGTGCACGCCCACGGCACTCGGCGCCGAGCCATCCAGCGGCAGGCGCACCAGCGTCCCCGGCGGCGGCCCGGCACGACGCGAGTCGCGCGGGATGCGCATCGTCCAGACATGCACGGCTTCCGCGGAAACGTGGAACACGCGGCCGGCCGGCCCCAGCACCGCGCTGGCCTCGCATTGCATCGCCGGGACCAGGCGGCAGCGGGTCACGGTGTGCAGCGCCAGCATGTCGCGGGTCGGGTCCACCCCGCGATCGGCGCGATGGATGCGCGTGGCCGGCAGGATGCGCCTGAAATCGCGCTCGCCGGCGCCGTCGCGCCAGCGGCGGATGGCCGGATACACCAGCCTGCCGCCCCAGCGGTCGTAATGGAGCGGCGTGTAGAACACCAGCGTGTCGCCGATCAAGCGGCTGGCGTAGTTGCGCGAGGAGTAGTAATCGTTGCCGGAAAGATGGTGCGTCTCGCGATAGGCGAGCCGGCCGGCACGGTCGATCGAGAACAGCCCGATCTCGGTGCCGCCGCGCGCGTAGCTGTAGCCGATAACCACCACGTGATCGCCGCTCACCAGCATTTCGTCGTACCAGGCGCCATCGCCGGTGCTGGGCGCGAAGGCATCGATCGCATCCACCGGCGCGAGGGCGTCGCCGCCGATCCGCAGCGTGAACAGCCGGCCGCGGCGCAGCACGACCAGATGGTCGCCGTGGCGCTTGACGATGCCGCCTTCGTCCACGCCCGCGACCTGCACGTTGGTGATGGACTCCCCGGCAGCCGGCGCGCCATCCGCAGCCGGTGCCGCGGCGGCCACCGGCGCGGGCGTCGGCACCGGCATCGCCATTTCACCACTGGAGCGGGCCCGCAGGCGCAGTTGCTCCGCCTGCGAACGCCGACGCCATTCCGCCAGTTGCTTGTCCAACGCCTCCTGCGAGGCGAATGCCGGAAGCGTGCCGCCCGGCCCGTCGCCGGGCTCGGCTGCCCAGGCGCAACCCGCCATTCCCAGCACCAGCAGGGCGACCACGCCCTGCGACACGATCCTTGCCACCCTGCCTTCACCATCCATCAGCCCGCTCCTTCGAGATCCGGGGGTTACAACGCACCAGGGGCGAAAACGGGGTCAAGCCACGGGCTTCACCCCAGCCGCTGCCGCTGGTCCGCCAGCGCCCCGTGCTGCGCGGTCCATTCCGCCAGCCGGGCGCGTTCCTGCTCCACCACGGTCGCCGGCGCATTGGCCACGAACGTCTCGCTGGCCAGCTTGCCCTGCGATTTGGCAAGTTCGCCCGCCACGCGCTTGAGTTCCTTGTCGATGCGGGCGCGCTCGGCGTCCAGATCGACCAGGCCTTCCAGCGGCACGAACAGATCCAGCTCGCCCACCCGCGCGGCCGCTGATGCCGGCGGCTCGCCGGCCAGCACGTCGATGCGCTCGATACGGGCGAGGAATCGCAGCGCGGCATCGAAGCGGCCCAGCCGCGCGCATTCGGCCTCGCCGCCGCCGCGCACCAGCAGGCTCACCTGCTTGCCCGGTGAAACGCCCAGCTCGCTGCGGATGCGACGCAGGGCGGAGACCATCGCCTTCAGCCATTCGATGTCGGCCTCGGCCTGCCCGTAGCCGGCCACGTCGGTCGCGCCCGGCTGCGGCCAGGCCTGCAGCATGATGCTGCCGGACTTGCCGAGCTTCGGCGCCACCGCCTGCCACAGCTCCTCGGTCACGAACGGGATCAGCGGGTGCAGCAGGCGCAGCAGGCGTTCCAGCACATATGCCAGCGTGTGGCGGGTGCTCGCGGCGGCCTCGGCGTCATCTCCGTTGAGCGCGGGCTTGGCCAGCTCCAGGAACCAGTCGCAGACCTGGTTCCAGGTGAATTCGTACAGCGCCTGCGCCAGCAGGTCGAAACGGTAGCTGGCGAAGTGCTCGGCGGCCTCGGCGGTGGTGCGCTCCAGCTGCGCCAGGATCCACTTCTCGGCATCGGTCTGCGGCCGCGGCGCGCCGTCGAACGTCGCATCGCCCACGTTCATCAGCGCGAAGCGGGTGGCGTTCCACAGCTTGTTGCAGAAGTTCTTGTAGCCCTCGGCGCGCTGCAGGTCGAACTTGATGTCGCGCCCCGGGCCGGCCAGCGCGCACATGGTGAAGCGCAGCGCATCGGCGCCGTGCGGGTTGATGCCGGCGGGGAACTCCTTGCGGGTGGCCTTCTCGATCTTCTCGGCCATCTTCGGCTGCATCAGGCCGAAGGTGCGCTTGGCGACGAGTTCCTCGATGCCGATGCCGTCGATGATGTCCAGCGGGTCGAGGATGTTGCCCTTGGACTTCGACATCTTCTGGCCGTCCTTGTCGCGGACCAGGCCGGTGATGTAGACATCGCGGAACGGCACGCGGCCGACCAGGCGGTCGGTCATCATGATCATCCGCGCCACCCAGAAGAAGATGATGTCGAAGCCGGTCACCAGCACGCTGGTCGGCAGGGCGATGTCGAAGCCGAGTTCGCCCATCGCGTCCTCGTTCGGCCAGCCCTGGGTGCTGAAGGGGAACATCGCCGAGGAGAACCAGGTCTCCAGCACGTCCGGGTCCTGCCGCAGCGCGATGTCGCCCAGGCCGTGCGCCGCGCGCACCTCGGCCTCGCTGCGGCCGACGTAGGCGTTGCCGGCCTCGTCGAACCACGCCGGGATGCGATGGCCCCACCAGAGCTGGCGGCTGATCGTCCAGTCCTGGATGTTCTCCAGCCAGTGGCGGTAGGTGTTGATCCAGTTCGGCGGGACGAACTTCACTTCGCCGGACTCCACGAGCTCAAGGCCGCGCTTCGCCAACTCGTCCATCTTCACGAACCACTGGTCGGTCAGGAACGGCTCGATCACCTGGCCGCTGCGGTCGCCGCGCGGCACCTGCAGGCGATGCGGCCTGATCTCGACCAGCAGGCCGGCGGCCTCGAGGTCGGCGACGATGGCCTTGCGCGCATCGAAGCGGTCGAGGCCGCGATAACTCTCGGCGATCTCGTCGAGATGGCCGACCACCTTCGCCTCGTCGGTGAACACGTTGATCAGCGGCAACCCGTGGCGCTGGCCCACCGCGTGGTCGTTGAAATCGTGCGCGGGCGTGACCTTGACCACGCCGGTGCCGAAGGCCTTGTCCACGTAGTCGTCGGTGATCACCGGGATGCGGCGGCCGGTCAGCGGCAGGTCCACCGCCTTGCCGTGCAGTGCGAGGTAGCGCGCGTCATCCGGATGCACCATCACCGCGGTGTCGCCGAGCATGGTTTCCGGGCGGGTGGTGGCGACCACCACGTAATCGCGGGTTTCGCGCAGGGTCTCATTGCCGTCGCCATCGACCTCGACGTGCTCGTAGCTCGCGCCGTCCGCCAAGGGGTAGCGGATCGACCACATGTGGCCGTCTTCCTCTTCGCTGGCGACCTCCAGATCGGAGATCGCGGTCTTCAGCACCGGGTCCCAGTTGACCAGCCGCTGGCCGCGGTAGATCAGGCCCTGCTCGTGCAGGCGCACGAAGGCTTCGGTGATGGCCTCGGAGGCCATCGGGTCCATCGTGAACACGCTGCGCGACCAGTCGCCCGACGCGCCCAGCCGGCGCATCTGCCGCTCGATGGTGTCGCCGGATTGCTGCTTCCACTCCCAGACCTTGGCGATGAAGGCCTCGCGGCCCAGCGAATCGCGGGTCTCGCCCTTGCCCTCGATGGCGAGGTTGCGGTTCACCACCATCTCGGTGGCGATGCCGGCGTGGTCGGTGCCCATCTGCCACAGCGTGCGGTAGCCGCGCATGCGGTGGTAGCGGATCAGCGCGTCCTGCAGCGTATGCTGGAAGGCGTGGCCCATGTGCAGGGTGCCGGTGACGTTGGGCGGCGGCAGCAGGATGGTGTAGGCCGGGCCGTCGCCCTGGGGCGCGAACGCGCCGCTGGCCTCCCACTCCTTGTACCGGCGGGATTCGATGTCGGCGGGCTGGTAGCTGGGGGCGAGGGAATTCGAAGCGGTCATTGGCAATCCGGAAAACGGGGCAAGGCAGGCACCGCCGCGCGGCGCACGCTTCATTTTCGCCCATCATGCGCCGAAGCGCGCGCCGATGCCTCAGCCGAAGTGGCGGTAGCCGCTCTGCCCGGGCCGCCATTCGCGGCCCTCCACCATCGCGCGCACGCCCGCACCCGCGACCATCCGGCCGATGCGGGTCACGGCGACGCCGGCACCGCGCGCGGCGGCCTCCACGCGCGGTGCGTCGGCGGGCGCCGCACTGAAGCAGAGTTCGTAATCGTCGCCACCGCTGGCCTGCCACTCGCGGCGCTGTCCGGCAGGCACGTCGAGCGCGGCCAATGCCGCGGAAACCGGCAACGATCCGGCGTCCACTTCGATGCCCAGCCCGCTCGCGAACGCGACGTGCTCCAGGTCGGCCAGCAGGCCATCGGAAACGTCGATGCCGGCGGCGGCGATGCCCGCCAGCGCCAGGCCCAGCTCGACGCGCGGTTCCGGCCGGTCGAGCCGTTGACGCAAGGCATCGGGAACGGGATGGCCGGCCTGCCACAAGGCCAGCGCGGCCGCAGCATCGCCCGGCGTGCCGCTGACCCAGACCTCGTCACCGACGCGCCCGCCATCGCGGCGCAGGGCCCGACCGGGCTCGACGAAGCCGATCGCCGTCACCGAGATCGAAAGCGGCCCGCGGGTGGTATCGCCGCCGACCAGCGCCACCTCGTGCCGCGCGGCAAGGGCGAGGAAGCCGTCCAAGAAGCCTTCCAGCCAGTCCGCCGAAGCCTCCGGCAGCGAAAGCGACAGCGTGCACCAGGCCGGGCGTGCGGCCATCGCCGCCAGGTCCGACAGGTTCACCGCCAGCGATTTCCAGCCGATGGCCGCCGCGTCCGCATCGGCGGGGAAATGCACGCCGGCATTGAGGGTGTCCGCGCAGCAGGCCAGCTGCATGCCGGCCGGCGCTGCCAGCAACGCGGCGTCGTCGCCGATTCCGAGCAGCACGTCGGCGCGCGCAAGGGCGCGGCCGCGGATGGTTTCGATCAGGTCGAATTCGCCGGCCACCGGCGTCAGCCGCGCGCGGCCTGCATTTCCACCGCGCGCCAATCCGCCGCCAGCCGGTCGAGCACGCCGTTGACGTAGGTATGCCCGTGGTCGGCGCCGAAGCGCTTGGCGGTCTCGATGGCTTCGTTGATGACCACCCGGTACGGCACGTCAATGCGGTGGCGGAGCTCGTAGGCGGCGATGCGCAGGACGGCGCGCTCGACCGGATCGACTTCGGCCACTTCACGATCGAGCTGCGGCGCCAGGCCCGCGTCCAGCTCCGCCACATGCGCCATCACGCCGCGCACCAGGTCTTCGAAATAGGCGAGATCGGCGACTTCGTGCGCCTGCTCGTGCGCGAACTGGGCGATCACCTGCTGCGCGCTGCCGCCGGAAAGCTGCCAGGCATAGACGGCCTGCATCGCGCGACGGCGGGCGCGGGTGCGATGGACGGGATCGATCCCCTGCGGATTCCGGCGCGGCTTCATCGTGCGTCTTCCCCCGCTTCTTCCAGCGCATCGATCTGGCGGAACAGGTCGACCATCTCGATGGCGACCATGGCCGCCTCTTCGCCCTTGTTGCCGTGGCTGCCGCCGGCGCGGGCTTCGGCATCCTCGACGCGCTCCACCGCCAGCACGCCGTTGGCGACCGGCAGGCCGAAATCCACGGCCACCTTCATCAGCGCATCGGAGCAGCCATCGGCCACCTGTTCGAAGTGCCGGGTTTCGCCACGGATGACGCAGCCCAGCGCGACGATCGCCGCATGGCGGCCGCCGGCGGCAAGTCGCCCGGCCAGCACCGGCAATTCCCAAGCGCCCGGCACGCGATGGACATCGACCGCGGACTCATCCACGCCGTGGTCGCGCATCGCCTTGCGCGCGCCCTCGATCAGCGCTTCGGTGACGCGTGCGTTCCAGCGGCTGGCGATGATCGCGAAGCGGACGTCCTGCGAGACGCGCAGGTTGCCTTCGAAACTGGGCATGGGGAGGACTCGGGGAATGGGGCCCCAATTGTAGGGCCGCGGCCGCCCGGCAGGGATCCGCACTCAGCCGGGCAAGCCCGCCAGCGTCACGTGTTCGACCACTTCCAGCCCGAATCCGCCCAGGCCGACCTGCTTGCGCGGGGTGCCGAGGATGCGCAGGCGGCCATAGCCGAGATCGGCGAGGATCTGGCTGCCGGCGCCGTTGCGCCGCCACTGGGTCGCGGCCGGGGCCGGCGCGGCGGGCTCGTTGCGGATGCGCGCCAGCAGGGCCTCGGGGCCGGTGGCCTCGGAAAGCAGCAGCAGCACGCCCTCCCCGGCCTCGGCGATGGCGGCCATGACATCGCCGGCCAGCGGGCCGAAATCGTCGCGGCGCCAGTGCAGGCCATCGGCCAGCACGTTCTGCATCTGCACCCGGCACAGCGTGGCGCGGCCCGGATCGGCCTCGCCGTGCTGCAGCGCGAAGTGCAGGCCGTGGCTCAGGCGGTCGCGGTAGGTATGCAGGACGAACTCGCCGTGCGCGGTGTCGATCGGGCGCGAATCCACCCGCTCCACCGTGTGTTCGGTTTCCAGCCGATGGCGGATCAGGGCCTCGATGCTGCCGATCTTGAGCCCGTGCTCGCGCGCGAACACCTCCAGCTCGGGACGACGCGCCATCGTGCCGTCGGCGTTGAGGACTTCCACCAGCACGCCCGCGGGTTCGAGCCCGGCCATCATCGCCAGGTCGGCCGCGGCCTCCGTGTGGCCGGCGCGGTTGAGCACGCCACCGGGCTGCGCCTGCAGCGGGAAGATGTGCCCGGGCTGCGAAAGATCCGAGGGTTCGGCGTCGGGCCGCACCGCGGTGCGGATGGTGTGGGCGCGATCGTAGGCGCTGATGCCGGTGGTTACGCCCTCGGCCGCCTCGATGGAGACGGTGAAGTTGGTGTGGTGCTGCGAGGTGTTGTCGCGGACCATCGGCGGCAGGCCGAGCTGGCGGCAACGCTCGCGGGTCAGCGACAGGCAGACCAGCCCGCGCGCATGGGTGACCATGAAGTTGATGTCGGAGGGCTTGACCAGCTCCGCGGCCATGATGAGGTCGCCCTCGTTCTCGCGGTCCTCGTCATCGACGATGACGACCATGCGGCCGGC
>JAEXAG010000041.1 GCA_023394655.1 Pseudomonadota bacterium
CTTCAAGCCCGCCCTCGCGGCCCAGCCCCGATTGTCCCATCCCGCCGAAGGGCGTGCGCAGGTCGCGCTGCAGCCACGTGTTGATCCAGACGATGCCCGTGCGCAGGCGGGCACCGAAGTGGTGCGCGCGCGACAGATCGCGGGTCCAGATGCTGGCGGCCAGGCCGTAGTCGCCGGCATTGGCCAGCGCCAGGGCCTCTTCGTCGCTGTCGAAGGACTGCAGGGTGACCACCGGGCCGAAGATTTCCTCGCGGTTGCTGCTGCAATCCGGGCCGAGCCCTTCGATCACCGTGGGCTGCACGAACCAGCCCGGGCGCTGCAAGGCCTCGCCGCCGCACAGGATGCGGCCGCCTTCCGCGCGCGCGCGTTCGATGGCCGCCATGACCTTGTCGAAGTGCGCCTGCGAGACCAGCGGGCCGATCCGGGTCGCGGGATTCCCCGGCTCGCCCACCTGCAAAGCGTTCGCGCGGGCAACGAACTCCGCTCGGAATTCCTCGTGGATCGAGGACTCGACGAGGAATCGGGAGCCGCACAGGCAGATCTGGCCGGTGTTCTGGAAGGCCGCGCGCACCAGCGTATCCATGTTCTCCCGCCACGGGCCATCGGCGAATACCAGCAGGGGATTCTTGCCGCCCAGTTCCAGCGATGCCTTCTTCAGCAATGGCGCGCCCAAGGCGGCGATGCGCTTGCCCACGGCCGTGCTGCCGGTGAAGGAAACGGCCCGGGTCCGTGCATCGGTGACCAGCGGCTCGCCGGTTTCCGGCCCCAGCCCGTGCACGATGTTGAGCACGCCGGGCGGAAAGCCGATTTCCATCGCCAGCTCGCCCAGCAAGCCCGCGGTCAGGGGCGTCACCTCCGACGGTTTCGCGACCACCGTGTTCCCCGCCGCCAATGCCGGCGCGATCTTCCAGGTGAACAGGTAAATCGGCAGGTTCCACGGCGAAATCGTGGCCACCACGCCCAGCGCTTGGCGCAGCGTGTAGTTCAGCCCCGCCTCGCCGTGATGGCACTCGCTCGAAAATTGCGTGGCCGCGTGGGCAAAGAACCTCAGGTTGCTGATGGCGCGTGGTATCTCCACGTCGCGGGCCAGCGCCAATGGCTTGCCGGCATCCAGCGATTCGGCCTCGGCGAATGCCGTCAGGCGCGATTCCAGCGCCGTGGCAAGTTTTTCCAGCCATCGCGCCCGTTCGCTGGCGGGCAGGGCAGACCAGGCCGGAAATGCGGCCTGCGCCGCCGCGATGGCCGCTTCGACATCCTCCGCGCCGCCGCGCGCTACCCGGCAGTGGATTTCGCCCGTGGCCGGGTCGAACACGTCCAGCCCGCGTCCGGATGCGGGAGGGACTGCCCGACCGTCGATGAAGTGATGCAGGAATCGCATCCCGCTAGGGTAAACCGCCGGCCCCCATCCGGGGGCTGCAGTGCAGCTGGTGTCGACGCTCGCCCGGCGCTGCCTGGATGCGGCTGCCGCTCAGATCGAATTCATTCGCCCGCCATCCACCGCGATGGATTGTCCGCTGACGTAAGCCGCGGCCGGGCTGCAGAGGAAGGCGACCACGCCACCGACTTCAGCGGGTTGTGCGAAGCGGCGGGCGGGAACGAGCGAAACCAGTTCGGCACGGACGGCCTCCTCGCTTTCGCCGCCGGCTTCCATGCGGTTTTTCACGATCTGCGCGATGCGCCCGGTCTCGGTGAAACCGGGCAGCACGTTGTTGACGGTGATGGCGTCGGCCGCCAGTTCGCGCGACAGGGTCTTGGCCCAGCCGGCCACCGCCGCGCGCACCGTGTTGGAGACGCCGAGATTCGGGATCGGCTCGTACACCGAGGTGGAGATGATGTTGACGATGCGCCCGTAGCCGGCCTCGCGCATGCCCGGCACGGCGGCCTGGACCAGCGTCTGGTTGGCCAGAAGGTGCTGGGTGAAGGCGTGCAGATAGGCGTCCAGGCCCGCATCGATCGCACGGCCGCCCGGCGGGCCGCCGGAATTGTTGACCAGGACGTGGACCGGACGCGTGGCGACCAAGGCGGCGATGACCGAGCCGAGTGCGGCGGTGTCGGCCATGTCCACGGCGCGGAAGTCGTGTCCTTGTCCCTGGTCGGTCGGCAGGGCCGAGAGGACTTCGCGCAGGGCGGCTTCCCGCCGTGCCAGCACCGTCACGCTGGCGCCCAGCGTGGCCAGTTCGATGGCGGTGGCGCGACCGATGCCTTCGGAAGCGCCGCAGACCAATGCATGCTTGCCCTTGAGATCGAGATCCATGTCCTGCCTTGCGGGTTTCGGATGAAAGGTCGGAATCAGGCGTGGCGGCCCAGCGAACGCACCATCTGCGAGCGCAATTCGCCGGTTTCGGGACTTGGCGGCGAGACTTCGTGCAGGCTGAAGCCGCGGTGCAGCGCATCATCCTCGTCGAGCCCGTCGTAGGCGACGAATCCGGCATCCATCAAGGCCGCGCGCGCGCTGTCGGGGCTGTCGTAGGGCAGGGTGTTGCCATCGGAATCCAGCACTTCCGCAGTGCCGGCCTCGCGCACGCGCATCCGCGCCCAGATCAGCGTGTCACCGAGCGTGGCCAGCCACCAGTCGTCGCGGAGGCGATCGTCATCGTGCGCGGACGCGTTCATGCGCCGATGTCCGGGAACGCGATGGACCACAGCCAAAGCAGGCCGGACATCGCCAGCGCGAACAGCAGTGTCCCGAGCGCGAGTCGGGCAGGGGTGGCAAGGCCGGTGAAGCTGCGGTCGCGGACTTCGCGATAGCCGCCCGAAAGCAGCCACCAGAGCACGTTGGGCGCGAAGAAGGCCGCGGCGCCCAGGCGCTGGTGGACTTCGGGATGACGGTCGCGCAGATGCACCAGCGAGAGCGGCCAGAAAATCACGAAGGCGCTGATGGCCGCGATCGCGACGCCGATGAAGCAGAGGGCGAGGAAAAGCACCATGCTCAGAACTCCGCGCTGCCGGGCGCGCGCGGGTAGGCAATCGCATCGCGGATGTTCGAGAGGCCGCAGACATAGACGACGAGGCGCTCGAAGCCGAGGCCGAAGCCGGCGTGCGGCACGCTGCCGTAGCGGCGGAAATCGCGGTACCAGCCATAGTGCTCCGGATCCAGGCCGAACTGCTGCATGCGCGCATCCAGCATCTCCAGGCGCTCCTCGCGCTGCGAGCCGCCGATGATCTCGCCGATGCCCGGCGCCAGCACATCCATCGCGGCCACGGTGCGGCCATCGTCGTTGAGGCGCATGTAGAAGGCCTTGATCGCCTCCGGGTAGTTCATCACCACCACGGGGCGACCGACGTGCTCCTCGGTGAGCCAGCGCTCATGCTCGGTCTGCAGGTCCAGCCCCCATTCCACCGGGAAGTCGAAACTGCGGCCGCTCTTCTGCAGCAGTTCGACCGCCTCGGTGTAGTCGATGCGCTCGAACGGCGCGTTGATGAAGGTTTCGAGGCGGGTGATCGCGTCCTTCTGCACGCGCTCGGCGATGAACGCCATGTCGTCGCCGCGCTCTTCCAGCACCGCGCGGAACAGGTACTTGAGGAAGGATTCGGCCACCGCGGCGTTTTCCATCAGGTCGGCGAAGGCGATTTCCGGCTCCACCATCCAGAATTCCGCGAGGTGGCGCGTGGTGTGGCTGTTCTCGGCGCGGAAGGTCGGGCCGAAGGTATAGACCTTGCTCAAGGCCAGGCAGTAGGCCTCGACGTTCAACTGGCCGGAGACGGTCAGGAAGGTTTCCTTGCCGAAGAAATCACGGCCGAAATCCACCTGCCCATCCTTGCCGATAGGAAGATTCGCCATGTCCAGCGTGGAGACACGGAACATCTGGCCGGCGCCCTCGGCATCGGAGGTGGTGATGATCGGCGTGGAGATCCAGTAATAGCCGTTTTCGTGGAAGTAGCGGTGCACCGCCATCGCCAGGCAGTGGCGGATGCGGGTGACCGCGCCGAACAGGTTGGTGCGCGGGCGCAGGTGGGCCACTTCGCGCAGGAATTCCGGCGACATCGGCTTGGGCTGGATCGGATAGGTCAGCGGGTCCTCCACCCAGCCGACGATCTCGATGGCCTCGGCCTGGATCTCGAAGCCCTGGCCCTTGCCCTGCGATTTCACCAGCGTGCCGGTGGCGATCACCGAGCAGCCCGGGGTCAGGCGCTTGATGTCCTCGAAATTGGCCAGCGCATCGGTGGCGACCACCTGGATGGGCGCGAAGCCGGAACCGTCGCTCACGTTGACGAAGGCGAGTGCCGCCGAACCCCGTACCGTGCGTACCCAGCCGCGGACGGTGAGCCGGCCTTCGATGGGGAAATGCCCGGCGAGGGCCTGTTGGACGCTGGCGATGGTCATGGTGCGTGGCGGATCCGGACGGAAAGGCGGAATCATAGCAATGACCGCTGGATTAGACTGATGCCGGACCCGAGCCTCCCGGGCCTTGATCGGATGGCCTTGCGCCACCATCTATCCGGTTCACCGCCACGCAGGATCCTCATGGCCGTCACGCTTGCTCCCGCCGCATTCGAACGCATCCGCAGCTACCTCGCCGCCGAGCCGGGCAAGGCCGGCTTGCGCTTCGGCGTGCGACGCACCGGCTGTTCGGGCTGGGGCTATCTGATCGAGATGGCCGATGCCGTCGACGAGGGGGATCGCGTGTTCGAACAGGATGGCGTGCGCGTACTGGTCGATGCCGACAGCCTGCCGATGGTGGACGGCACCGAGATCGATTTCCTCAAGCAGGGGCTGAACGAGCAATTCGTGTTCCGCAACCCCAACGCGCAGGGCGAATGCGGCTGCGGCGAGAGCTTCACCACCGATCCCGGACTGGCCTGAGCAGTTCCGCCGGGCTTGTCGCAAGCCCTTGATTCTGTCATCATTTCCTGCTCCCTGCGTACACCGCCGGGAGAACTCGCTCCACGGTGCCGTCCGCGGCGACCGGGGGCTGTCGGGCAGGGCAATCCCGTCCTGCCGATATCCACGAGGAAAACCCAATGCGTCATTACGAAGTCGTGTTCCTGGTCCATCCGGACCAGAGCGAACAGGTCCCCGGCATGCTCGAGCGCTACACCGGCGCCATCGAAGCCGCCGGCGGCAAGATCCACCGCATCGAGGATTGGGGCCGCCGCATGCTGGCCTATCCGATCGACAACCTGGTCAAGGCCCACTACGCGATGTTCAACATCGAGTGCGACCAGGCCGCCCTGGACGAGCTGGTCGATGCCTTCCGCTTCAACGATGCGGTCCTGCGCCACCTCATCATCAAGCGCGACGAGGCCGTCACCGAGCAGTCCCTGATCATGAAGCACAAGGACGAGAAGGGCGACAAGCCCGAGCGCGGCGAGCGTCGCCGTCGTGACGAGGAAGGCAGCG
>JAEXAG010000083.1 GCA_023394655.1 Pseudomonadota bacterium
TTCCAGTACGCCGACCGCGCAGGCATCCGCTTCGTCGCCCTGCGCGCCGAAGGCGAGCGCAGCGACGGCACGGTGACGCTCAAGGATCTCGCCCGCGGGGAGCAGGAAACCGTGCCGGCGGCGGATGCCGCCGCTTGGATCGGGCAACGACTGGAAGGAGCCTCGGCATGACGCCCGACTTGACCGTCCATCTCGATGGCCATTCGCTCGACCGCGCCGGGCTGGTGGCGATCGCCCGTGGCGCCCGCGTTTCGCTTGATGCGACAGCGCTGCAGCGCGTCGATCGCGCAGCCGGCTTCCTGGCCGAACAGGTGTCCCGCGAGGAACCGATCTACGGTGTGTCCACCGGCTTCGGCAGCAATGCCGACAAGCTGCTCGGCGCCCGCCACCTGCGCGATGGCGTGGACGGGCAGGGCGGCGACGGGGTTTCGCTGCACGAGGAATTGCAGCGCAACCTGATCGTCACCCATGCCGTCTGCGTGGGCGAGCCGTTCGCGCCGGAGGTGGTGCGGGCGATGCTCGGCATCCGCATCAACACCCTGTTGCGCGGCCATTCCGGCATCCGCGTGCAGACACTGGAGGCGATGGCGGCGATGTTGAACGCAGGCATCGTGCCGGTGGTGCCGCAGCTGGGTTCGGTCGGCGCGTCGGGTGATCTGGCGCCGCTCTCGCATCTGGCCATCGTGCTCCTGGGCGGGGGCGAGGCCTTCTTCGATGGCGAGCGCATGAAGGGCGGCGAGGCGCTGGCGCGCGCCGGCCTGGAGCCGGTGCATCTCAGCTACAAGGAAGGCCTGGCGCTCAACAACGGCACCGCGCAGATGTTGGCGACCGGCGTGCTGGCCCTGGCGCGACTGGAGGAGCTGCTCGATACCGCGGATCTCGCCGCGGCGATGACCCTGGATGCCTTCGCCGGGCGGTTGGGCGCGTTCGCGCCGGAAGTCCATGCCCTGCGCCCGCATCCGGGCCAGGTGCAGGTGGCCGCCAACCTGCGGCGCCTGCTGCAGGGCTCGCGCCTTGCCGATATCCCCTACCACCTGGTGCCGCGATTCCGCCAGTGGCAGCCGGGTGCCTGGGACACGCCCGAAGCACAGGCGCTGACCTTCGACATCGGCTGGGACTGGGTGGCCGACGACCAGCGCCACGGCCGCGAGAAGTTCTACACCCGCTTCAAGCCCTTCCGTGGCGGCAAGAAGCACCAGCCGCAGGACAGTTACAGCCTGCGTTGCATCCCGCAGGTGCATGGTGCCGTGCGCGACGCGGTGGCGCAGGCCGCGCGCGTGCTCGACATCGAGCTGAACGCGGTGACCGACAACCCGCTGGTGTTCCCGGACGCGGACAGGCCGCACGTCGAGGAGCAGGTGATTTCCGCCGGCCATTTCCACGGGATGCCGCTGGCCTTGGCGATGAGCTACGTGAAGGCGGCGATCCCGGTGCTGGCCTCGATCAGCGAGCGTCGCCTGAACAAGCTGGTCGATCCCGCCACCAATGACGGATTGCCGGCGTTCCTGATCGGCAACGAGGACGGCACCGAATCCGGTTACATGATCGTGCAGTACACCGCTGCGGCCATCGTCAACGACCTTGCCAGCCGCGCGATGCCGGCTTCGGTGTACTCGATCCCGACCAGTGCCAATGCCGAGGACCATGTCTCGATGGGCGCCAACGAGGCCCGCCACGTGCTGGCGATGGCGGACGATCTCGGCAAGGTGCTGGGCCTGGAGCTTGCAACCGCCGCGCAGGCACTGGACTTGCGCCGGGGGATGCTCAATGCCGCCGCCGAACTCGCCCGCCATGGCGATGCGGAGGCCTTCGCTGCCAAGGTGCAGGGTGGCCCGGCCGCGGATTCGCCGAGCCGCGCGCTGTTCCTTGCGGAAGTCGAAGCCCTGCGCGCCGAACTGGCGGCCGCCACCGATTTCCCGCCGGGCGACGCGGTGGCACGCGCGCATCGCGAGGTGCGTCGGTACATCGCGCCGATGGAGCGCGACCGCGCATTGGACGGCGATGTCGCCGCCGCGGTGGCGATGGTCGCGCGCAACGTCGTGCTGGATGCGGCGCAGGCCGGCTGAGCGACACGCAGGTGTCGCCGCGGCCTGCGATGATCGGGGGATGAGAGCGATCCTTCCCCTGCTGCTGCTCATCTGTCTGGCGTCGCCGGCGATGGCGTCCTCGCCCGTTGCGGGCTGTGCCGTCGGCGAGGTGTTCGAGGATCGCAACGGCGATGGCCGCCGCGATCCGGGCGAGCCCGGCCTGGCCGGGATCGCCGTCTCGAACGGCCAAGAAATCGTCCGCACCGATGCCGCCGGGCGCTACCGCCTGCCGCCGCGCGCGGGTGCGCCGGTATTCGTCATCAAGCCCGCGGGACATGATCCGGGCCGGCGTGCGGACGGATTGCCGGATCACTGGCGCGGGCCGGGCGAAGCCTGCCGGCCGTTCGCGCTGAGGCCCGCGCCGGCGCCGCAGGCGGCGCTGGAAGTGCGCGTGTTCGGGGATCCGCAGCCGAAATCGGCAGTGGACGTCGATCATTACCGGCGCAGCATCGTCGAGCCGCTTGCAGGCCGCACGCGGGCGCGGCTGGGCCTGTCGCTCGGCGACATCGTGGACGACGACCTCTCGCTGTACCCGGAAAT
>JAEXAG010000096.1 GCA_023394655.1 Pseudomonadota bacterium
CGACATCGCGCCCATGCGCTGGATCTCGTGGCCGAGCCGCTGCTGCTCTTCGTCGTAGCTCTTGACGATGTGGTCGCGTTCCTGGTGCATGGGGATTCCTTGGTTCTCGTCGATGACCGGCTCAGCCGAAGCGGCCGGTGATGTAGTCCTCGGTCTGCTGCTTCGAGGGATTGGAGAAGATGGTCGAGGTTTCGTCGTGCTCGATCAGGTCGCCCAGGTACATGAAGGCGGTGTAGTCGGAGACGCGCGCCGCCTGCTGCATGTTGTGGGTGACGATGAGGATGGTGTAATCGTGCTTCAGTTCCTCGACCAGCTGCTCGATGCGGCTGGTGGAGATCGGGTCGAGCGCGGAGGTCGGCTCGTCCAGCAGCAGCACGTCGGGGCGCAGCGCCACCGCGCGCGCAATGCACAGGCGCTGCTGCTGGCCGCCGGACAAGCCCAGCGCGCTCTGGCCGAGCTTGTCCTTCACCTCGTCCCACAAGGCGCCCTGGCGGAGCGCCTGCTCGACGCGGTCGTTCATGTCGGCCTTGGAGAGCTTCTCGTGGTGGCGGATGCCGTAGGCGACGTTCTCGAAGATGGTCATCGGGAACGGTACCGGCTTCTGGAACACCATGCCCACCTTGGAGCGCAGGCGGTTCATCGGGTACTTCGGGTCGAGGATGTTCTCGCCGTCCAGCAGCACCTCGCCGCGCGCCTCCAGCTTCGGGTACAGCGCGTAGATGCGGTTGTACACGCGCAGCAGCGTGGACTTGCCGCAGCCCGAGGGGCCGATCAACGCGGTGACGCGCTTTTCCGGGATGTCGAGGTTGATGCCCTTCAGGGCGTGGAACTTGTCGTAGTAGAAATCGAGGCCGCGCGTCGAGATCTTCACCGAGGACGGCACCGTGGCCTGGCCTTCGCGGACATGCAGGTGCTGCATGGCGGGACGTGCATCGTTCATGTCGGGATTCCGGGAGGAAAGATTAGTCATGGGTGATCTTGTTGCGCAGAAGGATGGCGCGCGCCAGCAGGCTCACGGTCAGCACGAACAACGTCGTGACCAACGCGCCGGCCCAGGCCAGCTTGACCCAGTTCTCGAAGCCGGAGCCGGCGAAGTTGAACATGACCAGCGGGATGGCGGCCATTTCCTTGCCGAGGTCGAAGCTCAGGAACTTGTTGCCCAGCGCGGTGAACAGCAGCGGCGCGGTTTCGCCGGAAATGCGCGCCAGCGCCAGCATGATGCCGGTGACGATGCCCGGCAGCGCCGAGCGGTACAGCACCTGGGAGATCACCTTCCACTGCGGTACGCCCAGCGACAGCGCGGCTTCGCGCATGGTCACCGGCACCAGTCGCAGCATCTCGTCGGTGGTGCGGACCACCACCGGCAGCACGATGAAGGCCAGCGCCACCGCACCGGCGAAGCCGGAGAAGCCGCCGGTCTGGATCACGATCAGCGCATAGACGAACAGGCCGAGCACGATCGAGGGCGCGGAAAGCAGGATGTCGTTGACGAAGCGCACGACCGTGCCCAGCTTGCCGCGGTTGCCGTATTCGGCAAGCCACGTCCCGGCGGCGATGCCCAGCGGCGCGCCGATCGCCAGGCCGGCCACGCACATCACCAGGCTGCCGACGATGGCGTTGCGCAGGCCGCCGCCTTCTTCCATCGGCGGCGGCTGGTCCTTCGTGAACAGGTCCAGGTTGAGGTTGGCGACGCCCTTGGACACCAGCGTCCACAGGATCCAGGCGAGGAAGAACAGACCGAACAGGGCGGCCAGGTTGGCCAGCGTCACCGCGATCAGGTTGGTCAGCCGGCGGCGCCGGTACAGCGCGTCGGACTTGCGGTAGTCGCGGGCTTCGGGGCGGGCGGCCATCAGTTGCCCTCCTTCCGGGCGAGGCGCGTGAGCATCAGCCGCGCCAGCGCGAGCACGACGAAGGTCACGATGAAGAGCACGAAGCCGAGCAGCAGCAGGGCGGAACGGTAGGTCTCGGTGGCCTCGCCGAAATCGTTGGCGATCAGCGCGGCGATGGTGGTGGAGGGCTCCAGCAGCGAGCTGGTGAACTGAACGCTGTTGCCGATCACGAAGGCCACCGCCATCGTCTCGCCGAGCGCGCGGCCGAGGCCGAGGAAGATGCCGCCGATCACCGCCGAGCGGGTGTAGGGCAGCACGATGTCCCAGCTCACTTCCCATTTGGTGGAGCCGAGCGCGTAGGCCGATTCCTTGAGGCGCGAAGGCACGGTCATGAAGACCTCGCGCATGGTCGAGGAAATGAACGGGATCACCATGATCGAGAGCACGATGCCCGAGGTCAGCATGCCGGCGCCGATCGGCGGCCCCTGGAACAGCTTGCCGATGACCGGCAGCGGCGCGAGGTGTTCGTCGAGCAGCGGGATCACGTGCTCGCGCATCACCGGCATCAGGATGAAGAAGCCCCACATGCCGTAGATGATCGAGGGCACGCCGGCGAGGAGTTCGATCGCGGTTCCGACCGGCCCGCGCAGCCAGCGCGGCGCCACCTCGGTGAGGAAGAAGGCGATGCCGAAGCTCACCGGCACGGCGATCAGCATCGCGATGATGGCGGTGACGATGGTGCCGTAGATTGGCACCAGCGCACCGTATTTGTTCTCGACCGGATTCCATTCCGACGAGGTGAAGAACGACAGGCCCTCCTGCCCCAGCACGCTGCGACCGCCCCAGAGCATCGACAGCGCGGCCGCGGCCAGCGTGAACAGGACGAAGATGGAAGCGGCCGTCAGGACCCAGCGGAACACGTTGTCGTGACGGGTGTCCTTGGCATCGCGTTGGCTGGACGCCGGCAGGGAAGCTGCATTCATCGGGGGCACTCGATGCGGTGGGGGGCCGGCCGGGGGCTGGCTTTCTCGCGCGGACGGCGGGGGCGGAATGGCCGCACCCCGCCGCCCCGCGCGATCAGGAGATTACTTCAGCGCGGCCCAGTAGGCCTCGACCTGCTGCACCAGTTCCGGCGGCAGCGGGATGTAATCCAGCGCCCTGGCCTGCTCCTGGCCGTGCTCGAACGCCCACTTGAAGAAGTCGAGCGTGGCCTGCTGCTTGGCGGCGTCCTTCGGCTGCTTGTAGATCAGCATGAAGTTGGTCGCGGTGATCGGCCAGGCATCGGCACCGGGGGCGTTGGTGATGACCAGGTTGAAGTCCTGCGCGCTGGCCCAGTCGGCGCTGGCGGCAGCGGCCGAGAAGCTGGCGGCGTTCGGCTCCACCCAGTTGCCCGCGGCGTTCTGCATCGAGGCGTAGGGCATCTTGTTCTGGATCGCGTACGAGAGTTCGACGTAGCCGATCGAGTTCTTGATCTGCTGCACGTAGGCGGCCACGCCTTCGTTGCCCTTGCCGCCCATGCCGACCGGGAAGTTCACGCTGGTGCCTTCGCCGATGCCCGACTGCCATTCCGGGCTGACCTTGGAGAGGTAGTTGGTGAAGTTGAAGGTGGTGCCCGAGCCATCGGAACGGCGGACCACGTTGATCTTGTCGTCGGGCAGGGCGACGCCGGGGTTTTCGGCGACGATCTTCGGATCGTTCCAGCGGGTGATCTTGCCCATGTACACCTCGGCCAGCACCGGGCCGGAGAAGCGCAGCTTGCCGGCCGGGATGCCTTCGAGGTTGAACACCGGCACCACGCCGCCGATGGCCGACGGGAACTG
>JAEXAG010000153.1 GCA_023394655.1 Pseudomonadota bacterium
ACACCTTCACGCCGCCGGCGCGCTGGTCCATCACCACGTCGGTATCGACGCGGAACTGGCCGTAGCCTTCGATGGCCTTCTGCAGGTTCATCAGGCCCCAGCCGAACACCGGGTCGATGCCCGGGGCGCCGATGTCGGTGGCGGTGGTTAGCAGGATGTCACGCACCTGCGGGCCGGTGAGGTAGGGGAAACGCTCGAACAACAGGCCCAGCGCGCCGGTGACGTGCGGAGTGGCCATCGAGGTGCCGCTGTAATAGGCGTAGGCGGATACCGGGTCCTCGGCGGTGATTTCCAGCGTGTAGCTGCCGTCCGGGTTCTGGACCAGGTTGCCCTCGACGTTCTCGTCGCCTGCAAAAACGCTCGACGCGATGGTGCTGCCCGGTGCCGCAAGGCACCAGTTCATGCTCTCGCCGCACATCATGGAAGAGCCGGAAAGTCCGTAGGGGTTGTCCGGATTTCCGGTGCGGCCGATGTTCACCACGCTCAGCCAGTACGGTTCGAGTTCCGGCATGTAGCGCGGCAGGCTGGCGGTGAGGCCGGCGATCGGCCAGAGGCCGGCCGGCGGCGCCTGGCGCAGGTTGCCTGCGGCCCAGACGTGGATCATGCCGGTTTCCAGCGCGCCATCGCGGAACATTTCCCAGTCTTCCTGCCAGCCGGGGGCGTTGTAGTACAGGTCGAGCTGGCTGCCGTAGTACAGCTGCAGGGTGTAGCCCCAGCTGTGGTTGACCGCGCGCACGCCGGCGGCGGCCATCTGCCGGAAGACGTCGGCAAAGGCACTGGTGCTGGCGGACTTGCCCGGCGCCAGATCGACCACGCTGTAGCCGGTGGCGGTCCGCGTCCATTCGCGGGCGGTGTCGTGGAACATGCGGGCAACGGCGAGGTTGGAGCCGAAGGCCACGCCATGCATGCCGCTGCCGTCGCGATTGGCGGCGATGGTGCCGCCGACGTGGGTGCCGTGGCTCTGGTAGGTGAAGCCGGGCTGGACGTAGTTGCCGCTGGTGATGATGTCGCGGATGGCCTGCGGCACGCTCGCGTTGAAGCGCACATAGTCGAGCTGCACTTCGTCGCCACGGGTGGCGAAGCAGGGATTGGCGCCACCGAAGCTGCGGAAGGTGTTGCAGCGGGTGCCGTCCTCGAGCAGGTCGGCCATGGTCAGGGAGATGTGGTCCTTGCCTTGGAACTCGCTGTGGGTCAGGCCGGTGCCGCTGTCCAGCACGCCCAGGCGCACGCCGGCGCCGGTCAGGCCGCGGGCATAGGCATGGTGCGCGTTGACCGCCTCGAGGCCCCAGTCGAGCTGGAACTCCTCGGTGATCCAGCTGTCGGGATCACCGATCACGCCGGTTTCCTCGTAGGCCGGCGCAGCATCGGCATCGGCACCGGAGTCCGCGAACGGACTTTCTGCGGTGGCAAGGCCGGGTGCGGAGGGTGCGAAGCCGACCGACTCGAAGCGGGCGGAAGTCAGGCGCGGCACGACCGGCGCGGCTTCCTGCGGGCTGAGGATGCGGAACGAAGCCTGGAACTGGCAGTTGCCGTCACGATCGGTCTCGCACTGGAGGCCGGTGGTCGTCGGCGAAGCCGGGCGCGATTCGGTGGCCTGTGCAGTGGCGATGGAGCCGCCGATGACGAGGCCGAGGGCAATCGCCTGGAACAGGCGCGAGCGATTGGGCTGTGATGGGTGGTGGCGTTTCCGAGTCATCGGGAGTCAGTTTCCGTCGAATATTTGAAGAGAGGGCGGCCGCCGAACCGGAGCTAAACCGCAGCTAAACAAGATAGGCAGCGTGACGGTTCTAACACTTTTCAATTGGCCCTGTCACGTCCGGGGGCGAATGGTTTGCGGCGGCCCTTGCGTGGCGGCCGAAGGTGTCGAGAATCCGTGTTGCGGCGCATGAAAAAGCCGCCCGAAGGCGGCTTTCCGAAGCGCGGCGGCAGGGGGCGATTCAGGGCGAAACCACCCGGACCCGCTGGGTCAACGGTGCGCCATCGACGGGATGCTCCACGCGCACGGTGAGCGTGCCGCTGGCGCCGGCGGGGACGGGATGACGGAACGCGCCGCGGGCATCGACATTGACCGATTTGCCGTCGATGGTGACCCGGCTGCCGACCGGCACCTGCCCGGAGAGTGATTCACCGGCGCGGACCTGCCCCGGAATGGCGATCAGGCTGCCGGGAACGCGCTCCCCCGGAAGCGTCGGTTCAAGTCGGGGCATGTCGCGGGTACCTTCGACGCTGGCCGCAGGCCTGGATGCGGAGACCGGTGCGGGCGGTTTGGACGGACTGGACATGGCAGGTGCCTCCTCGGGCGTTGCGACGGCGACAGGTGCCGGGGCCTGCGTGTCGCGCTGGGTCGCGGCGACCGGGGCCGCCTCCTGCGTGTTGCGCGAGGCGGGTGGCGTGCAAGCGGCGCATGCGGCGAGGAATGGCAGGGCGAGCGCAATGCGGATGTCCTTCATCGGGCGAACTCCAGTCGTTTTCCTGCAGCCTGCCCGAGCAGGCGTGAACCGTCCCAGACCTGCCGGCCGTTGACCCAGGTGCGGGCGATGCGCGAACGGAAGGTGTGGCCTTCGAAAGGCGACCAGCCGCATTTCGACAGCACGTCGCCGCGCTGCACGGTGAGCGGCCGATCCTCGATCATCACCAGATCGGCGTACTGGCCTTCGCGCAGGAAGCCGCGATCGACCACGTCGAACAGCTGTGCCGGTGCATGGGCGAACTTCTGCACCGCCTGGGCACGGGTCAGGCGCGCCTCGTGCACGTGCTCGAGCGCCACCAGCAGCGCGTACTGCACCAGCGGAAGCCCGCTCGGTGCCTGCGCGTAGGGCAGTTGCTTCTCTTCCCAGGCATGCGGCGCGTGGTCGGTGGCGAGCACGTCGATCACGTCATCGACCAGAGCCGCGACCAGCGCCGCACGATCGAATTCGTCCTTGATCGCCGGATTGCACTTGATCCGGTTGCCGAGCCGGGCGTAATCGGCGCGGGCGAAATGCAGGAAATGCACGCAGGTCTCGGCGGTGATGCGCTTGCGGCTGCCGTCGGCGCGGATCATCGGGCCGCGTTCGAACAGCGCCAGTTCGTCGGCGGTGGAGATGTGGAGCACGTGCAGGCGGGCGTCGTGGCGGCGCGCCAGCTCCACCGCGAGGCGGCTGGATTTCAGGCAGGCCTCGCGGCTGCGGATGTCCGGGTGGTGGATGGCCGAAAGCGCATCGCCATGCTCGGCCACGAACGCCGCGAAGCGGGCGTCGATGGTCGGCGTGTCCTCGCAGTGGGTGATGATCGGCACCGGCGATTCGCGGAAGATCGCATCGAGGGTATCCGGGTCGTCCACCAGCATGTTGCCGGTCGATGCGCCCATGAACACCTTGAGGCCAGGCGTGGCAGCCGGGTCGATGGCGCGGACGGCATCGAGGTTGTCGTTGCTGGCGCCCATGTAGAAGCCGTGGTTGCCCCAGGCGCGGCCCGCGGCCAGCGCGTATTTCGCTTCCAGTGCGGAGGCGTCCAGCGTGGGCGGGTTGGTGTTGGGCATGTCCATGAAACTGGTGATGCCGCCGGCCACCGCCGCCGCCGATTCGCTGGCGATGTCGCCTTTGTGGGTCAGCCCGGGTTCGCGGAAGTGGACTTGGTCGTCGATCATGCCCGGCATCAGCCAGCGGCCGCCGGCATCGACGACGGTTTCGCCGGGGCGGGCGGCCAGCGATTCGCCGATCAGGGCGATGCGTTCGCCTTCGATCCGCAGGTCGCCTTCGTATTCGCGGCCTTCGTTGACCAGCCGGGCATTGGTGATGAGGGTGGATGTCATGGCGGATCCTGTCGGGGGTCCGGAGGCACCGGGTCGTGGCCGCCGGGGTTGAAGGGATGGCAACGGGCGATCCGTGCGGCCGCCATCGCGCTCCCACGCACGGGGCCGTGGCGTTCGATCGCGATCATGGCGTACTCCGAGCAGCTCGGCGTGAACCGGCAGCGCGGGCCCAGCATCGGGCTGATGACACGCTTGTAGCCGCGCAGGCCGGAAATGAGTAAGCGCGTGATCACGGGACTTGTACGCCCATATGCGCCACAATGGCGCGCTTGCCGGTAGGGGGTACCTAGGCTATAACAGCCCGCTTCCCCGGCTCAAGGGAACCAAGGAGTCGTACGTGGCAGTCAAGAAAACCGTCAAGAAGACCGCAGCGAAGGCCGCCAAGCCGGCTGCGAAGGCTACCGCCCCTGCGAAGAAGGCCGCGGCGAAGACCGCGAAGGCCACGAAGGCCGCGCCCGGGAAGGCACCCGCGAAACCCGCTCCCGCTGTGAAGAAGGCCACTGCCAAGGCCCCGGCCAAGGTGGCGAAGGCACCGGCGAAGAAGGCCGTGGCCAAGACCGTCGCCACCAAACAGCCGGCGGTGAAGAAGGCCGTGGCGACGAAGGTGGTCGAGAAGAAGGCCGCCACGAAGAAGGTCGTTGCGGACACCCGCGTCGCCAAGCCGGCGAAGGCGGCCAAGACGGCTCCCGCGCCGGTGGCCAAGGCCGTGCGCCCGATCGGCAAGGTGGCCCGCGCCGTCACCTCCGCGCCGCGCGCCGCCGACCCGAAGCCCAAGGGCAAGGCGCTCAAGTTCAAGGTGGACGACGTCACCGGCCGCCCGATCCTGCCGGAAGGCTACAAGCCGACCGCGGACGAGGAATACATGAATCCGCTGCAGCTGGAATATTTCCGGCAGAAGCTGATCTCGCGCCGCGAGGAGCTGATCGAGGAATCGAAGCAGACCATCGAGAACCTGCGCGATGAAGTGCGCGACATCGGCGACGAAGCCGAGCGTGCCGCCCGCGAGACCGAGAACGCGCTGGAGCTGCGCACCCGCGACCGCTACCGCAAGCTGATCAACAAGATCGAGAGCATCATCCGCCGCGTGGATGAAGGCGATTACGGCTACTGCGTGGAAACCGGCGAGGAAATCGGCCTGGACCGCCTCGAGGCGCGTCCGCAGGCCGAGCGCACCTTCGACGCGCAGGAGCGCTGGGAGATGCGCCAGCGCCAGCAGGGCGACTGATCCGCGCCCTGATCGCGGATGGAAGAACGCCGGGCATTGCACGGCGTTTCCGTTTCCGTTTCCGGATGGTGGCCGCGGCTCAGAGCACTTCCGAGGCGTGGTCGGCCAGCCGCGAGCGCTCGCCGCGACGCAGGGTGATGTGCGCGGAGTGTGCCCAATCCTTGAAGCGGTCCACCGCGTAGGTGAGGCCCGAAGTGGTTTCGGTGAGGTAGGGCGTGTCGATCTGCTCGACGTTGCCGAGGCAGACGATCTTGGTGCCCGGCCCGGCGCGGGTGATCAGCGTCTTCATCTGCTTGGGCGTGAGGTTCTGCGCCTCGTCCAGGATCAGGTAGCGCGAGAGGAAGGTGCGGCCGCGCATGAAGTTCATGGAACGGATCTTGATGCGGCTGGCAAGCAGGTCGTTGGTGGCCTGCTGCGCCCAGCTGCCGCCGCTCTTGGCGCTGGGCATCAGCACTTCCAGATTGTCGGTGAGCGCGCCCATCCACGGCGTCATCTTTTCTTCCTCGGTGCCGGGCAGGAAGCCGATGTCCTCGCCGACGCTCACCGTCGCGCGGGTCATGATGATCTCGCGATAGCGTTGCGCGTCCATGGTCTGCGCCAGGCCGGCGGCCAGCGTGAGCAGGGTCTTGCCGGTGCCGGCGGTGCCGAGCAGGGTGACGAAATCGATCTCCGGATCCATCAACGCGTTGAGCGCGAAGTTCTGCTCGCGGTTGCGCGCGGTGATGCCCCAGATCGCGTGTTGCGGGTTGCGGTAGTCATCGACGATCTGCAGCACCGCCTTGGCGCCTTCCACCGACACCACGCGGAATTCCGATTGTTCGTCGCCCGGCAGGTAGAGGAACTGGTTGGGGTGCCAGTCGTCGTCCTCGGCCATCACCACTTCGTAGTAGGTGCGGCCCTTGTCGGTCCAGGACTTCAGCTCCTTGCCGTTGCGCTGCCAGAAATCCGCCGGCAGCGGCAGCGCGCCGGTGTAGAGCAGGCTGAAATCGTCGAGCGCGCGGTCGTTCTCGTAATCCTCGCTGGGGATGCCGGCGATCGCCGCCTTGATCCGCAGGTTGATGTCCTTGGAGACGAACACGACTTCCTGCGAGGGATCGCGCGATTGCAGCGCGACGATCGCGGCAAGGATGTGGTTGTCGGGCATCACCGTGCCGAAGGCCTCGCCGCCGCCGCCGAAATCGCCGGTCTGGAAGCGCAGCACGCCGCGCGCGGCCGCGGAACGCAGTTGCAGGCCGCCCGGCGGACGCAGGTCGAGCCCGGTGGCGATGCGCTCGGTGCCCTGTTCCTCGATCAGTTCGTTGATGAAGCGGCTCACCTGCCGCGCGTTGCGGCTGGCTTCGCTGGTGCCCTTCTTGCCGTTGTCCAGCTCCTCGATCACCTGCATCGGCAGGAAGATGTCGTGTTCCTCGAACTTGAACAGCGCGGTGGGGTCGTGCATCAGCACATTGGTGTCGAGCACGTACAGGCGCTTGCCATCGGTCATGGGGCGATTTTCCTGGGGCGGGGAATGGAGGCGGAAACGCCACCGACCGGCGTGGCCGGGCAGTGGCGTCGGGACGGCGCGGCGGGTGCCCTCACCGGGCCTGTAGCGCCTTCAGCGCGGCGAGCACGGCATCGGCGTGCCCGGCCACCTTGACCGGCTCCCAGACCTGCGCGATGCGGCTTTCCGGATCGATGAGGAAGGTGCTGCGGACAATGCCTTCGTATTCGCGGCCGTAGAGCTTCTTCGGCTGGATCACGCCGAAGGCGCGGCAGAGCGCTTCATCCGGATCGCTGACCAGCCCGAAACCGAAGCCCTGCTTGGCCGCGAAATTGGCGTGGGTGCGCACCGAGTCTTTCGAAACGCCGAGCACCGTGGCCCCGAGCGCCTCGAATTCCGGCAGCAGGGCGTTGAAATCCCGGCCTTCGGTGGTGCAGCCGGGCGTGTTGTCCTTCGGGTAGAAGTACAGCACCAGCCAGCGCCCGGCGTGATCGGTCAGCGTGGTCCGGCTGCCGTCGCCCAAGGCGAGCGGAAGCGCGAGGGTCGATCGGTCGATGGGGCGGGGATCGGTTGCTGTCATCGTCAGAACTTCATCGGGTCGAGGATGGCGTCGAGATTGAGGTGATCGCAGAAATCGAGGAAATCGTCACGCAGGGCGGCGATGTGCATGTCCGACGGCACGCCGATCGTCACCTGCGCGGTGAACATCTCGGCGCCGGTCTGCATCGCCTTGTACCGCGAACTGTGCAGGCTCTCGACGGTGATGCCCTGCTGGCTGAAGAAATCGGCGAGCTGGTAGAGGATCCCGGCCTTGTCGGCGGCGACCACCTCCACCACGTAGGGGATCAGGTTCGACTGCATCGGCTTGGGGCCGGTGCGGTAATGGATGATCCGCAACGATTCATCGCGGGCCAGCCGTTCGAGGGCGGACTCCAGCTTGGCCACCGCGTCCCACGGCCCGGCGGCCAGCGCGGCGACCGAGACATCGCGGCCGACCGTGGTCAGGCGGGCATCGACGAGATTGCAGCCGCTTTCGGCGATGCGCCGGGTCACTGCGAGGAGGGGGGAATGCGGGTGCGTGCTGTACGCACTGATGAAGAGATGGTTTTCGTTCTGCGCGGGGCGCGGGTTTTGTTCGTTCAAGACAGCTTCCGGGGCCTTTGCGGCCTGAACAGATGCCGGCGGGTGCCGGCGACTCCAGCTGCAGGATACTTGCCCGCCATTTCGGGCCGCAAGTAACATGCGGGTAGCCGCGCGCCAACGGGCGCCTCCTTCGACTTGCCGGACCTGTCCTCCTTGTCTTCCAGTCTCCCCCGCATCCACGGCAGCATCACCGCGCTCGCCACCCCGTTCACGCCGGAAGGCGCAGTCGATTTCGATGCCTGGGAGCGCCTGCTCGATCTCCAGCTTGCCGGCGGCACCGAGGCGCTGGTGGTGGCCGGCTCGACCGGCGAAGCCGCCGCGCTCGATGCGGCCGAATACGACGAACTGCTGCGTCGCGCCGTCGCGCGCGTGGCCGGCCGCGTCCCGGTGCTGGCGGGAACCGGGCTTTCCAATACCGCGATGACAATCGCCCAGACCCGTCGCGCCGCGGAATTGGGCGCCGACGCCGCGCTGGTCGTGACCCCGCCCTACGTGCGCCCCACGCAGGCCGGGCTGGTCGCGCATTACCGCGCCGTCGCCGCCGAGGGCGGCCTGCCGGTGATGCTCTACAACGTCCCCGGCCGTACCGGCTGCGACATGCTGCCGGAAACCGTGGCCCTGCTGGCCGGGGAGCCCGGCGTCATCGGCATCAAGGAAGCGGTGAACACGCCGGAACGCATGCAAGCGCTGCTGGCGCTGAAGTCCCCGGCTTTCGTGGTGCTGTCCGGCGATGACCCGACCGCTTGCCGGGCCATGCTCGCCGGCGCCGACGGTGTGGTTTCCGTCGCTTCGAACGTGCTGCCGACCGCTTTCCGCCGTCTTTGCGATCTGGCCCGTGCCGGCGATGCGGAGGCCGCCACGGCCCACGACGATGCCCTGCGGCCGCTGGTGGATTTCATCGGCTGCGAACCCAACCCCATCCCGGTCAAGGCGCTGCTGCGGCGCTTCGGCATCGGCGATGGCCTGCGCCTGCCGCTGCTGCCGCTGTCGGCGGAGCACCAGGGCGGCCTCGAACCGGTCGCTGCCGCTATCCTTGCCCTCGAGAACGATTGCCGCCGCGCGGCTTGATCCCCCCCATCATGGAGAACCCCATGCGAATCGCATCCCCCGGCCGCGTCGCGGTCATCGCCGGCCTCGCCGTCGCCGTGGCAATGACTTCCGGCTGCAGCTGGTTCCGCAAGGACAACGAAGCCTACAAGCTGAGCGGCGAAGCCCGCCCGCTGGAACTGCCGCCGCAAATGAACCAGCCCGATATCCGCAGCGCGATGCAGCTGCCGGGCAGTGGCGGCGTGCTGGCCTCGCAGGCCTCCGCCACGGCACCGTCGCCGCAGGCCGGTGCCGGCTTCAACGTGGCGGGCGAGCGCGATGCCGTGTTCGCGCGCGTCGGCCAGGCGCTGGCCGCTGCCGAAGGCGTGACCATCGCCAGCAGCGCGCAGTTGCTCGGCACCCATGACGTGACCTACCAGGGCGCGAATTTCCTGATCCGCACCACGCAGGCCGGCGACAACGTGTACGTCTCCGCGATCGACCCGCGCGGCATCCCCGATACCGGCGCCGCCGCGATGGCGCTGCTGGGCCAGCTCAAGGCCGCGCTCGGCGGCCGCTGATCCCGCCGCGATGCGGGCACGACGGGCGCTTCGGCGCCCGTTTTCGTTTGCGTCACCCGTCGCGGCGGAATCCGGGGCCGGAAACGAGGAACGGACGCCTGGGCGTCCGTTCGCGTGTCACGGGACAGGGTGCCTCAGCGCTCCAGATAGGGCAGCTTGTTTGGCTTGCCGTCCCACTCCTTGGCATCGGGGAGCGGATCCTTGCGCGTGGTGATCACCGGCCATTCGGCGGTGAGCTCGGCATTGAGCGCGATGAAATGCTCCTGGCCAGCCGGCACGTCGTCTTCCGGATAGATCGCATTGGCCGGGCACTCCGGCTCGCACAGCGTGCAGTCGATGCACTCGACCGGATCGATGACGAGGAAGTTCGGGCCTTCGTGGAAGCAATCGACCGGGCAGACCTCCACGCAGTCGGTGTACTTGCACTTGATGCAGTTGTCGGTGACGACGAAGGGCATGACGCTCGATGACCGGGAAAGTGGCGCTCCCTACGGGACTCGAACCCGTGTTTCAGCCTTGAGAGGGCCGCGTCCTGGACCGCTAGACGAAGGGAGCG
>JAEXAG010000155.1 GCA_023394655.1 Pseudomonadota bacterium
GGGCGTCTGGCGGCGATGGTCAAGGAAATGAGCGAGGCCGTGCAGTTTCTCTTCGTCACGCACAACAAGGCGACGATGGAGGCGGCCGAGCAGCTTTCCGGCGTGACCATGCGCGAGCCGGGCGTGAGCCGCCTGGTGTCGGTGGACCTGGCCGAGGCGACGCGGATGGTCGGCGCCGGCTGACACGGCGCTGCGGAGGGTCGCCAGTGCGGCGGGGCGCCGTTACACTGCGCCTGCATGCGCGAGGCATCGGACACGATGCCCGCCAATCCCGAGGCCAGTGGAACCGCGAATGTCCGACAACACCCTTCTTCGTCTTGGCATCCTCCTCGCCGGCGTGATCCTCTTCCTCGGCATCTGGTTCGCCAGCCGGCGACCGAAGAAGCCGGAACAGGGGCGCAGGCTGGACGGGCGCGGCGGCCGGACCGAACCGACCCTGGGCGATGCGGTCCGCGATGGAATGGACGAGGCGGCATCGGCGCGCGGGCAGGGCCAGCCGGAGCTCGGGCTGGATGCGCCCGTGCAGAAGAACGAACTCGGCAAGCGCGCCGACGATGAATTCGACAAGATCGTCTCGCTGTTCGTCGCCGCGCGCGCCGGGCAGGTGCTGCATGGCCCGGACATCGTGGTGGCCGCCGAGAAGGCCGGGCTGGTGTTCGGCTACATGGACGTCTTCCATCGCCTGATCGACGGCAAGCCCGAGGCCGGCCCGATCTTCAGCGTCGCCAACATCATCAAGCCGGGCAGCTTCGACATGGCCGACATCCACGCGCTGGAAACCCCCGCGATCGCCTTCTTCCTCACCCTGCCGGCGCCGGTCAGCGCGCTGGAGGCCTGGGAAACCATGGAACCGACCGCACAGCGCATGGCCGAGCTGCTGGATGGCGTGGTGCTGGATGCGGATCGCAATGCGCTCGGTCGCCAGCGCATCGGACACA
Source organism: Pseudomonadota bacterium (assembly GCA_023394655.1). Lineage (GTDB taxonomy): Bacteria > Pseudomonadota > Gammaproteobacteria > Xanthomonadales > Xanthomonadaceae > Solilutibacter. The sequence goes on from JAEXAG010000155.1 coordinate 939, forward strand.
TCCGCGAGGAATTGCGTGCCTACGATCGCCAGCGCGAAGCGCCGCCCTTGACGCGCCCGGGACGCTGGTAGTCCTAGAGTCTCTCCACGCATCCAGTCGAGCCCCAAGGAGGCCGCAATGAAGCGATTCGAGAATGTCCTGGGCGTGGTGGGCGGCATCGCCGCGTTGGCGGGATGCCTGATTCCGGTCGCGTCACGCGGGGCCATCAACTTGCACATCGGCGAGGCCGGCGGCTTGTCATTCGTTCTCTACGTCGGCGCGGTCGCGGGCCTGGTGGTTTCGCTGCTCGCTCTCGTCGGCAAGATGCGCAGGGAGGAGTGGGTGCAGATAGCGTCCGGCGTGGCGGGTTTGCTGGTGACTTTCCTCGTGCAACGGGCGATGGCCGGCGCGGGTGTCGAGTTCGCCTTCGGCCTGCACCTGCTGTATTGGGGCTTCGCGATGTTGCTGGCCGAAGGCCTGATCCATTTCGATGATCACAGGGTGGGCTTGCCGGGCAATGCCTGAGCCTGCCGGCAGGGCGTGACCGGCGTGGCCGATCGATGAGGTCGGCCTGCCGCGTCGTGCGCACCGTGGCGACGGGATGGATGCGCCGGAAGATCGGCGGGCGGCGATAATGTCGGCATGATCGATCCCGCCAAGCAGCACGCCGATCTGGTCGCCCGGATCCGCGACGCCAACCATCGCTATTACGTCCTCGACGATCCCGATCTTGCCGATCCCGATTACGATGCACTGATGCGTCGGCTGGAGGCGCTGGAGGCCGCGCATCCGGAATTGGTCAATGCCGATTCGCCCACGCAGCGGGTCGGCAGCCAGCCCTCGGCGAAGTTCGCCGCAGTGGCCCATGCGGTGCCGATGCTGTCGCTGGCCAATGCCTTCGAGGATGCCGAAGTGGGCGAGTTCGTCGCCCGCATCGAGAAGGAAACCGGCGATGGCGAACCGTTGTTCTCGGTGGAACCGAAGCTCGACGGGCTCGCCATCAGCCTGCGCTACGAGGATGGCGTCTTCGTGCGCGGCGCCACCCGCGGCGATGGCAGCACCGGCGAGGACGTGACCGCCAACCTGCGGACGATCAAGTCGATCCCGCTGCGCCTGCGCGGCGATGCACCGGCGGTGCTGGAAGTCCGGGGCGAGGTGGTGATGCCGAAGGCGGCATTCGAGCGATTCAATGCCCAGGCCATCGCCAATGGCCAGAAGCCGCTGGCGAATCCGCGCAATGGTGCCGCAGGTTCGCTGCGTCAGCTGGATCCGCGCATCACCGCGACCCGGCCGCTGGCGTTCTTCGCCTATGCCCTGGGCGAAGTGGAGGGTGCCGCATTGCCGCAGACCCATTCTCGGACGCTGCAATGGCTGCGCGAACTGGGCCTGCCTGTGAGCGCGGAAACGGGGATTGCACGCGGCCTTGGCGGGCTGCTGGATTATTACCGCGACATCGGTGCGCGGCGGGATGCGCTGCCCGTCGAGATCGACGGGGTGGTCTACAAGCTCGACCGTTTCGATCAGCAGCGCGCGATGGGCTTCGTCTCGCGCGCGCCGCGCTGGGCCATCGCGCACAAGTTCCCGGCGCAGGAGGCGTCGACCACGGTGGAATCGATCGAGGTCAACGTCGGTCGCACCGGTGCGGTGACGCCTTGGGTGCTGATGGCACCGGTGCATGTCGGTGGGGTCACCGTCACCCGCGCCACGCTGCACAACGCGGATCAGGTGGCGCGGCTCGACGTGCGCGTGGGCGACACCATCATCGTGCGACGTGCCGGCGACGTGATCCCGGAAGTGGTTCGGGTGGCGATGGAAGCGCGGCCGCTGGATGCCGAAGGGCGGCCATTGCATCCGCCGTATGCGCTGCCCGAGGCCTGTCCGGTGTGCGGATCGGCGGTTGAACGTGGCGAGGGCGAGGTGGTGGCACGCTGCAGCGGCGGGCTGTTCTGCCCGGCGCAGCGCGTGCAGGCGCTGTTCCACTTTGCCAGCCGCCGCGCGATGGACATCGAAGGTCTGGGCGAGCGTTTCGCCGAAGCATTGGTGCAGTTCGGCTACGTCCGCACCGTGGCGGATCTGTATGCGCTCGGAGTCGATGACCTCCTGGAAATGAAGCGCCGCGCCGATGAGCGCGATGGCACCACGCCTGCCACCGCGAAGGCCGGCAAGGTGGCCGACAAATGGGCCCACAACCTGGTGAATGCCATCGATGCCAGCCGCGCGACGACGCTGGAGCGCCTGCTGTTCGCGCTTGGCATCAAGGACGTCGGCGAATCCACCGCCCGCACCCTCGCGCGTCATTTCGGGGCGCTGTCACCGCTGATGGCCGCGGACGAAGCCGCCCTGCGCGAAGTGCCCGATGTCGGCCCGGTGGTTGCCGGGCACATCGCGCATTTCTTCGCCCAGCCGCATAATCGCGAGGTCATCGAAGCCCTGCAGGCGCGTGGCGTGCACTGGCCGGAAGGCCAGCCGCAACGCGCCGCGGAAGGGCCGCTGACCGGCAAGACCGTGGTGCTGACCGGTGGCCTGGCCAGCATGTCGCGCGACGAAGCCGGGCGGCGGCTTGAGGCGCTGGGGGCACGGGTTTCCGGCAGCGTGTCGAAGAAAACCTCGATCGTGGTGGCGGGCGAGGCGGCGGGCAGCAAGCTGGCGAAGGCGCAGGAACTCGGCCTCGACATCTGGGACGAAGCCGCGCTGCTCGCGTTCCTGTCCGAAAACGCACCATGAATGCCGACTGGAAGCCGAGCGCCGCGCCCGCGGCAATCCGCCTGCGCGCGCGCCTGTACGCGGAGATCCGCGCCTTCTTCGCCGAGCGCGAAGTGCTGGAGGTGGAAACCCCGGTGCTGTCGCAGGCCGGCGTCACCGATATCCACATCGCGCCCTTCCATCTGGAGTTCTCGGGCCGCACCGACGGGGCGCCACGACGGCGCTGGCTGCGGACGTCACCCGAGTACGCGATGAAGCGGCTGCTCGCCGCGGGCATCGGGGATTGCTACGAGCTGGGCCGCGTGTTCCGCGATGGCGAGGCCGGCGGCCGCCACAACCCCGAGTTCACCATGCTGGAGTGGTACCGGGTTGGCTGGGACCACCATCGCCTGATGGATGAAACGGTTGCGGTGGTGAAGGCCGCGCTGGCGCTGGTCGGGCGCACGGCGCAGACGGTCGAGGCGTTCACCTATCGCGAGCTGTATCGGAAACATCTCGGTATCGATCCGTTCGAGGCGCCGATGGAGACGCTGGCGGCGGCCTTGGGCGAGGTGTTCATCGATCCCGAGGGGCTGACCCGCGATGACTGGCTGGACCTGCTGATGACCCATCGCATCCAGCCGGCGTTCGCGCCTGATGCGATCACCCTCCTTCACGACTATCCGGCCTCCCAGAGTGCGCTGGCACGCCTGCGCGACGACGGCGACGGGCATCCGGTGGCCGAGCGTTTCGAGCTGTATCTCGGACCGCTGGAGCTGGCCAACGGCTACCACGAGCTGCGCGATGCCGAGGAGCAGGCGATGCGATTCCACCGTGACGTGGCCTTCCGCCGCGAGCGCGACGGCGATGCGCCGCCGGTGGATGCCCGGCTGCTGCAGGCGCTCGGCCACGGGCTCCCGGCCTGTGCCGGCGTGGCGCTGGGCATCGACCGGCTGTTGATGGCCATGCTCGGGACGCCGCGCATCGCCGACGTGCTCGCCTTCGATTTCGCCCGCGCCTGAGCCTCGCGCTTTCGCCGAATGTTCATCGCGGCGCGGTACATTCGGCCCATGATCATCCTGGCTTCGCTTCCGGTCCTGATGGCCGCGCTGGTCACCCCCGTGGCCGCGGCGGGTACGGCCCCGTCGCCTGCCAAGGCCGAGCCGACGCGCATCCGCTGCGAATCGGTCGGCGAGCGCTGGAACCATTGCCGGCTGCCGTTCCAGGGTGAAGCGGTGATGCTGCGCCAGCTTTCCCGCACCGCCTGCGTCCGCAACCATTCCTGGGGCCAGGACGCCAACGGCGTCTGGGTGGCGCGCGGCTGTCGCGCGGAATTCGGGCCGTCCGCACGCAACGATGAAGCCTCGGGCCCGCGCCTGCATGCGCGCAGCCTGCGCTGCGAATCGCGTTCCGGCAGCCACGTGAAGTGTCCGGTGGATACCACGCACGGGGTCCGGATGACCCGCCGGCTGGGTGCCTTCGAATGCGAACTGGGGCGCAGCTGGGGTTTCGATGACGAAGGCGTCTGGGTTTCGCGCGGCTGTCGCGCGGACTTCGAAGTGCAGGTGCCGGACGAGCAGGTGGGATGGTTGGAACGGCTGTTCGGAAAGCGCAAGGCTGCGGCGGCGCCGGAAGGCGCGCGGGCGTTGCGCTGCGAGTCCCGTGATGCCGCGCGGCAGGCCTGTCGCGTCGAAGGCACCACGCGGGTGCAGCTGGTCAGGCAGATCTCCAACGCGGAATGTGCCGAGGGCAGGAGCTGGGGCTGGACTGCCAACGGCGTGTGGGTGGATCGCGGCTGCCGCGCCGAATTCGTGGTCTGGTGATGGCGGCTTCCTGAATGGAGGCAGGCCGCGGCGCAATCGAGGCCGACTGCTTCGGTGAATGTTCACCTCGCGTGAAGGACATTCGGGGTGTCGCCCGCCCTCAGGAGAGTCGCATGAATCGCATCCACATTCTCGCCGGCTTGGCCGGTCTCGGCTTCCTCGGCATCGCTGGTGCCGCGCAGGCGCAATCGCCGCTGGGGCGCTCGGTGAATGCCTGGGGCCCGGGCACGACCTTCGCCTGCGAATCCACCGATGGCCGCTATCGCGAATGCCGGACCGGCGCCCGGCGCGGTGCGGTGCACATGGTGCGCCAGTTGTCCCGCACCCAGTGCGTGCAGGGCCGCAACTGGGGCGTGCGCGGCGACGTGGTCTGGGTGGACCGCGGCTGCCGCGCGGAATTCGCGCTCGCCGGCCAGCAAGGACGCTGGGGCCAGCAGGACCGGGTGATCTGCGAGTCCCCGCGCAATCGATTCAATCGCTGTGCCATCGACACCCGTCGCGGGGTGGTGATGGTGCGCCAGCTTTCCGATACCCGCTGTCGCGAAGGTGAGAACTGGGGCGTGGGTCGCAACGAAGTCTGGGTGGATCGCGGCTGCCGCGCGGAGTTCGCCAGTGGCGACGGGCGCGGGCGCGATGGGTGGCGCCGGGATGACCGCATGATGTCGGGCCAGACGCTGCAATGTGCTTCGGTCGATGGCCGCCGCAACTATTGCCGCGCGCCGGTGCAGCGTGGCGTGACGCTCTCGCGCCAGCTTTCGCGCTCCGCCTGCGTCGAAGGCCGCAGCTGGGGCTGGGATCGCGGTGGTGTCTGGGTCGGGCAGGGCTGCCGCGCCGAATTCCGCGTCTGGTGACGGGGCGGCGTGCGCGCTCGTTACACTGCGCGCATGACCGAATTCGACTACGCCCGATATGACCGCGTCCGCCCGATCCGCTGGACCGGCAATGCCCTCGAACTGCTGGACCAGCGTGCGCTGCCGTTCACCAACGCCCATGTCCGCGCGGAAACACCGGAAGCCGTGGCCGACGCGATCCACGCGCTGGTGGTGCGGGGTGCGCCGGCCATCGGCATCGCCGCCGCATGGGGGGCGGTGCTCGCCGCGCGGGGGGTGGAATCCGCCTCCGGTGCCGAGGCACTGGCCGCCATCGAGCCGGACTTGCAGCGGCTCGCGGCCGCGCGCCCGACGGCGGTGAACCTGGCCTGGGCACTGGCCAGGATGCGCTCGGCACTGGTCGCGGCCGGTGCCGATTGGCGCGAGGCGATGATCCGCGAGGCGCGCGCCATCGAAACCGAGGATCTGGCCGCCAACCACGGCATGGGACGCGCTGCGGCGGCGCTGATCGAGCCGGGCAGTGGCGTGCTGACCCATTGCAATACCGGTTCGCTGGCCACCGCCGGTTTCGGCACCGCGCTGGGCGTCATCCGTGCCGGCGTGGCCGAAGGCCGCATCGACCATGTGTATGCCGGTGAAACCCGGCCCTGGAACCAGGGCGCGCGGCTGACCGTCTGGGAGCTGCAGCAGGACGGCATCGACGCCACGCTGATCGCCGATGCCGCCGCCTCGCACCTGATGAAGTCCGGCCGCGTGCAATGGGTGATCGTCGGCGCGGATCGCATCTGCGCCAACGGCGACACCGCCAACAAGATCGGCACCTACCAGCTGGCGATCGCCGCCCGCCACCACGGGGTGAAGTTCATGGTGGTCGCGCCGTCCTCGACGGTGGACATGGCGACCGCATCGGGCGAGGAAATCGAGATCGAGGAGCGCGACCCGGCCGAGCTGCTCAGCTTCCGCGGCGAGCGCACGGTGGCCGAAGGCGTGCCGGCATGGAACCCGGTGTTCGATGTCACCCCGCACACGCTGATCGATGCGCT
>JAEXAG010000042.1 GCA_023394655.1 Pseudomonadota bacterium
GCACCGCCGCCATGCCCGGCGTGCTTGTGGCTGTCGTCGGTGATTTCCAGCTCGGTCGGCTGGAAGGCGGCGGTCAGCAGCGCGCGCATCCGTTCGATGCGTTCGGGGTTGAGCCGCGGGATGTCGGCTTCGGTGTGGCCGGTGGGCGTGCTCATGGCAGCACCCGGCGGAACGGGCGCACCTCGACGCGGGCATAGACGCCGCCGGCGAGATAGGGATCGGCATCGGCCCAGGCCTGCGCGGCCTCGAGCGATTCGAATTCGGCGATCACCACGCTGCCGGTGAAGCCCGCCGGGCCGGGGTCCTCGGCATCGATGGCCGGGCACGGGCCGGCCACCAGCAGGCGGCCGTCGTCGCGCAGCCTTTCGAGCCGCGCCAGGTGCGCGGGACGGTGTTCGGAGCGGCGCGGCAAGGCGCCTTCATGATCGAAACCCTGAATGAGATACCACATCGTGTCGATGCACCGGCAATGGCGGGAGGCCGAGGGTAGCAGCCTGCGCGCCACCGGGGGCCTTTTCCATGCTTTACTCGGGCCGGGAATGCGCGTACCCTGAACACGCGAGGTCTGGCGCATGGCTCCCCACGCCACGCCACCCGCCCTTCCATCCGCTTTCATGCGCGACCCGCCCCGCCGGCGAGACGGTCGTGGATCGGATGCCGCATCAGATGCCCCCACCCCGTCGCGCCGCCTGCCGGCCCGGCACCGTTGCATCCATGACCGAAGACAGCGCCCCAGTGGCCCATGCCCCCGCCATGTCATCGCATCCCCAGCAGGGAGAGATCCCGCTGGCGACGGTGCTCGGCCAGCCGGTGCTGGAAATCCCCAGGGATCTTTACATCCCGCCGGATGCGCTGGAAGTCATCCTGGAGGCCTTCGAGGGCCCGCTGGACCTGCTGCTGTACCTGATCCGCCGGCAGAACCTGGACATCCTCGACATCCCGGTGGCGGAAATCACCCGCCAGTACGTCGATTACATCCAGGCGATGCACGACATGCGCTTCGAGCTGGCGGCGGAATACCTGGTGATGGCGGCGATCCTGGCCGAGATCAAATCGCGGATGCTGCTGCCGCGCCCGCCCAGCGAGGACGGCATCGAGGAAGACCCGCGCGCGGATCTGGTGCGCCGCCTGCAGGAGTACGAGCGCTACAAGAAGGCCGCCGAGGACCTGGACGCCCTGCCGCGCCAGGAGCGCGACACCACCAGCGCGGCGGCGGTGCACGTGCCGGATCTGCAGGTGAGCCGCGAGCCGCCGGCGGTGGACCTGCGCGAAATGCTCATGGCCCTGCATGACGTGCTCAAGCGCGCGGAGCTGTTCACCCAGCACGCGATCAAGCGCGATGCCCTGAGCGTGCGCCAGCGCATGAGCGAATTGATGGAGCGGCTGTCCGATGGCAGCTTCCACCGCTTCGAGTCGCTGTTCACGGCCGAGGAAGGCAAGCTCGGCGTGGTGGTGACTTTCCTCGGCCTGCTCACGCTGGCCAAGGAACAATTGGTCGAGATCGTGCAGGAAGCCGCCTTCGCGCCGATCTACGTCAAATCGCTCGCCACCGGCGAAGGCGTGCAGGCCGAGATTCCCGAAAGCGAGTTCGACGACGAAACCGCCTTCGAACCCGCCGAAGACCCGTCCCGATAACCGCGCCGCCCCGAAAGGCCGCCAACCCGCCCGAATCATGGATCAATCCCGGATCAATCGCATCGTCGAAGCCGCCCTGCTCGCTTCCAGCACGCCACTGTCGGTGGCCCAGCTGGCGGCGCTGTTCACCGTGGACGAGCCGCCGCCGGAAGGCAGCCTCCAGGTCGCACTATCCGAGCTGCAGGCCGCCTCGGCCGAGCGCGGCGTCGAGCTGGTCGAAGTGGCCAGCGGCTGGCGCTACCAGGTCCGGCAGGATGTCCACCCCTGGGTTTCGCGGCTGTGGACCGAGCGCCAGACCCGCTACACCCGCGCGACGCTGGAGACGCTGGCGCTGATCGCCTACCGGCAGCCGATCACCCGCGGCGAGATCGAGCAGATCCGCGGCGTCGCCACCAACAGCAACATCATCAAGGCGCTGGAAGAGCGCGACTGGATCCGATCAGTCGGCCATCGCGATGTCCCCGGACGCCCGGAACTGCTCGGCACCACCCGTGCGTTCCTCGATTACTTCGGCCTGAAACGGCTGGACGATCTGCCGCCGCTTTCCGAGCTGAAGGATTTCGGCGAACTGGAGCCGCAGCTCGATTTCGAGCAGGCGCCGATCCCGGCCGGGGCCGCCGGTGCCGACGACGCGGATGCCGTATCGCCGCCTCCCGAAGCCGAACCCGAAGCCGGTGTCGAATCCGCGCCGGAATCCGAATCCGGTTCCCCAGCCGAACCGCAATCCGAACCCCACCCGCAACCCGAACCCGAAGAACACGACATCGCCGCCGATGGCGAGGTCAGGAGCCACGAATGAGCAACAACGAACGCCGCACCCTTTCCCTCAAGCGCGACACCGAATCCGGCCCCGCAGCGAAGCTGGAGGAACGCCTGCACAAGGTGCTCGCCCAGGCCGGCCTCGGCTCGCGCCGCGCGCTGGAGCAGCGCATCGCCGACGGCAAGGTGATGGTCAATGGCGAGCCGGCGAAGGTCGGCATGTCGGTCAAGGCCGGCGACAAGATCGAGATCGACGGCCGCGCCTTCGTCACCAGCGCGCTGACCGAACCGCCGCGCGTGCTGATGTACAACAAACCCGAAGGTGAAGTCACCACCCGCGAGGACCCCGAAGGCCGCCCGACGATCTTCGACGGGCTGCCGGTACTCAAGGGCTCGCGCTGGATCTCCATCGGCCGGCTCGACATCAACACCAGCGGCCTGCTGCTGTTGACCACCGACGGCGAGCTGGCGAACGCGATGATGCATCCCAGCCACGAGGTGGAGCGCGAATACGTCTGCCGCGTGCGCGCACCCGAGGGCGAAGAGGAAGTCGGCGACAAGCTGGTCGATCGCCTGCGCCGCGGCGTGGCGCTGGAAGATGGCCCGGCGAAGTTCGACAAGATCGAACGCATGACCGGCAGCGACCTGCCCAACGAAGGCCGCCACGACTGGTTCCGCGTCACCCTGACCGAGGGCCGCAACCGCGAAGTCCGCCGCCTGTGGGAATCTCAGGGCTGCCAGGTGTCGCGCCTCAAGCGCATCCGCTACGGACAGGTCAGCCTGCCGCAGCCGCTCTTGCGCGGGCAATCGCAGGAGCTCACCGACGCCCAGGTCTCGACTCTGCAGAAATCGGTCGGCCTTGAGGACAACATTCCCGCCGCGCTCACCCTGCTGCCGGTCATCGGCCAGCGCCGCGCGGCCAAGTCCACCGTCCATCTCGGCGGGGATCGACGCAGCCAGGGCGGATACGTCGGCGGCCACACGGCCGACGAGGGCCGCGAACTGCGTCGCTTCGACCACGTGCGCGAGGATCGCCGCGGTCGCGGTGGCCCGCGCAAGCCGGGCGGCCTGACCGTCAGCGGCGAGGCCGCGGCCAACCAGGCCAACCGTCGGCTCAAGGTGAAGGGCCAGCAACGCCAGCCGGGCCAGCGGATGCGCCCCGGCGAGCAGCGTGGCGGCGACAATCCGGCGGCGATGCGCACCTGGTACGTCCCCGAGGGCGTGGACACCGGCCCCAGCGGCCACCGCAATGCCGATGGCCGCGGCCCGAAGAAGCCCTGGGGCAACAAGAAGCCCGGCGGCGGGCGTCCGGCTGCCGGCGGCGCTTCGCAGGGCAAGCCCAGGCACCCCTACGGCCACCCCGGCAATGCGCCGAGCTTCCCGTCCGACCACGCCAATCCGGGCTTCAATCCCTACGGCGAGCGTCCGGCCCGCGGCCCGCGTCCGGGCGGCAATCGTCCGGGTGGCAACCGCCCCGGTCCCGGTGGTCCACGCGGCCCGAAACCGGGCGGCGGCAATCGCGGCCCCCGCGGCCGCGGCTGAATATCGGAAAGTACGAAAGCGCCGGGGCAACCCGGCGTTTTTCCTTTCCTTGGGTGTCTCCCGTCCGGCCGAAGGGCATCGGGCCCGAGGCGGGTGTTTCAGTCGACCAGCGAAAAGCGGTCCGCGTCCTGCATCGCCGGGAAACGCTGGCGGAAGGCGGCAAGCTCCGGCATCGACAAGGTGGTGGTCGCCACGAACTCGCCCTCGCCTTCCACCATGGGCTGGCCGAGGAAATCGATGACCGCGCTGTCGCCGCTGTACTCGAGGTCATTGCCATCGCGGCCGGTGCGGTTGACGCCGGCGACATAGCAGAGGTTCTCGATGGCCCGTGCGCGCAGCAGCGTCTTCCAGGCATGGGCGCGCACGCCCGGCCAGTTGGCGACGAACAGGAGCAGGTCGTAGTCGGGCGCAGCCGCGCGCTCGACGTCGAAGCGATTGCGCGCGAATACCGGGAAACGCAGGTCGTAGCAGACCAGCGGGCAGATGCGCCAGCCGCGCCAATCCACGCTGATCCGCTCGCGTCCGGCGGCGTAACGCTCGTGTTCGCCGGCGAAGGTGAACAGATGGCGCTTGTCGTAATGCGCCAGCCCGCCATCCGGCGTGGCGAACAGCATGCGATTGAACACCTCGCCACCGACGCGCAGCTGCACGCTGCCGGTGACTGCCGCATCCAGCCGCGCGGCCTGCTCGCGCATCCATTCGACGGTCGCGCCGGACATGTCTTCCGCGGCGTCGATGGCATCGTTGGAGAAACCGCTGGTGAAGGTTTCCGGCAACACCACGAGGTCGGTCCGGCCGGACAAGGGCGCGATCAGCCCGGCGTAATGCGCGCGATTGCCGGCCGGATCGTGCCAGAGCGTGTCGCCTTGGACGATGGAGACGCGCAGATCGGGACGGGTGGAATGGTCCATGTCGTCAGCCCTCGGAATCGGAGATCGCGCAGGCCGGGCAATCGGGATCGACGCCCAGGCGGGTTTCGCGGAAGCGCATCGCGAGCGCATCGAACTGCAGCAGGCGCCCGGTCAAAGGCTCGCCGATGCCGAGCAACAGCTTCAGCACTTCGGTGGCCTGCACCAGCCCGATGATGCCCGGCACGACGCCCATCACGCCGGCTTCGTTGCAATTCGGCGCATCCTGAGGCGCTTCGGGGAACAGGCAGCGATAACACGGTGCCTCGCCGCGCCGGCGGCCGGCATCGAACACGCTGGCCTGGCCCTGGAACTGCTGCGCCGCACCGTAAACCAGCGGCTTGCGATGACGCAGGCAGGCATCGTTGAGCACATGCCGCACCGGGAAGTTGTCGCCGCCATCGACGACGACATCCGCATCCGCGACCAGCGCTTCCACGTTGCCGGCATCGACGCGCAGGCGATGGGTTTCGATGCGGATGGAGGGGTTGAGCGCGGCAAGGCGCTCGCGGGCGGAATCCACCTTGGCCATGCGACCGACGCCGGCATCCACGTGCAACACCTGCCGCTGCAGGTTGCTGCGATCGACCACGTCGTCGTCCACCAGCCGCAGATGGCCGATGCCCGCGGCCGCAAGATAGAACGCCGCCGGCGAGCCGAGGCCACCGGCGCCGATCATCGCCACCGTGGCCGACTGCAGGCGTCGCTGGCCGTCGATGCCCACGCCCGGCAGGCGCAGCTGGCGCGAATAGCGTTCGAGGAAATCGGCATCCAGGGTCGGCGCGGTCATCGGCAGACCGGCGGCCTGCCAGGCCTCGGTGCCGCCCTCGATGCTGGCGACATCACCGAAGCCCTGTTCCGCCATCGCGGCGGCAACGGCCAGCGAACGCACGCCGCGCTGGCAGATCAGCAGGATTTCGGCATCGCGCGGCAACTCGCGCGCGGCAGCTTCAAGCAGGCGATCCTGCGCGATCGCCAGCGCGCCTTCGGCCATGCCGGCGGCCTGCTCGGACTCGCCACGGACATCCACCAGCAGGGCACCGGCATGGTGGCGACGCTGCGCCTCGACCGGCGACAGACGACGCACGGCCACGGATCAGCCCTTGCGCTTGACGTGGCGCAGCATCCGGCGCTTGCGAGCCACCTGGCGATCGGTCAGCACGTTCTTCTTGTCCTTGTAGGGATTCTCGCCCTCGCGGAAGACGAAGCGGACCGGCGTCCCGACCAGCTTGAAACGCTTGCGGAAGAAGTTTTCCAGATAGCGCTTGTAGCTGTCCGACAAGGTCCGCAGGCGCGAACCGTGGACGATGAAGGTTGGCGGGTTGCTGCCGCCCGGATGCGCGAAACGCAGCTTGGCGACATGCCCGCGCACCACCGGCGGCGGGTTGCTCTCGTAGGCGAGCTCGACCGCGCGCGTCACCTCGCTGGTGCCGAACTCGCGGGTGGCGGAACCGTGCGCGCGATGGACGGCGCGGAACAGCTCGCGCAGTCCGGAGCCGTGCAACGCGGAAATCCGCACCGCCTCGGCCCAATCGACGAAGGCCAGCTTGCGCGCCAACATGCCTTCCGCCTGCTGGCGCTGGTAATCGCCGAGGCCATCCCATTTGTTGATCGCCACCACCAGGGCACGACCGGCATCGAGGATGGCGCCCAGCACGGTGGCGTCCTGGTCGGTCACCCCTTCGGTGGCATCCAGCATCAGCACCGCGACCTGGCATTCCTCGATGGATTGCAGGGTCTTGACCGCGGAGAACTTTTCCACCGCTTGGTCCACCCGCGAGCGGCGGCGCAGGCCGGCGGTATCGATCAGGCGGTACTTGCGGCCATCGCGCTCGAGATCCACGGCGATCGAATCCCGCGTGGTGCCGGGCACGTCCGAGGCGATCATCCGCTCCTCGCCGAGGATGCGGTTCACCAGCGTGGACTTGCCGACATTCGGACGACCGATGAAGGCGATGCGAATGCGCTCGGGGTCTTCGTCCAGCGTCTCGCCCTGCCCGGCTTCGGGCAGCCGCGGGAACACTTCGTCCAGCAACTCGTCGATGCCGGATCGATGCGATGCGGCGGTCGGCACGACTTCGCCGAAACCGTAGCGGGCGAACTCGTTGAGCGCCTGCCGGGTATCGATGCCATCGACCTTGTTGACCACCAGCAGCACCGGCCGGCCGGAACGGCGCAGCCACTGCAGGATTTCGTCGTCCAGCGCGGACGGGCCTTCGCGGCCATCCACGACGAACAGCACCAGATCGGCTTCCTCGGCCGCCGCGCGTGCCTGGCGCGCGGTGGCGCCGGCCAGCCCGGCCTCGTCGCCGGCGATGCCGCCGGTATCGATCAGCACGAAGGGCCGATCCTCGCGCGCCCGGCAAACGCCGTAGTGGCGATCTCGGGTGACGCCGGGCTGGTCGTGGACCAGCGCGTCGCGGCTGCGCGTCAGCGCATTGAACAGCGTGGACTTGCCGACATTGGGCCGCCCCACCAGCGCAACGATCGGCAACATCGGTTTACAGGCCCGCCTGCCAGGCGCTCAGGCCGCCATCGACGTCCTGCACCAGCAGGATGCCGTCGGCCACCACGGGCTGGGCGCGGATGGCCTTGCGCGAGACGCGGGCACGTGCGGCCATGCTGCCGTCGGCGGCGTTCAGCCAGTGCAGGTAGCCATCGGCATCGCCCACCACCACGAACTCGCCCTGCGCGGCCGGCGCGCTCAGCACGCGGCGCGCGAAGCCCGGCTGCTGCCACATCGGCGCGCCGTTGCTGCGATCGAGCGACCACACCACGTCGCGGGCATCGCTGACCGAAAGCCGCATGTCGCCGAGGCCGATGCCGCCGACGCCGCCGTTTTCCTGCAGCCAGATCACCCGGCCGGTCGGGGCTTCGATGGCCGCGGTGCGCGCCTTGTAGCTGGAAACGTAGAGCAGCGTGCCGTCGAGCACGGGCTGGCCGTCGATGTCGTTCATGCGATCGAGTTCGCTGCGGCCTTCCGGCTGCGCGACGGTGACTTCCCACAGCTCGCTGCCGTCCATCGCCGAAAGCGCAGTGATCCGGCCGTTGTCGTTGCCGACGAAGAGATAGCCCGGGCCGAGGGTGAGGCCGGCGTTGCCACGCACGGTGAGCGGGGCGAGATCGGTGCGCCAGGTCCAGCGCGGGGCGCCGCTCGCGGCATCGAAGGCGGACACGCGGCCATCGTTGGAACGAACGAACACCAGTCCGCCGCCGATCGCCGGGGCGGCGATGACTTCGTTCGGCACCTTCACCTTCCAGCGTTCGGTACCGGTCGAGGCATCCAGCGCAACCACTTCGCCGTCGAGGCTGCCGGCCACGACGAGGCCTTCACCGACGCCGGGGCCACCCGTCCAGCGCGACTTGTCCGCGCCGTTCCAGACCCAGGCGGCCTGGCCGGTATGCAGGTCGAGCGCCCGGATGCTGCTGTCGCCGCCGGCGGCGAACACGCGGCCATCGGCCACCACCGGGCGCTGGCGCGCACCGCTGCGGCCCTCGCCCTTGCCGATGTTGGCCGACCACAGGCGCTGGACGCGCGTGGTCGGGGTGAAATCCACCAGATCGGCCGGCCGCGCCGCCTTTTCCTTGGAGGCGAACCAGCCCTTGACGGTGGTGCAGCCGGACAGCGCCACGGCACAGGCCAGGATGCCGATCACGCGAACGATGGAACGGTTTTGCATTGGAATTCCTCGTGGGGGGCGGCGCCGAGCGCCATGCCTTGCGATGGGTGGGCGAAGGATCAGCCCGCAGCGGGATCGGGGGCCTGGCCACCGACGCCCGCAAGTTTGAGTTCGACCAGTTGACGCTGCGGTGAACCTTCTTCCAGCGTGCGCAGGGCCTGCTGGTAGCTGGCGCGCGCCGCTTCGTCCTGGCCGAGCGCGGCCTGCGCATCGCCCAGGATCTCCAGACCGGAAGCGGCTTCGGGCTTGCCGAGCAGGCCGATGGCCTCCTCGGCCTTGCCGCCATCGATCAACAAACGCGCGATGCGCTGGTCGATCACCGATTTCAGCGCGGCATCGTCGGTGCGGATCGCACGCAGCGTGGCGAGCGCTTCCTCGGGCTTGCCGGCTTCCACCTGCGTCTTGGCGACTTCCAGTCCGCCGAGCACGGCATAAGGAGATCCGGCCGGCAGCTTGGCCAGCGCCTGCGGCGCCTGCGCGGGATCGGCGACGAGCTGCTGCTCGAAGGCGTCATAGGCAAGCGCGCGGGCCTGGCGATCGCCCTCCTGCTTGCCCTGCCAGGTGTGCCAGCCGTAGATGATGGCGAGGCCGAGGCCGATACCGCCGATCAGGCCGAGTGCATTGCGTTGCAGCCACGAGCGGACGCGTTCGCCCTGCTCGTGTTCGTTCAGAAGTTCATCCATTTCTTGCCTTCAAGCGGGGCGTGCCGCGGGCGTCGCGGCGGGGTTCGTGGGGCGACGCCCGGTTGGCCAAGCAGGCCGTCAGGCCGTCATCGCTCGGGCCGCGCGGGCGAACCGTCAGAGGATACCGTAAAGCGCGCGACGTTCGACCGCAGCCAGGGCGACATGTCCAGCGGACGGCCGGCGTGGGAGACCTGCACTTCCGATGCATTGCCAAGCACGGCACGGCCCAGCTCGCCGGAGGCGAACTGACGCCGGTCGCCGGGTTTCATCAGGCCTTTTTCCAGCGTGCTGCCATCGGGCGAGTAGAACTGCACCCAGCTCTCACCCTGGAAATCGAAAGTCAGGACGGGGGCTGCCACCGGCTCCGCGGCCTTCGGCAGGGATGCCATCGAAGCACTGACCGGCTCGCGCTGCGGCGCGACGCGCGGCGTACCCGGTGCCGCGACGCCTTCGGCGAGACCACCGGCCGGGACAGGCGGACGGGTCAGTGCCATGTAGACCGGGATCGCCAGGCCGAGGGTCATGACGACATACACCGTCTTCATCCCGAGATCGTTGAAGAAGCGCTCCCAGCCCGACACGTGCTCGCGAGACACCAGCGGCATCGGTTGCACGGGGCCGAGCTCCGCGGCGGCGAGCATCGGCTCCGGATCCAGGCCGAGCCGCTTGGCATAACTGCGGATTTGCCCACGCACGAATACCGGGGCGCCGAGGCGCGACCACTCGCCGGCTTCCATCGCCTGGAGCATCCGCACCTGCATGTGCAGCTCGCTGGCCACTGCCTGCAGCGAAAGCCCGGACTGTTCGCGGGCATCACGCAGGCGCTGGCCGGCAGCGATCATGTTTTCGGTATTCACCGTGCTGTTCATCGCTTTCAGTTCCCGGGATCGGTGGTTCCGGCAGCGGCGGGGAACTCGCTGCTCAGGCGTTGTCGGTAGCGGGCGGCGCTGGCGGCATCACCCAGTTGCTGTTCGGCCTGGATGGCGGTCTGCAGCGCCGCGGCGGTGACCGGTTGCAGCTCCAGCCGGCGCTGGATGAAGGCGCGCGCCTCCATCGGCTGGCCACGGCGCAGCGAGAGCAGCGCAAGCTTTTCCAGCGCGAGCGCATTGACGGGGTCCAGTTGCAGGGCCTGGCGCAGCAGGCCGTGCGCGCGATCGCCCTGCCCGGCATCGACCGCGCAGGCACCGGCATTGGCCAGCATGTCGGCACCGGCGGCGTTGGCCGCGATGACGTGCTCGAACAGCGCCAGGCCTTCGCTGGCGCGCCCGCTGGCACACAACCAAGCGGCGTAGTTGCCGATTTCCGCGCTACGGCCGCCGGACATCTCGGCGGCCTTCTTGAAGTAGGCGCCGGCCTCCTCGATGCGCCCCTGCTGCTGCGCGATCGCGCCGAGCAGGGTGTGGGCATCCACCGAGGTTGGATCGGCGCGGAGGACGGCCTGCGCGAGGCTTGCCGCGCCGGCGAGATCGCCGGCCTGCAGCGCCGCGGAGGCCTGCGCCACCTGCTGGTGTGCGGCCATGCGCGCACGCACCTCGGCGCTGTCGCGGGCGACGACGGGCTGGCGGACCTGCTCCACCTTGAGCTTGCCCATGTCGGGCTTGATGAAGGTCAGGCGATTGCAGCCCGATGCGGCGAGCACGCCGCCGGCAATGGCGAGGCTGGCGATGATGCGATCAAACCGCCGCATCGATGCCTCCGGAAACCGCCTTCAGCCGCTTGGCGTGTTCGGCCTGGCGACGGGTGCGATCCAGCACCTGCCCCTTGAGCTGGCCGCAGGCGGCGTCGATGTCGTCACCGCGGGTGCGGCGCAGCGGCGCCACCAACCCGGCATTGTTGAGCACCTTCTGGAAGGCGCGGATTTCACCATCCCCCGAGCGCGCATAGCGGGTGCCGGGGAACGGGTTGAAGGGAATCAGGTTGACCTTGGCCGCATCCTTCATCTGCACGCGGCGGTCGAAGTCGCGCATCAGGCCGGCCAGCGCACGCGCATGTTCGGGCTGGTCGTTGACGCCGCGCATCAGCGTGTATTCGAACGTCACCGATTCGCCCTTCTTGCGCAGTGCGTAACGCACGCAGGCGTCCATCAGCGTGGCGATGTCGTACTTGCGGTTGAGCGGCACCAGTTCGTTGCGCAGCTCGTCAAAAGGCGCGTGCAGCGACACCGCCAGCGAAACGTCGCTCTCCTGCCCGAGGCGGTCGATCATCGGCACCAGGCCGGCGGTCGAAAGCGTGACCCGCTTGTTGGCGAGGCCGTAGCCGAGATCGTCGCGCATCACGCTCATCGCGGTGACGACGTTGTCGAAGTTCATCAGCGGCTCGCCCATGCCCATCATCACCACGTTGGTGACGCGGCGCTGGCGATGCGGCACGTTGCCGAGGTGGCGCGCGGCCACCCACACCTGGCCGATGATCTCGGCCGCCGACAGATTGCGGTTGAAGCCCTGGGTGGCGGTGGAGCAGAACGAGCAGTTGAGCGCGCAGCCCACCTGCGATGACACGCACAGCGTGCCGCGGCCCTTGTCGGGGATGTAGACGGTTTCAATGGCATTGCCACCATCCATGCCCAGCAGCCACTTGTGGGTGCCGTCCTCCGAACCCTTGTCGAAGAGCACGTTGGGCACCACGATCTCGGCCTTCTCCTCCAGCTTGGCGCGCAGCGCCTTGCCGAGGTCGGTCATTTCATCGAACGTGGTGGCGTGGCGATGGTGGATCCACTTCATCACCTGTTCGGCGCGGAAGCGCTTTTCGCCGAGGGTCTCGACGAAAAACGCTTCCATCCCCGCGCGATCCAGCGCCAGCAGGTTCTGCTTCGCCGGCACGGCCGGGTCCGTCACGGTCTCGGGGACCGTGCCGGTGGCTTGGCTTGGCGGCCTGGGATCCATGGGGATTGCCGTTCGCAGCCGATCAGCGGGCGTGCACGTCCGTCGCCGGGAAGAAGTAGGCGATCTCGATCGCGGCGTTCTCCAGGGAGTCGGAACCGTGCACGGCGTTGGCATCGATGGAATCGGCGAAATCGGCGCGGATCGTGCCGGGCGCGGCTTCCTTCGGGTTGGTGGCGCCCATCAGTTCGCGGTTCTTCAGCACCGCGCCCTCGCCTTCGAGCACCTGCACCATCACCGGGCCGGAGATCATGAAGTTGACCAGTGCGCCGAAGAACGGACGCTCGCGGTGGACCGCGTAGAAACCTTCGGCTTCCTGCTTGGAGAGCTGCTTCATGCTGGCAGCGACAACCTTCAGGCCGTTCTTCTCGAAGCGGGAATAGATTTCACCGATCACGTTCTTGGCAACGGCATCGGGCTTGATGATGGAAAGGGTGCGCTCCAGCGCCATGGGGATCTCCGGGTTTTTCGAGGGAACACGGGCCATGCGGCCCGGGACGGGTCGGGGCAATTCCGCGACAAATCGCGGGCTTACGGACACATTCGCAATTAGTCTAACGAATGCTTGACGCCGCGTACACATCCGGCTAGTCAACTGTTTCGTGATGCGGAGCACATGATTCAGGCGCGTCATGCGGTCAGGGCCCACTCCGGAAGGATGCCGCAGTGCAGCATGACGCCTGCCCCGCCCCCCGATACCATCCAATCATCTGTTTGAATCAGGCGTTTCCAATGTCGTCGGGACAGTTCAGCACCAAGGATCGGATCCTCAATGCCGCCGAAGGCCTGTTCGCCCAGCAGGGTTTCTCCGGCACCTCCCTGCGCGAAGTCACCAGCCGTGCCGACGTGAACATCGCCGCGGTCAATTACCACTTCGGCAGCAAGGAAAACCTGATCAACGAGGTGTTCCGCCGGCGCATGGACGAAATGAGCGCCGCGCGCCTGTCGCTGCTGAAAGAAGCGGTCGCCCGGCAGCCCGGCGAGATCGAGCCGATCCTCCACGCCTTCGTGGCGCCGGCGCTGGCGGTTTCGCACGAGCGCGCGGGGGGCGCCTTCATCCGGGTCATCGCCCGCGCCTATGCCGAGAAGAACGACAGCCTGCGCGGCTTCCTCTCCGCGCGTTACGGGCACGTGCTGCGCGATTTCGCCAAGGCGCTGGCCGCCTGCCTGCCCGGGCTGGACAAGGAGCAGCTGTACTGGCGGCTCGATTTCATCTCCGGCGCGCTCACCTACGCGATGGCGGATTTCGGCGCGATCAAGCGACCGCACGATGTCAGCGAAGAATCGCACCAGCGGCGCGCTGCCGAAGAACTCATCGCTTTCGCCGCCGCCGGGTTGCGCGCGCCGGCCTGATCCCCCCCCCACTCCCACCATTCCCTTGCATCCACACCTGGAGCCTGAAATGACCGAAAAACTGCTGATCCGCCGCGTCGCTGTCCTGGGCGCGGGCGTGATGGGCGCGCAGATCGCCGCGCAGCTCGTGAACGCCGGCCTCGATACCGTGCTGTTCGACCTTCCGGCCAAGGAAGGCGACAAGAACGGCATCGTGCAGAAGGCCATCGCCAATCTCGGCAAGCTCTCGCCGGCCCCCTTGGGCAGCACGTCGCTGGCCGAGGCGATCGTCCCGGCCAACTACGAAACCGGCCTGGGCGAACTGGAAAGCTGCGACCTGATCATCGAGGCGATCGCCGAACGGATGGACTGGAAGCAGGACCTCTACCGGAAGATCGCGCCGCACGTGCCGGCGCACGCGGTGCTGGCATCCAACACCTCGGGCCTGGGCATCGGCAAGCTGGCCGACGTGCTGCCGGAAGAACTGCGCCCGCGCTTCTGCGGCGTGCACTTCTTCAACCCGCCGCGCTACATGTACCTGGTGGAGCTGATCCCGACCCGCCACACCGATCCGGCCGTGCTCGCGGGCCTTGAAAGCTTCCTGACCAGTTACGTCGGCAAGGGCGTGGTGATCGCGCGCGATACCCCGAACTTCATCGGCAACCGCATCGGCGTGTTCTCGATCCTCGCCACCATGCACCACACCGCGCAGTCGAAGCTCGGCTTCGACACCGTGGACGCGCTCACCGGTCCGCTGCTCGGCCGCCCGAAGTCGGCGACCTATCGCACCGCCGACGTCGTCGGGCTGGACACCATGGCGCACGTCATCAAGACCATGGCCGACACCCTGCCGAATGATCCGTGGCACAAGTATTTCGATGCGCCGGCATGGCTGAAGGCGCTGGTCGAGAAGGGCGCGCTGGGGCAGAAGACCGGTGCCGGCATCTTCCGCAAGGTCGGCAAGGACATC
Organism: Pseudomonadota bacterium; assembly: GCA_023394655.1. Taxonomy (GTDB): domain Bacteria; phylum Pseudomonadota; class Gammaproteobacteria; order Xanthomonadales; family Xanthomonadaceae; genus Solilutibacter. The sequence goes on from JAEXAG010000042.1 coordinate 14,389, forward strand.
ATGGTGGTGGATGTCGCCAAGGGCGATTACGTCGCCTCCAACATGGAGGCCGATCCGGACGTGGTGGCGATCCTGAAGGAAAAGGATCCGGCGAAGAAGTTCGCGGCACTGCGCGCCAGCACGCATCCGCAGGCGCAGTTCCTGTGGGCGATCTTCCGCGATCTGTTCCACTACGCCGCCTACCACCTGAAGGACATCGCCGAGACCGCGCGCGACGTCGACCAGGCGATCCGCTGGGGCTACGGCTGGAAGCTCGGCCCGTTCGAAACCTGGCAGGCGGCCGGCTGGAGGCAGGTGGCCGAGTGGATCGACGAAGACATCAAGGCCGGCAAGGCCATGAGCGATGCGCCGCTGCCCGAATGGGTGCTGGCGCACGAGGGCGTGTACACCGCCGAAGGCAGCTACAGCCCGACGCAGGACAAGGTCCTCGCCCGCTCCGCCCTGCCCGTCTACAAGCGCCAGCGTTTCCCCGACCCGATGCTCGGCGAGACGTTCGCGCCGGGCACGACGATCTGGGAAAACGAGGGCGTGCGCCTGTGGGCCGATGAAGGCGAGGGCATCGCCGTGGTCGGCTTCAAGACCAAGCTCAACACCGTCAACAACCATGTGCTGGACGGCCTGCAGGAAGCGATCCGGATCGCCGAGAAGCAGTTCAAGGGCCTGGTGATCTGGCAGGCTTCCGAGCCCTACTCCGCCGGCGCCGACCTGGCCGGTGCGCTCGGCCTGCTGAAGGCCGGGGACGTCGCCGGCTTCGAGGCGATGGTGGCCAACTTCCAGCGCACCTCGCAGGCGATCAAGTATTCGCTGGTGCCGGTGGTGTCCGCGGTGCGCGGCCTGGCGCTGGGCGGCGGCTGCGAATTCCAGATGCACTCGGCCAAGACCGTCGCGCACTTGGAGAGCTACATCGGGTTGGTCGAGGCTGGCGTCGGCCTGCTGCCGGCCGGTGGCGGGCTGAAGGAATTCGCGGTGCGCGCCTCGCAGGCGGCGGGCCCGAACGGCGACGTCTTCGCCGAACTGAAGAAGGTGTTCGAGACCGTCGCGATGGCCAAGGTCTCGACCTCCGCGATCAACGCCAGGGAGCTGGGTCTGCTGCGCGCGAATGACCGCGTGGTGATGAACGCCTACGAGCTGCTGGAAGTCGCCAAGGCCGAAGCACTGGCCCTGCACGAAGGCGGTTATCGCCCGCCGCTGCCCGCGCGCAACATCCGCGTGGCCGGCGATACCGGCATCGCCACCTTCCGCATGCTGCTGGTGAACATGCTGGAAGGCCGCTTCATCAGCCCCTACGACAACGAGATCGCCACCCGCATCGCCACCATCCTCTGCGGCGGCGAAGTCGATCGCGGCGCCACCGTCGACGAGGAATGGCTGATCCGCCTCGAGCGCAAGCACTTCGTGGAGCTGGCGCAGCAGGACAAGACCCAGGCCCGCATCGAGCACATGCTCAAGACCGGCAAGCCGCTCCGCAACTGACCCGCGACGACGACACAGGACACAAGACAATGACCAAGCAAGTTCAGGACGCCTACATCGTCGCCGCCACCCGCACCCCCGTGGGCAAGGCGCCGAAGGGCATGTTCCGCAACACCCGCCCCGACGACATGCTGGCCCACGTGCTGAAGGCCGTGGTCGCGCAGGCGCCGGGCATCGACACCTCGCGCATCGACGACGCGATCATCGGCTGCGCCATGCCCGAGGGCGAGCAAGGCATGAACGTGGCGCGCATCGGCCTGCTGCTGGCCGGCCTGCCGAACGTGATCGCCGCGCAGACCATCAACCGCTTCTGCTCCTCGGGCCTGCAGGCGGTGGCGATGGCGGCCGACCAGATCCGCCTCGGCAATGCCGACCTGATGCTGGCCGGCGGCACCGAATCGATGAGCATGGTGCCGATGATGGGCAACAAGGTCGCGCTCTCGCCCGAAGTGTTCGCGAAGGACGAGAACGTCGCGATCGCCTACGGCATGGGCATCACGGCGGAAAAGGTGGCCGAGGAATGGAAGGTGAGCCGCGAGGACCAGGACGCCTTCGCCGTCGCCTCGCACGAGAAGGCGCTGGCCGCGATCGCCGCCGGCGAGTTCAAGGACGAGATCACGCCCTACGAGATCGTCAGCCACCTGCCCGACCTGGCCAACGACACCATCCTCACCCGCAACCGCGTGGTCGATACCGATGAAGGCCCGCGCCCGGGTACCTCGCTGGAAGGGCTGGCGAAACTGCGCCCGGTGTTCCGCAACGGCCAGTTCGGCGGCACGGTGACCGCCGGCAACTCCTCGCAGATGAGCGATGGCGCGGCGGCGGTGCTGCTGGCCTCCGAATCGGCGATCAAGGAGTACTGCCTGACCCCGCTGGCGCGCTTCGTCAGCTTCTCGGTGGCCGGCGTGCGCCCGGAAGTGATGGGCATCGGCCCGATCGCGGCGATCCCGAAGGCACTCAAGCAGGCCGGCCTGGGCCAGGACCAGCTGGACTGGATCGAACTCAACGAGGCGTTCGCCGCGCAGGCGCTGGCGGTCATCCGCGATTCGGAGCTGGACCCGTCGAAGGTGAATCCGCTGGGTGGCGCGATCGCCCTGGGTCACCCGCTGGGCGCGACCGGTGCCATCCGTACCGCCACGATCGTCCACGGCCTGCGCCGTCGCCAGCAGAAATACGGCATGGTGACCATGTGCATCGGCACCGGCATGGGCGCGGCGGGGATTTTCGAAGCGCTGTGATCCAAGAAAAACCCGCAAAAACGAAAGGGGCCATCGAATGATGGCCCCTTTCCATTCCCGAAGGGATACGCGATGGCTCGGTCAGATACCGTCGTGGCGCAGCATGACGCCGCGCACCGCCATCGCCTGTGCAGCGGCTTCGCGCGCCTCCTGGCGTTCGCGGGCAGTCATGCAATTGGTCTGCGGGCGGTTGCTGCCCACCACATGATCGCGACGACACACCACCCGCTCCTCCTTCTTGCCGGTCACCAATCCATGGATCGTCTCGAGGCTGTTGAAAGCCGTCATGCGATCACGATTCGGCACCTCTTCGACGGTCTGCCTGCCGGCCAGCAACTTGCGCACACGGGCCTGATGCGTGGCCAGCTCGCCCCGCTCCGCCGCCGTCAAGCCAGCGAGACGCGGATCATTGCCGTCGAGCGCGGCCTGGATCGAATCGAGGTTCTCGAGGATGGCCGCAACGCTGGTGGTCTCGACACGACTACCACTGCGTTGCATCGCAAAGGCGTTCGCCGAAGCAAACGCCAGCACCAGGGTGCAGATGACGATCCTTTTCACATTCACTTTCATGTTCAAGCACTTCCGGGCCAGGGCAGCCAAGGATACAACAGGCGTCCACTCGGTTTTCCTCCGTGCCCTATCCAGGGCCGATTGCAACCTCTGCCGCGCATACCGGCCGCGGATCGAGCCGTGACCGTGAACAATACCGAAAGCTGCGCCAAGCGAGCCGGTTGTGGCTCAGGCCGCCGCGTCCAGCACCAGTTGCTTCTCGATGCGCTGGTAGCCCTCGAGCGCGGCATTTTCAATGAACACGCCGCAGCGCGTCATCGGTTCCGCATACACGTGCAGCGAAACCGCGATGTCGCGGTCGCTGGCATTGCGGATGGCGTGATACTCGTGCGGCGGGATCAAGCTGCCGGCCGAACCCGTGCCGGCAATGAGCGTGCCCATCTCCGTGAACCGGTAGAGTCCGTTTTCCTGTCGAATGAGGTCGTACTGGATGATTTCCAGCTGGCCGCTCCAGACACCCTCCACGCACCACATGCCGTCATGGTCATGGATCGGCGTGCCCTGACCCGGAGCCCAGGTCATCGCCACCAGCGCGTAGCCGTGTTCGGCACTGCGGTGCAACTCGCGGCGCGCGTAGTGGCCGGGAATCGCTTGATGGATCGCGGGTGGCAGTTCGATGCCCCCTTCCCGCATCAAGGCGCACAGATTGTGTCGCAGGCGGTGGGTGATGGCTTGGCACTCGCCCAGCGAGACGGCATCGTCGATGGCGGCAATCAGGCGATCGCGGCCGGGAAAGTCACGCAGCGTGTCGTCGGCGTCCAT
>JAEXAG010000140.1 GCA_023394655.1 Pseudomonadota bacterium
TGTACTCGAAGTAATCCCCCCAACGTCGAATCCCCGGCCCGTCCGGGGATTCGCAGCAGGAGAAGCCCCACATGACGGTTACCGCCAATCAAGTGCTGCGCCCGCGCGCACCCCAGATCGAGCGCACCACCGGCAACCGCGCCAAGGTCGTGATCGAGCCGCTGGAGCGCGGCTACGGCCACACCCTCGGCAACGCGCTGCGCCGCGTGCTGCTGTCGTCGATCCCCGGCTTCGCGATCACCGAAGTCAGCATCGACGGCGTGCTGCACGAGTACAGCACCATCGAAGGCCTGCAGGAAGACGTGCTCGAAGTCCTGCTGAACCTGAAGGACGTCGCCATCCGCATGGCCAGCGGCGAATCCACCACGCTGAGCCTCGCCAAGCAGGGCCCGGGCGTGGTCACCGCCGCCGACATCAAGCTGGACCACAACGTCGAGGTGCTGAACCCCGACCACGTGATCTGCCACCTGACCAAGGACGCCGCCATCAGCATGCAGCTGAAGGTCGAGCGTGGCTTTGGCTACCAGCCGGCCGCGGCGCGCCGTCGTCCGGACGATGAAACCCGCCACATCGGCCGCCTGATGCTGGATGCCAGCTTCAGCCCGGTCCGCCGCGTGGCCTATGCGGTCGAAGCCGCCCGCGTCGAGCAGCGCACCAACCTCGACAAGCTGGTGCTGGACATCGAGACCAACGGCACCCTCGATGCCGAGGAAGCCGTGCGTACCGCCGCCGACATCCTGACCGACCAGCTTTCGGTGTTCGGCGATTTCACCCAGCGCGAGCGCGGCGCCTCCAAGCAGGCCGCGACCGGCGTGGATCCGACGCTGCTGCGTCCGATCGACGACCTGGAGCTGACCGTGCGCTCGGCCAACTGCCTGAAGGCGGAGAGCATCTACTACATCGGTGATCTGATCCAGAAGACCGAAGTGGAACTGCTCAAGACCCCTAACCTCGGCAAGAAGTCGCTCACCGAAATCAAGGAAGTCCTCGCTCAGCGTGGCCTGTCGCTCGGCATGAAGCTCGAGAACTGGCCGCCGACGGGCGTTTCCCAGCACGGCATGCTGGGTTGATGCGGGGCCGGCGTTGCCGGCCATTGCATCGAACCATGCAGTTTCCGCATCCCGGCCCTGCCGGGATCGCGGCTTGTGGCGGAGGCCAAGTCCCCGTCATGCGGTCCATCGGACGGACCGTACGGACCATCCGCAGTCCATTGTTCCAACGCCGGGATGGCGACAGCGATCCACAGGGTTCCAACATTCACTTTTGAGGAAACACGACCATGCGTCACATGAAATCCGGCCGCAAGTTCAGCCGCACCAGCGCCCATCGCGAAGCGATGTTCAAGAACATGGCCTCGTCGCTGATCAAGCACGAGCTGATCAAGACCACCCTGCCGAAGGCCAAGGAACTGCGCCGCATCGCCGAGCCGCTGATTACCCTCGGCAAGGTCGATTCAGTCGCCAACCGCCGCCTGGCCTTCGCCCGCCTGCGTGACAAGGAAGCCGTCGGCACCCTGTTCACCGTGCTGGGCCCGCGTTACGCCAGCCGTCCGGGCGGTTACCTGCGCATCCTGAAGTGCGGCTTCCGCGCCGGCGACAACGCGCCGATGGCGTACGTCGAGCTGGTGGATCGCCCGGGTGCCCCGAGCGCCGAGTGAGGATCGCCAGATCCATGACGAAGAGCCCCGGCCATGCCGGGGTTCATCGTTTCCGGGCTTCGGGAAATCGCCGGATTCCGGCCCCGTTCTGTTATTTTGCGCTGCACGAAACAGCGTTCCCCCCGAGATTGCCGATGAACCCGTTGCACTGGTCGTTCCGCACCCGCTTCCTGCTGGGATTCCTTGCCTGCGCCGGCCTGCTCGCCTATGCGCTCTACGTGCAGTTCGTCGAAGGCCTGATGCCGTGCCCGTTCTGCATCCTGCAACGCATCGCATTCGCGGCGATCGGCATCGTCATGCTGGTTGGCGGGCTGCACGCGCCGAAATCGGCCGGCTGGCGGAAGTTCTACGGCGTGCTGGCGGCGCTGGCCGCGCTGGCGGGTGCCGCCATTGCCGGGCGCCACGTCTGGGTACAGATGTATCCGCCTGAAATGTCGGTCTGCGGCGCGGGCTTGGACTTCATGGTGGCGATGAACGGCTGGCCGGGCGCGGTGCGCAAGGTGCTGACCGGAAGCGGCGACTGCAGCAACATCGATTGGAGCTTCCTCGGGCTTTCGATGCCGGCCTGGACGCTGGTCTGGTACGTGCTGCTCGGTGTCTGGGCGCTGGTCGCCGCCTTCGACCGACGGGTGCGTCGATGAGCGGAGTGAGCCATCCCTCCCGTGGCCCGGGCCCCCTGGCCGTGGACATGCAGGCGGACTGGACGCCGGAAAGCTGGCGGGCATATCCGGCCGCGCAACAGCCTGTCTATCCCGATGCCGACGCGCTGGAAGGCGTGCTCGGCGAGTTGCAGGCACTGCCCCCGCTGGTGACGTCCTGGGAAATCCTCAGCCTGCGTCAGCAACTCGCCGATGCCCAGGCCGGCCGCCGCTTTCTGCTGCAGGGTGGCGATTGCTGCGAGAACTTCGCCTATTGCACGCCCTCGGTGATTTCCAACCGGCTCAAGGTGCTGCTGCAGATGAGCCTGGTGCTGGTCCATGCGCTGCGCATGCCGGTGGTGCGCGTGGGCCGCTTCGCCGGGCAGTACGCCAAGCCGCGATCCTCCGATTTGGAAATCCGCGATGGCCTCGGTCTGCCGAGTTACCGCGGCGACATCGTCAACAGCCCGGCATTCACCGAAGCCGCGCGCACGCCGGATCCGGCGCGGATGATCACCGCGCATTCGCGATCCGCGCTGACGCTGAATTTCGTCCGCGCGTTGATCGATGGCGGTTTCGCGGATCTCCACCATCCCGGCAACTGGAACCTCGATTGGGTGACGCACTCGCCGCTGGCCGACGAGTACCAGCGCATCGTCGAAGGGGTTTCGGATGCGGTGCGCTTCATGGAGACGCTCTCCGGCGGACCGGGCCGCAATCTCGATCGGGTGGACTTCTACGCCTCGCACGAAGCCCTGCTGCTGCCTTACGAGCAGGCGCTGACCCGGCAGGTGCCGCGCCAGTGGGGCTGGTTCAACCTCGGCACGCATTTCCCGTGGATCGGCATGCGGACCGCCGCGCTGGATGGCGCCCACGTCGAATACTTCCGTGGCATCCGCAACCCGATCGCGGTGAAGGTCGGGCCGTCGATGACGCTGGATCACCTGCTGCGCCTGGTCGAAGTGCTGGATCCGCACAACGAGCCGGGCCGCCTGACGCTGATCCACCGGATGGGCGCGGGGACCATCGCCGAGCGCCTGC
>JAEXAG010000126.1 GCA_023394655.1 Pseudomonadota bacterium
GCAGCGGCTCGACCGGCCATTCCGCGCGCGGCTTGCACCAGCCGCGTGCCTCGCTGCCCGGTGCCTGCCACTGGTCGATCTCGCCGCCGGAAAGCGTCACGCCCAGCAGGTTCTCGTTGATGGTGTACTGCTGCTGCTTGGCGCGCACGCCGAAGCCGCGCTCTTCCAGATAGGCCTGCTCGTAGGCACGGGTCTGGGTATGCTCCTTCTGGATCTCGCGGATCGGTGCCACGATGCGGTAATCGCCGCTGGCCTTCACCGCCAGGTCGAAGCGCACCTGGTCGTTGCCCATGCCGGTGCAACCGTGGGCGATGGCATTGGTGCCGAGCGCCCGCGCCCGCGCCAGCGCGGCATCGACGATCAGGTAGCGGTCGGAGACCAGCAGCGGGTACTGGCCTTGGTAAGCCTCGCCCGCCCACACGAAGGGTTTGACGAAGCCGTCCCAGATCGCCGGGCCGCCATCGACGGTCACATGCGAATCCACGCCCAGCTCGGCGGCACGCTGTTCGATGTAGGCGCGTTCCTCGGCATCCACGCCGCCGGTATCGGCGAACACGGTATGCACGGTCCAGCCACGCTCCTTCAGGTAAGGCACGCAGAAGCTGGTGTCGAGGCCGCCGGAAAAGGCGAGGACGATATCGCGGCTTTCGTCCGGCGCGGTCGGGTTCGTGTCGGTCATGGGGGATCCTGGGTCAGTCGTTCTGTCGGGCGAGCGTGGCCATCACCGCCTTCTGCACGTGCAGGCGGTTCTCGGCCTCGTCGATGGCGATGCAGCGCGGCGAATCCATCACCGCATCGGTGGCTTTCACGTTGCGGCGCAAGGGCAGGCAATGGCTGAAGACGCCGTTGTTGGTCATCGCCATCTTCTCCTCGTCCACGATGAAGTGCCTGAACTTCTCGCGGATCGGCGTTTCCTGCTCCCAGCGGCCGAAGTACGGCAGCGCGCCCCAGCTCTTGGCGTAGACCACGTCGGCATCGCGGTAGGCACTGGCGATGTCGTGGCTGATGGTGAGCGAGCCGCCGTTCTCGGCGACGTTCTGCTCCGCCCAGCCCATGTAGCGCTCGTCCAGCAGGTATTCCTCGGTGGGACACAGCAGGGTCACGTCCATGCCCATGCGCGTGGCGATGGTCAACGCGGAGTTGGCCACCGCGGTGTTCAGCGGCTTCGGATGCCAGGTCCAAGTCAGGACGTACTTCCTGCCGCGCAGGTCGTCGGTGCCGAAGTGCTCCTGCAGCGCCAACGCGTGCGCCAGTTCCTGGCAGGGGTGGGTGATGGTTTCCATGTTGATGACCGGCACGGTCGAGTATTTCGCGAAGGCCCGCAGCACCCGATCCTCGCGATCGGCCTGCCAATCGACGAACTTCGGGAAGGCGCGCACACCGATCAGGTCCACGTAGCGGGCCAGCACGCGCGCCACTTCGGCGATGTGCTCCTCGGTGTCGCCGTCCATCACGGTGCCGAGATCGAACTCGATCGGCCAGGCGTCCTTGCCGGGCTGCAGCACCACCGCATGACCGCCCAGCTGGAAGGCACCCAGTTCGAAGCTGGTGCGGGTCCGCATCGAGGGATTGAAGAACACCAGCGCGATGCCCTTGCCTTTCAATGCGTCGCCGATGCGCTGGCGCTTGTAACCCGCGGCTTCGCGGAGCACGGCGTCGAGTTCGACGCGGCTCCAGTCCTGGGTGTTGAGGAAATGCTTCATGGCAGGCTCGATTGGGATGGAAAAACGAAAAAACCCGGCGCGGGGCCGGGTTTCGGGTTCATGCAGGCATGCGGACCGGACCGGCGATCAGTTCCAGTGCAGTCGGCGCGCGCGCGAGGTCATCCCCGCAGCCATCCAGGCAGCGGATTGGTGGGCGCAGGCGGCGTTGGCGGGCAGGCGTTGCATTTCGGCGGATATGCTCGCACGCGGCCGGGTCGCCGGCAAGGCCGGCGCTCAGGGAATCTCGCTGGCGACCATCGGCGTGACGCCGACCCGGATCCGCAGGCGGCGGCCGGGGTCCTCGGCAAGCCGGGAACGGAACTTGTCGCCCCGGTAGCTGTATTCCACGTCGTAGGCGATGACCCGCCGGAATTCCGCCGGCGCCTGCACTTCCCGACATTCCGACCGGCTGCGCAGCCGCAGGTCCGTGCATTGGCGTTCGCGCGCGCCGACGGTGACGGTCTGGTAGACCGGCCGCACGTTCAGCACCTGGGCGTAGTCGTAACGCACCTGTTCGGCGGGTACCAGCCGTTCCTGCGCCGATATGCCGGAAGACAGCACGGCCAGGGCAAGGGCCGGCACGAGAAGGGAAGGAAAAGCGGCGCGCACGCTCAACTCGGGGCATCCGGGGGAAAAAGCCGGCACAGTGTATTGAGGCGATCCGGACGCTTGGCTGAACCGTGGCCAACGGCGCCGCCGAGGGCCGAAGCGAATAGAATCCCCGGTTCGCCCCGAACCGCCCCGTCGATGTCCCTGCACCTCTACAACACGCTCAGTCGCCGCGTCGAACCCTTCCAGCCCCGCGAGCCGGGCCGGGTGACGATGTACGTCTGCGGCCCTACCGTCTACAACTACGTGCACATCGGCAATGCGCGCGGCCCCGTGGTGTTCGGCGTGCTGGCGGCCCTGCTTCGGCGCCATTTCGGTGAGCTGCGCTACGCCCGCAACATCACCGACATCGACGACAAGATCAACGCCGCCGCGCTCGAGGCCGGCACGCCGATTTCCGCGATCACCGACCGCTACGCCGCCGCCTATCGCGAGGACATGGCCGCGCTGGGCGTCTGCGGCGAATTCGCCCCCGACATCGAGCCGGCCGCCACCGACCACATCGCCGACATCATCTCGATGTGCGAGCGCCTGATCGCCGATGGCCATGCCTATGCCGCCGAGGGCCACGTGCTGTTCTCGGTGGCCAGCTTCGACGGCTACGGCAAGCTCTCGCGCCGCGACCCCGAGGAAATGCTGGCCGGCGCACGCGTGGACGTGGCCCCCTACAAGCGCGACCCGGGCGATTTCGTGCTCTGGAAGCCCTCCAGCGACAACCTGCCGGGCTGGGATTCGCCTTGGGGACGCGGCCGGCCGGGCTGGCACATCGAGTGCTCGGCGATGGCCGCGGCGCATCTGGGCGAGACCATCGACATCCATGCCGGCGGCATCGACCTGCAGTTCCCGCACCACGAGAACGAGATCGCGCAGAGCGAATGCGCGCATGGCGGCAAGACCTTCGCGCGCTTCTGGCTGCACAACGGGATGCTGAATTTCGGCGGCGCCAAGATGTCGAAATCGATCGGCAACATCGAGCGCGTCCACGATCTGGTGCGCGCCCATCCGCCCGAAGCCTTGCGCTACGCGCTGCTGTCCGCGCACTACCGGCAGCCGCTGGAATGGAGCGATGCGCTGGTCGAGCAGTCGGTCCGCACCCTCGATCGCCTGTACGCCACGCTGCGCGACCTCGCCGAGGTGGAAGCGGAGGCCGTGGTGCCGGAAACGATCGAAGCCATGCTCGCCGACGATCTCAACACCCCGCAGGCGCTGGCGGAAATCGCGCGCTTGGCCGCCGAGGCACGCAAGGCCGAGGGTGACGCCCGGGCCGCGGCGAAATCCGCCCTGCTCGGCGCCGGCCTCGCGCTCGGCCTGCTGCAACAAGCCCCGGCGGCGTGGTTCTCGCGCGGCGCCGATGGCGAAGACGATGCCCGCATCCAGGCATTGGTGGACGAACGCGTCGCCGCCAAGCAGGCCCGCGACTTCGCCCGCGCCGATGCCCTGCGCGACCAGCTGGCCGCCGAGGGCATCGTGCTCGAGGACACCCCGCAGGGCGTGCGCTGGGTGAGGCGCGGCGCTTGAGCGGCATCCCGGGCGCGCAACCCGAACCGAAGGAATGAAGTGAACGACATTGCTTTCCCGCTGGAACCCACCGCCGCCGAGGCCCAGGCCGCCATCGCCGACGAGTTCGCGCTGTTTTCCGACTGGTCGGAGCGCTACCAGTACCTGATCGATCTCGGGCGCAAGCTGCCGGACCTGCCCGACAGCCTGAAGACCGAGGCGCATCGCCTGCACGGCTGCCAGTCGAACGTCTGGATCGTCGCCGAAGGCGATGCCGACCGCATGGAGTACCGCGCGATCAGCGACTCGGCCATCGTCTCCGGGCTGATCCATCTGGCGCTGCGCGTGTATTCCGGGCGGCCGGCCGCGGAAATCCTCGCCACCGAGCCGGACTACATCGCCGCGATCGGCTTGGCAAAGCATCTCTCGCCGACCCGCAGCAATGGCCTGGCCGCGCTCCTGGCCTTCATCCGCGAACGCGCCGCCGGGGCGCTCGCGGACTGATCGCGTGACCCGCACGCCGCCCGCCGGGGAGGCCGCACTTCCCGAGTCTCCGCTGTCGAACACCGGCTTCCGCTGGCTGCTGGCCTACCGGATCTCCACCCTGCTCTGCTACCAGATCGTCGCGGTCACGGTGGGCTGGCACGTCTACCAACTCACCGCCGATCCGTGGGCTCTCGGCCTGATCGGCCTGGCCGAAGTGCTGCCGTTCTTCTGCGTCGCGCCCTTCGCCGGCTATCTGGTGGACCACCTGCCACGCCGCAAGCTGGGCATGGCCGCCTGCGCCGGCCTGACCCTCACCGCGCTGCTGCTGGCCTGGATCGCCAGCCCGCTGTTCCCGCTCGAAGGCGTGTGGCCGATCTACGCGGCGATCGCGCTCGGCGGATCGGTCCGCGCCTTCCTCGGCCCGGTCTACAACGCGCTGTTCGCCCGCGCGCTCAAGCGCGAGCAATTCACCCGCGGCGCCAGCCTCGGCAGCGTCATCTTCCAGGCCGGCCTCGTGCTCGGCCCGGCCATCGGCGGCGTGCTGGTCGGCTGGGGCGGCAACGGCCTCGCCTACGCCATCGCATCGGCCTGCGGCGTGCTGGCGATCATCGCGCTGGCGCGGATGCAGGTCGGCGAGCCGCCGACGCCGCAGCAGCGCGGCCCGGTGTTCCGCAGCATCGGCGAAGGACTGAAGTTCGTCTTCGGGCACCAGATCCTGCTCGGCGCACTGGCGCTGGACATGTTCGCGGTCCTGCTGGGTGGCGCGATCTCGCTGGCGCCGGCCTTCATCAAGGACGTGCTGCATGCCGGGCCGGAAGCACTCGGCATCCTCCGCGGCGCGCCGGCGCTGGGCTCGATGGCGGTGGCGCTGTGGCTGGCGCGACGCCCGCTGAGCCGCCATGCCGGGCGCATCATGCTGGGCTCGGTGGCCGGCTTCGGCCTGTGCATGGTCGGCTTCGGGCTCAGCACCTCGCTCTGGCTTTCCGCCGCCATCCTGCTGGTCTCGGGCATGTTCGACGGCGTTTCGGTCGTGCTCCGCTCCACCGTGCTGCAGCTGGCCACGCCGGACGAAATGCGCGGCCGGGTGTCATCGGTCAACAGCATCTTCATCAGTTCGTCCAACGAGCTGGGCGCGTTCTACGCCGGCAGCATGGCGCGCCTGCTGGGGCTGGTGCCGGCGGTGGTGTTCGGCGGCTTCATGACGATGGGCGTGGTCGCCGCCACCGCCAGGCTCGCGCCCAGGTTGCGCAGGCTGGACCTGCGCGATCTCTGAGTCGCCGCGTCAGGCGGTGAATTCGAGGTTGTCGATGAGCCGCGTCGTGCCCAGCCGGGCCGCGATCAATGCGACCCGGGCCCCCGTCGCGCCCGCTTCCGGCTCGGACAGGTCGGGCTGCCGGACCACTGCGTAATCCGGCACGAAGCCGGCCTGCTCCAGGCTCGCCAGCGCCGCGCGTTCCACCTCGGCATGCGGCGTGCCCGCGATGACGGCATCGCGCATGGCTTCCAGCGTGCGGTGGATGAGCGGCGCGATGGCCCGCTCGGCCTCGGAGAGATACTGGTTGCGCGAACTCAGCGCCAGGCCATCGGCCTCGCGCCGGGTATCGGCACCGACGATGTCGATCGGAAACGACAGCTCGCGCACCAGATGACGGATCACCGCGAGCTGCTGGTAATCCTTGCGCCCGAAGATCGCCGCATCCGGCTGCACCTGGTTGAACAGCCGCGCCACCACGGTGGCCACGCCATCGAAATGACCCGGCCGGTGCGCGCCATCCAGCACCTCGGTCACGCCCGGCACGCGGATGCGGACGGTGTTCTCCAGCCCCATCGGGTACATGGTGTCCACCTGCGGCAGCCACAGCAGGTCGCAGCCGGCCTCGTCCAGCCCGGCGGCATCGGCTTCCGGCGTGCGCGGATAGCGGTCGAAATCCTCGTTCGGCCCGAACTGGGTCGGGTTGACGAACACGCTGGCGACGATGCGATCGCCGTGGTGGCGGGCCAGCTCCACCAGCGAGAAGTGGCCGGCGTGCAGGTTGCCCATGGTCGGCACGAACACCACCCGTTGCCCGGCCTGCTTCCAGGCGCGCACCCGGGCGCGCAGTGCATCCAATGCGGTCGCGATCTGCATCGCGGTCAGGCCTGGTAGGTGTGTTCCGCGGCGGGGAAGCTGCCATCCCGCACGGCGGCGACGTAAGCCTTGATCGCGCCCGACACCGAACCGCCCTTGGCAAGGAAATCGCGCACGAATCGCGGGCGGCGATGGCCGCTGTCCAGGCCAAGCATGTCGTGCAGCACCAGCACCTGGCCGTGGCAGTCGGCGCCGGCACCGATGCCGATGGTCGGGATCGCCGATTCCGCGCTGATCGTGGCCGCCAACGCCGAAGGCACCGCTTCGAGCACCAGCAAGGCCGCACCGGCCTCCGCCACCTCGCGCGCTTCGGCGCGGAGCTTTTCCGCCGCCGCGTCGCCGCGCCCCTGCACCTTGAAGCCGCCGAAGCGCAGCACCGATTGCGGCGTCAGCCCGAGGTGCGCGCAGACCGGGATTTCGCGCTCCACCAGATAACGGATCGTTTCCAGCTTGTGGCCCGCGCCTTCGAGCTTGACCATGCCGGCGCCTGCCTGCAGGAATCGCGTCGAAGCGTCCAGTGCGCGCTCGGGTGTCGCATCCGCCTGGAACGGCAGGTCGGCGACGATCAGCGCGCGGCGGGTGGCGGCCGCCACGCAACGGGTGTGGTAGACGATGTCGTCCACGCTCACCGCCAGCGTCGATTGCCCGCCCTGCACGACCATGCCCAGCGAATCGCCGATGAGGATGAGGTCGATGCCGGCGCCATCGAGCGTGCGCGCGAACCCGGCGTCGTAGCAGGTCAGCATGGTGAGCTTGTGGCCGGCTTCGCGCAGGCGGGCAAGATCCGGCACGGTCACCGGCTTGGCAGGGGTCTCGGACATGTCGGTTCCGTCGCGGTCGGGGCTACAGATTAGCGGATGGGCATGGCGGCGGCGGCAAGCGCGCGGCCACCTCGTCCGGCCATTCGATGCGCTCGATCCCGGCCGGCGGCAGCGCATCGATCAGGCGCCCGATCTCGCCGTGACCCGGCAACACCAGCCGCGGGGCGATCTCCGCCAGCGGCATCAGCACGAAGGCGCGCTCGGCCATGCGCGGATGAGGAACCTGCAGCCCATCGACATCGATCGTTTCCGCGCCATGCGCGAGCAGGTCCAGGTCCAGCGTACGCGGACCCCAGCGCCGTTCCCGCGCACGGTCGCGGCCATGCGCGCGCTCGATCGCGAACATCGCCTCCAGCAACGCCATCGCCGGCAGCGCGGTTTCGATGGCGGCCACGGCGTTGACGAAATCCGCCTGTTCGATCCCGCCGACCGGCGCGGTGCGCCAGGCCGAGGACACGGCGACGAGGCGCGTTCCCGGCAGCGCGTCGAGCGCCGCCAGTGCGGACACGAGGGTGCGCACGGCATCCCCGACATTGCCGCCCAGCCCGATGTAGGCCGTGACCGGGGCGGTCATTCCGTCGGTTTCGGGCCGCGCCGACGACGAGGGCGACGCCGCCGCCGGGTCTCGCCGGCATGTTCCGCTTCTTCGGCGGCGATCTCGTCGGGCGTGTCGCGCACGCCGTCCACCGACTCGTCCATCGCCGGCTGCGCGCCCTGCTCCGCGGTCCAGAACGCGATGTCCGCGGCGTGTTCGTCGGAGGCATGCTGGCGCAGTTGCAGGAAATCGTAGGCCGCGCGGAAACGCGGATGCGCCAGGAAACGCCCGATGCGCTTGCGCTGGGCGAAGCGCGGCTGCAGCAGCCAGATTTCCTGCATCGGCAGCGAGAAGCGCCGCGGCAGGGCGACGACCCGGGTCTGGTGGATCGTCACCTGGTCGGCGGCCCGCTGCTGGGCCTCGGCCGGGTGCATGCCCTTGTTCTGCAGCTTCATCAGCGCGTGCGCGTAGGCCGGCCAGAGCAGGAGCGCGAACAGGAAGGCCGGCGAAACCGGTTCCTCGGCGGCGATGCGCTGGTCGGTGCGGGTCAAGCCGGCCACCAGCATCCGCCGCAACGCGCCACTGCGGTTGGCGCGCAGCGCGGCGGCGGTTTCCGGGAACACCACCGCCAGCAGGCCGTGTGCTTCCAGCCCTTCGAAGCTGGCGACCGCATGGCCGGAAAGGAAGAGCTTCAGGCATTCCTCGAACAAGCGCGCAGGCGCGGCTTCGGCAAGCAGGTGGGCCAGCGCCGGGATCGGCGCGGCGGTGGCCGGCTCGATCTCGAACCTGAGCTTGGCGGCCAAGCGCACCGCACGCAGCATCCGGACCGGGTCCTCGCGGTAGCGGGCCTCGGGATCGCCGATCAGGCGCAGCACGCGCGCGGCCACGTCCTCGAAACCGCCGACGTAATCGCGCACCGAGAAATCCTCGATCGCGTAATACAGCGCGTTGGCGGTGAAATCGCGGCGCACCGCGTCTTCCTCGATGCTGCCGTAGATGTTGTCGCGGAGCACGCGGCCGTCATCGTGGATCTCGCGATCGCCGGCCTCGTCGTTGCCGCCGGCAGCGCGGAAAGTGGCCACTTCGATGATCTCGCGCCCGAACACCACGTGCGCCAACCGGAAGCGCCGGCCGATCAGCCGGCAGTTGCGGAACAGCGACTTGACCTCCTCGGGCGTGGCATCGGTGGCGACGTCGAAATCCTTGGGGATCACGCCGATCAGCAGGTCGCGCACGGCGCCACCGACCAGATGGGCCTGGAATCCGGCTTCGCGCAGGCGATAGAGGACGCGCAACGCGTTGGGACTGATGTCCTTGCGCGAGACGTTGTGGGCATCGCGCGGGATGTGCCGAAGCACCGGCGCGGCGGGGTCTGGTTGATGTGCGGACATTCGGCCCGTGGGCGTGTCAATCGGTTTCGAATCGGCCTATACTATCCCGCCTCGCATTCATGCGGCCAACGCTCCCTTCGTCTAGCGGTCCAGGACGCGGCCCTCTCAAGGCTGAAACACGGGTTCGAGTCCCGTAGGGAGCGCCACTTTCCCGGTCATCGAGCGTCATGCCCTTCGTCGTCACCGACAACTGCAT
>JAEXAG010000142.1 GCA_023394655.1 Pseudomonadota bacterium
CCCAGCCGGTGGAGCAACTGCTGGAACGTCGCTACCAGCGCCTGCGCGGCTATGGTGCCTACGCCTGAGGACGGCTCGCTGATCGACGATCCCGGCGCCGTGTCGATCCCGACGCCGGCCATTCCTCCCGGCCACGCGGCACCGGATTCGCTGCTCGTCGCTTTCAGCGGCGGGCTGGATTCCACCGCCCTGCTGCACCTGCTGGCGCAGGGGTTTCCCGGCCGCGTCCGCGCGCTCCACGTCCACCACGGCCTGCAGGCGGAGGCCGATGCTTGGGCGCGTCATTGCGAAGCCTTCTGCGCGGCATTGCAGGTGCCTTTGCAAATCGTACATGCGCAGGTGGAAGCCGACGCCGGCACCGGCCCGGAAGCCGCCGCGAGACACGCGCGCCACGCTGCCTTCCGCGAGTACCTGAATCCGGGGGCGTGGCTGGTGCTGGCCCACCATCGGGAGGATCAGGCGGAAACCTTCCTGCTGCGGGCGCTGCGCGCCTCCGGCCCGGACGGACTCGCCGCGATGCGCCCCCTGCGCGAGTTCGGTGCCGGCATGATGTGGCGGCCGCTGCTGGACGTATCCCGAAGCGCCCTGCGCGATCACGCCGAACGCCACAGGCTGGCGTGGATCGAGGACCCTTCCAACGATTCGCTGGATTTCGACCGCAACTTCCTCCGCCACGAGGTGATGCCGCTGCTGCGCGGGCGCTGGCGGCACGCGGATGCCGCATTCGCGCGCTCGGCGGCACTGGCAGGCGAGGCGGCCACGCTGCTGGCCGAATCCGACGTGCCGGACCTGGCCCGAGTCCGCTCCCCGGCGGATGCCGCCGACCTTGATGCCACCGCCCTGCGTGCGCTTGCGCCTGCGCGTCGGGCGCGCGTGTTGCGGGCCTGGGTGGCGGCCGCCGGGCTCCCGCCGCTCCCGGCCGCTGCCCACGCCATCATCGACCGCGAGTTGCTGGAATCGCGCTTCGACGCGGAGCCCTGCCACGAGTGGCACGGTGCGCGCATCGAACGCTGGCGCGATCGCCTGCACCTCGGCAGGGCGATCCCGACGCCGGATCCGGATTGGTCCCGCCGCTGGGATGGCAGCGCGCCGATCGTGCTGCCCGGCGGCGGCCGGCTGGTGCTTGCGGGATCGCCGGGCTTCGGCAAGATGCTCGAAGTCCGCCATCGGCGCGGTGGTGAACGCATCCGGCTGCCGGGGCGCGTGCATTCCAGCCTGCTTCGCAACCTGCTGCAGGAAGGCGAGATGCCACCGTGGCGGCGGCGGCAGATGCCCTTGCTGTTCGATCCGGACGACGATTGCCTGCTCGCCGCGGGCGACAGCCTGCTCGCCGCCCGCTTCGCGGCGATCGCCGGCGCTGCCGACGCACGCCTGGAATGGCAACTGGCGTAAACTCGGGGCATGGCACGAAAGACTCCCGAACAGGGCGCCGACGCATCGTCGGTCGCCGATTTCGAGCACTCCCTCGACGAGCTGGAACAGCTCGTGGACCGCATGGAAACCGGCGAGCTCTCGCTCGAGGATTCCTTGGCCGCCTACGAGCGCGGCGTCGGCCTGTACCGGAAATGCCAGGCCGCGCTGGAACAGGCCGAGCTGCGGGTGCGGCTGCTGTCCGACCCGCAGGATCCCGACAGCGCCGAACCCTTCGATCCCGATGCTTGATCCCGCGCCCGTTGCCGCGCGCCTTGCCGGCTGGCAGGCGCGCATCGAAGCCGCGCTCGCCGGCGCCCTCCCCGCAGCCGAAACCGAGCCGGGCCGGCTGCACGCCGCGATGCGCCACGCCGCACTCGCCGGCGGCAAGCGCATCCGCCCGCTGCTCGTCCACGCCACGGGCCATGCGCTCGGGGTTTCGGAGGAATCGCTGGACGAAGCCGCGCTGGCGGTGGAGCTGGTCCACTGCTATTCACTGGTGCACGACGACCTGCCGGCGATGGACGACGACGCACTGCGCCGCGGCCAACCGACCGTGCACGTCGCCTTCGACGAAGCCACCGCGATCCTCGCCGGCGACGCACTGCAGGCGCTGGCCTTCGCGCAACTGGCCCAGGCCCCGCTGCCGGCGCAAGCCCGGGTGGCGATGGTGGCGGAACTCGCCACCGCTTCCGGCAGCCTCGGGATGTGCGGCGGCCAAGCACTCGACATCGCCGCCACCGGCCAATGCATCGGGCTGGAATCGCTGGAGCGGCTGCATGCGCTGAAAACCGGCGCCCTGTTGCGCGCGGCGGTGCGCCTGGGCGCGATCGCCGGGGCCGCCACGCCGGCGCAGTCGGCCGCGCTCGACCGCTACGCGGATGCGCTCGGGCTGGCCTTCCAGGTGAAGGACGACCTGCTCGACATCGAAGGCGACAGCGCGACGCTCGGGAAGACCGCCGGCAAGGATGTCGCACAGGACAAGGCCACGTTCCCGGCCCTGATCGGCGTGGAAGCCTCGCGCGAGCGATTGAAGTCGCTGTCAAAGGCGATGCAGGCCGCGCTGGAAGCACTGGACGGCGCGGCGACCGCGCCCCTGGCCGCGATCGCGCGACAAGTGGTGGACCGCGACCGCTGAAGCGGCCGCGGCACCCTTCGTGCGCTTACTTCAGCAGGCGGATCGAGAGCGGGTAGCGATACGACTGCCCGTCCCAGGCCTTGACCGCGGCGACGATGGTGAACACCAGCCACGCCACGGCCAGCGCCGCAAGCACGGCCAGCAGCACGAGCCCCGCCGGCAGCGAAACCAACAGGCCGAGGCCCAGCGTCAGCACGGTGCCGCCGACCAGCAGCAGGCCGATGATCACCGCCGCCACCGAATAGATGAACATGCTGAGGTTGAAGTTGAAGGCCTCGCGGGCATGCTCGGCGGCGAAGGGACGGTGATCGCGCACCAGGAACCAGATGCCGAGCGCGACGACGGCGCCGGCCACGCCGGCGAACCAGCTGGTGACGAGCGCGGCGATGAGCGCACCCGCGTGCGCACTCGCGGCCCAGAGGCGTTCTTCCTGACCCGGCATGGCCCGGGGCGGCATCGAAGGATCGTTCACGTTCATGGCGGGACTCGGTTGCCGGGGATGACGCCGACTATCCGGGGCTTGCGTTGCCGCCGCAAGTCACGGAAGTCATGGCCGCAGTCTCAACTGCCGGCCACCGTCATCTTGCCGACCAGGATCGGGCCGCTCCTCACGTGCGAGCGCGGGTCGAAATCGGCGCCGACCGCTTCGATGGCGCCGAACATGTCGCGCAGGTTGCCGGCGATGGTGATGCCATCGACCGGATACGCGATCTGCCCGTTCTCCACCATGAAGCCCGCCGCGCCGCGCGAATAATCGCCGGTGATCGGGTTGACGCCCTGCCCCATCAGCTCGGTGACGTACAGGGCGCGCGATTGACCGGCGATCAGGGTAGAAAGATCCGGCGCATTCGGACGCACGACGAGGTTGTGGACGCCGCCGGCATTGGCGGTGCTTTCGAGCCCGAGCTTGCGCGCCGAATAACTGCCGAGCACGTAGCGCCGGACGATGCCCTCGGTGACCAGCGGCGATTGCCGCGTGGCGACGCCCTCGCCATCGAACGAAGTGGAGCGGAAACCGCGCGGCAGGAAGGGATCCTCGTCGATCGCGAACCATTCCGGGAACACGCGCGTGCCGACCGAATCGCACAGGAAGCTTGCCTTGCGATACAGCGCACCGCCGGATACCGCGCCGACGTAGTGGCCGATCAGGCTGCGGGCGACTTCGGCATCGAAGATCACCGGCAGGTTCCCGGTGGCCAGGCTGCGCGGGGCGAGCCGCGCCAGGGCGCGCCGCGCGGCATGGCGGCCGATGTCCGACGGGTCCTCCACGCCTTCCGGCAGCAGCGCCGTGCTGTACCAGCCATCGCGCTGCATCCCGTCGCCCTCGCCGGCAATCAGTGCGCAGCCGAGGCTGTAGTGGGTATCGCGCTCGTGGCCGATGAAACCGTGCGAGTTGGCATAGACGGAAATCGACTGGCCCGCCCCGAACGAGGCGCCATCGGAGTTGCGGATGCGCGGATCGAATGCACGGCCCGCGGCTTCGGTGGCAAGCGCCAGATCGACGCCCCGGGCCGCGTCGATCTCGGCCGGATGCCAGGTATCGAACTCGCGCAGATCACGGGCCATGCGCTCGGCATCGGCCAGCCCGGCTTCCGGGTCTTCCTCGGTGTAGCGCGCGATGGCGCAGGCCTGTGCCACCGTCTCAGCCAGGCTTTCGGGGCGGATGTCGCCGGTGCTGGCGCTGCCCTTGCGATGGCCAAAATACACGGTCACCGCGATGCCGCGGTCCTGGGTGGATTCCACCGTCTCGGTCTCGCCCATGCGCACCGCGACGCTGAGGCCGCGCGAATCGCTGCAGCTGACTTCGGCCTGGCCGGCGCCCTGCCGGCGTGCGAGATCCAGCAGTTCGCCGGCGACGCCTTCGAGGCGGGCGATGCGTTCGCGGCTGTCGTCCGCGACGGGTGGAATGGAAGTCATGGCTTATCCTGTCGGAAGTGTTCGAAACGATGATTGAAGATGCGCGGAAGAGACGAAGACACCGGGGAATTCCTCTCCCCCAGCCGCAGCGAGCAGCGCCGCGCGGCGCTGGACGTGCTGGCGCTGGCCCAGCTGCTGATGGAGAAAAGCGCGGGCGAGCTCGCCAAGTTGCCGATGGATGATGCGCTGCGCGGCCACGTGGCCGATGCCAAGCGCATCACCTCGCCGATCGCGCGCAAGCGTGCCGCCGCGTTTCTCGCCAAGCAGATGCGAAAGGAGGACGACGAGGTCCTCGACGCCATCCGCGATGCGCTGGATGCCAGCAGCGAGGGCTCCCGACGCCAGGTGGCGGACATGCATCGCGCGGAAAACTGGCGCACGCGGCTGCTCGAAGGTGGCGACGAGGCACTCGGCGCCTTCATCGACGAGCACCCGGAAGCCGATCGCCAGCGCCTGCGCCAGCTGGTGCGCAACGCGCAGGAGGAAGCCCGGCGCAACAAGCCGCCACGCGCGTTCCGCGAGCTGTATCGCGAGGTGCTGGCCGCGAGCCAATCCGGCGCACCGACGTCGGACGACGACATGGCGTTCAATGACCATGCCGGAGATGAGGGCGAGGAGGCGTAAGTCGGCAGCGCTCTCGGCCTCAACGTCCGGGCACGCCCAGGCATCGCAGGCAGCAGGTTCGGGAGCAGGCCTGATGCGTTGAGCACGCCATGGATGGTGTGCGCCCGCTCTTCGGAGCAGGGCGCGTAGCCCGAGCGGCAACGCATCAGGCTTGCTTCCGGACCGGAAGCGAAGCGCGCGCATCGCCTCATCGATAAAGCCGCTTCGTTTACGGTCAGGGGGCCATCCCCATATGTTGCCGCGCAGGCTGCATCACTTGCGACGACTCCCCGCCCCGGCATCGAACCCGGCCTCAAGCCTGCGTCCCGCCCACCGTGAGCTCGCTGATTTTGAGCGACGGCTGGCCCACGCCCACCGGCACCGACTGGCCATCCTTGCCGCAGACGCCGACGCCGTCATCCAACGCCAGATCGTGGCCGATCATCGTCACCTTCTGCATCGTCTCCGGGCCATTGCCGATCAGGGTCGCGCCCTTCACCGGCGCGGTCACCTTGCCATCCTCGATCAGGTACGCCTCGGTTGCCGAGAACACGTACTTGCCGCTGGTGATGTCCACCTGTCCGCCACCGAAGTTCACCGCGTACAGCCCGCGTTTCACCGAACGGATCATGTCCTCCGGATCGTCCTGCCCGGCCAGCATGTAGGTGTTGGTCATCCGCGGCATCACCAGGTGGGCATAGGATTCGCGGCGGCCGTTGCCGGTCGGCGCCATCCCCATCAAGCGCGCATTGAGCGTGTCCTGCATGTAGCCGGTCAGCACGCCGTCCTCGATGAGTGTCGTCGATTGCGTCGGGGTGCCTTCGTCGTCGATGGCCAGCGAACCCCGGCGACCGGCCAGTGTCGCGTCATCGACGATGGTCACGCCCGGCGAGGCCACGCGCTGGCCCATCCGGCCGGCATAGGTGCTGGTGCCCTTGCGGTTGAAATCGCCTTCCAGGCCGTGGCCGACCGCCTCGTGCAGCAGCACGCCGGTCCAGCCGTTGCCGAGCACCACCGGCATCAGACCCGCCGGTGCGTCGA
The DNA here is from genome assembly GCA_023394655.1 of Pseudomonadota bacterium. Lineage (GTDB taxonomy): Bacteria > Pseudomonadota > Gammaproteobacteria > Xanthomonadales > Xanthomonadaceae > Solilutibacter. The sequence goes on from JAEXAG010000142.1 coordinate 6,110, forward strand.
TCGCCTCCAGGTTCACCAGCGCCTGCCGCAGCGCCTCGCGCGCGAACTTCTCCGGCTGGCCATCGCCCAGCAGCTGCGCGTAGCCATAGCGCCCGCCGAAACCGGCATAGCCCGACTCGCGGCGCCCGCCCTGATCGACGATCACCTGGATGTTCATCCGCACCAGTGGGCGCACGTCGGCGGCGAGCACGCCATCCGAACGCGCCACCAGCACCGTGTCGAGCGCGGCCGACAGGCTCAGCATCACCTGCTGCACGCGCGGGTCGGCGGCACGCAGCAGGGCATCGACGCGCCGCAGGGCCTCCACTTTGGCTTCGTTGTCGAGGGCATCGATCGGATCCTCGCCCGCGTACAACGGGCGGGCATCGCGTGGCGCAAGCGCGATCGCCCGGGATGCCCGGCCATCCCGGCTGATTGCTCGCGCGGTATCGGCGGCGGAGGCCAGCGCGGCCAAGTCGATCTCGCCGGAATAGGCGAAGCCGGTCTTCTCGCCGCTGATCGCCCGCGCGCCGACGCCCTGTTCGATGGCGTGCGAGCCCGTCTTGACGATGCCGTCCTCCATCGACCAGCTTTCGCGGCGCGCATGCTGGAAGTAGAGATCGCCGAAATCGGCGCCACGGGCGAGCAGGCCGGAGAGCGTCGCATCGAGATCGGACAGGGAGAGGCCGGCTGGCGCGAGCAACCGGGATTCGGCAAGGACGAGGGATGAGGATTCCATGCGCGAGGATATGGGGCCGAACGGGCCGGCGTGCAAGCCGCCTCAGGGCGGAGTGCCGTTCTCCGCCAGGGGCGCCCGGCCGCGCTGCACCACTTCCACCTTCGGCGCATCCCAGGGGCCGGTGACGCGGTAGGTCTTGGCGCCGACTTCACTGAGCGGACGCTTGAGCACCGCGTTGGCCACCGCCCCGACGGCCGCCCCGACCGGGCCGCCCGCCAGCGCCCCGGCGACGGTCAGCAGGTTGCCGGTGCGCGGCTTGACCTCGATGGTCTGGTCGAAACGCTGCGCCGCGAGATCCGCGCTGCCACCGATGTCGATGCTGGCGGCCGGCCCTTCGATCAGGATGCCTTCGCTGCGGGCACGGCCATCGGCGAAGCGCACCTTGCCTTCCATGCGATCGAAGGCGAAGCCCTTGTCGAAGAAATCGCGGAAATCCAGCGACAGGCGTTGCGGCAGGCGTGCGACGCTGAGCAGCCCGAGCAGGCGCCCGGCACCCGGCTCCAGCTCCACCAGCTGGCCATCCTTCACCAAGCCGTCGAGCCGGCCCTCGACCCGCGCAGGCGCGAAAGCCATCGGCGAACCGGGCCAGGACAGCGCCAGCGACATGCGCCCTTCGCCGCCCTTCATCTGGCCATCCAGCCCGAAGGTGGAAAGCATGCGGCCGAAATCGCGGCTTTCCACGCGCGCTTCGAGCCGACTGCGCATGTCGCCGCCGCGTCCGGTCCATGCGCCGCTGGCACGCAGGTCATGGCCCGCGCCCTGCAGGCTGATCGCCTCGACCTGCATCCCGGCCGCCACCGGCCGCGTCTTCAGCGTGGCACGTCCGGCCACGCGGCCATTGAACTTCAGCTCGTCGATGGTGATGTCAAGCGGCGGCAGTTTCGCCGGGTCGATATCGTCCGTCCTGGCCGGCGTCGCGGCATTCACGCGCACGGGCGTCGCCGCGCCCTTGCCGATTTCGATCGCCGCGCGCGAGAAACGTCCGCTGATCGTCGCGCCATCCGCGGCGGGCACCAGCACCTGCCCGGCGATGCCCGCGCCTTCCACCTGCACCCGGGTATCGCCGCCGACCGGCACCAGTTGCAGGCGGGTCGGCCCGAAACGCTGGCCGAGCATCCGCAACTGGGCGGTCTGCACGTCGACCCGGAGCGGGCCCGAAGAGGCACCGCCTGCGCCTCCCCCGGCGAACGCGATCCAGTCCAGCGCATCGATTTCCGCGGCACGCCCGCCCACGACGATGCCCTGCGCCGGCGGCGCGCCATCGGCGACCGCGCTGCCGAGCGTCGCCCGCACGCCGGTGCGCCCGCCATGGCTGCGCGCCCGCACCGCCAGGCGACGTCCCAGCGCGACCTCGACCTCGCCGCTTTCCACCGGCAGCGGAATGCGGATGGTCGTCGGCAACGATTCCGCGGACGGCTTCGCCAGCGGTGCCGGCAGGCCGATCGCGGTGCCGGCAAGCGTGGAACTCAGCACCACCCGGCTCGGGCGCGCGCTGGCGGTGTTGCCACCGGCCGGCAATGCCACCGCCACGTTCCATTCCGAGCGGCCCTGCACGTGCGGCTTCAGCCAGGCGAGGTCCGGCACGCGATCGAGCAACCGCGCCGCGTCCATGCTGGCGGAGAGATCGGCCTCGAAAGCATGGCGGCGGTCGTCCACGTGCGGCGCACCCGCGCGCAGGGCCAGCTTGCCCGGCAAGCCTTCGTGGACCACCGACAGCGCGTCTGCACGGAAGCCGTGGCCGTCGTAACGCGCCGATCCGCGGACGCCGGTGAATGCCAGCGCCAGCTCGCGCTCGCTGAGGGTCGCGCCTTCCAGCTCCACGGTGCCGGCGATCCGCTGCGGCGGGCCGTTGCGATGCAGCGGCTGGCGCAGGGTGAAAGTGGCCCGCGCCGGCCCGGCCGCGCCCACCCGCGAAAGCGTCTCGCCCAAGGTGCGCTCCAGCGGGCTTTCGCGCAGCACGCGCAGGAAGCCGCCGGCATCGCCACGTCCGCGGGCGTCGATGTCCAGCGTCGCGGCATCGAAATCATCGATCTCGGCGGTGATCGATTCGATCTGCACGCCACCGAGTTCCCCGCTGCCGGTGACGCGCATGCCCGCACCGATGAAACTGGCCTGCAAGCTGGCACCGACGATCGGCGGCCAGTCCTCCTGGAAGCGCAGTTGCCCGTTCTCGATCTCCGCACGCGCCTCGAAGCGCCCGTTGCGGCGATCGAAGGGCCAGTCGTCCAGATCGCCGCTGACGATGGCCCGGCCTTCGCGGATGCGGCCGCCAACCAGTGCCATGTCCAGCCAGCTCACTGCCTCGCGCGGCATCAGGTGGCGGATCCAGAACTTCTTCGCCACCGGCACTTCGGCGCCGGCGATGTTCGCGGCGATGTCGATCCACGGCCGCGTCCCGTCGTTCTGGAACCACAGCCCGCCGCGCGCATCGGCGCGGTAATCGCTGCCCTGCAGCTGCAGGTGGCCGGTGCCCAGGCGCACGCCTTCGCCTTCGCGCCACAGCGCGACGGTTCCCTCGGCGCGCAGGGGATGCTTGACCCCGAAACCGCTCGGCCAGTCGAATTCCAGCGCGCTGGCCGGATCGAGTGCCAGCGCCAGCCCGTCATGGTCGCCGGAGAGGCGACCGGCAAGCCCGGTCAATCCCGGCGAGTGGCCGACGGGACGGAAACCCGCGCCCCGGATCCGTGCCTCCACGAATGACAGGCGCTCGCCCTCGCCGCGCGCGGACAGGTCCTCGAGGAGCCCCTGCGGCCGCGCCCGGCCCAGCCAGTGCCGCAGAGGCGTCGGCAGCGCATCGCTGAGATCCGCGATCGACAACAGCGGGCCCAGCGGCAGACGCGGCGCCTCGGCACTCCAACGGCTGCCGTCATGCTGCATCCGCAGTCCATCCATGCGGATTTCCCGGCCCGCCTGGTGGAAGGCCAGTTCGGGCAGCTGCAGCGACCAGCCGGCGGCATCGCGCACGAAGCGCGTGCGCTGCTGCAAGCGCTCCAGTCGCACCTCCTGCATCGCGCCGGGCGTCGGGTCCACCGCCGCCAGCACCACGTCTTCGAGATCGCCGACACTGGTGACCGCGGCAACCCGATGCCCGCGCAGCTCCAGCCAGGTCTGCGCCCGGCCCTGCCCGGCCACCACCGCCACGCCCTGCCAGCGCAGCAGTTCCGACCAGCCGGCGAAATCCAGCTTGCGCCCGCCGGCGAAGAAGCGACCATCGCCGCGCTTGCGGTGGAAATCCAGGCTGCCGGTCAGGGGGGCGGCATCGGCACCCGGCCAGGCGCGGATGCCCGCGCGCACGCGCTCGCCGTCCACCTGCACGCGCAGGTCGATGCGGGGCACCACCAGATCGATGCCCGAGGACGGCGCGATGATGCGCAGGCGCCCGCCGATGACCTGCAGCTCACCCAGCGCCTCGAGCTGCCGCAGCGGATCGCGTCCGCTCGATTGTCCCGGCAGGCCCTGCACGTGCCATTCCCCATCGGCGTTGCGTTCCAGCGTGAGCACCAGTCCGTGCAGGCGCAGCTCGGTCATGCGCCGGCCCGGCAGCCAGCCGGTATAGGGCGCCACCAGCACTTCGGCCTGCCCCATGGGAATCGCTTCGCCGCCGGGGCCGATACGCAGGCCGGACAGCCTGAGCAAAGGCCCGCGCCGGGTCCACTCGGCCTTCAGTCCGTCGAACGCGATCGGCTGGTTCGCCTTCGCCCCCAGCCATGTCGCCACCCGCGCCGGGTTCGATTCCAGCCAGCCCAGCCCGCGGGTGACGCTGCCGACCACAAGCGCCAGCAACAGTGCGGCGACGGCGAATCCGTACCAGGCGGATTTACCGGCGAAACGCAGCCCACGGCGCAGGCGCGTCGGCATTCAGCGCCCCCGAACGAAGGGCGCGGACAAGGCGCGCGGCACCGCCATCACGCCATCGCCGCGCCGACCGCCGGCAAGGCCCGGATCACAGCAGCACCACATCGTATTGCTCCTGCTGGTACTGCTCGTCCGCCTGGAAGCGGATCGACTTGCCGAGGAATTCCTCCAGCTCGGCGACCGCCGCGGACTCCTCCTCGGTGATGCGGTTGACGACCAGCGGCGAGGCAATCACCAGCAGGCGTTCGGCCTCGAACTGGCGCACCGCGCGGGTGACTTCGCGGAAGATCTCGTAGGTCACGGTTTCGGCGGTCTTGACCGTGCCGCGTCCGCCGCAGCCGCCGCATGGCTCGGAGAGCTGCCGCTCCAGGCTCTCGACGGTGCGCTTCCGGGTCATCTCCACCAGCCCCAGCGGCGAGAAATCGTAGACCGTGGTCTTGGCATGGTCCTTGGCCAGCGATTTCTCCAGCGTGCGCAGCACCTGGCGGCGATGCTCGGGATCGTGCATGTCGATGAAATCGATGATGATGATCCCGCCGAGGTTGCGCAGGCGAAGCTGCCGCGCCAGCGATTGCGCCGCCTCCAGGTTGGTCCGGTAAACGGTTTCCTCCAGCGTGCGCTGGCCGAGGAAGCTGCCGGTGTTCACGTCCACCGTGGTCATCGCCTCGGTCTGGTCGATCACCAGATAGCCGCCGGATTTCAACGGCACCTGCTTCTGCAGCGCGCGCTGGATTTCGTCCTCGACGCCGTACAGGTCGAAGATGGGGCGCGAGCCGCTGTAATGCTCGATCTTCTCCGCCAGGCCGAGCTCGGCATCGGCATGGCCGGGCATGTACTGCGAGGCGAACGCGCGAAGTTTCTCGAAGGTCTCGCGTGAATCCACCCGCACCTTTTCCACGTCGCGGCGGATCAGGTCGCGCACCGCGCGCAAGGGCAGGCTCAGGTCTTCGTACACGCACTCGCCCACGCGCGCCTCGCGCGAGCGCCGCTCGATCAGCGCCCAGGCGCGGCTCAGGTAGGCGATGTCCTCGGCCAGGGCCTCGGAAGGCTGGCCCTCGGCATTGGTGCGCACGATGTAGCCGGCGGCCGACGGCATCGCCAGCTCGCCTACCAGCGTCTTCAGCCGCTGGCGTTCCGCATCCTCCTCGATGCGCGCGGACACCCCGATCACCCGCGATTGCGGCAGCAGCACCAGATAGCGCGATGGAATGCTGACCTGCGTGGTCAGGCGCGCGCCCTTGCTGCCGATCGGGTCCTTCAGCACCTGCACCACGATGTCCTGGCCTTCGCGCAGCAGCTCGGTGATCGGCTTGGGCTGCGTCGATTGCGCTTCCTCGGGGTGCTCCTCGCCCGCGGCCGGTGCCGGGCGATGGATGTCGTTGGCATGCAGGAACGCCGCGCGATACAGGCCGATGTCGATGAAGGCCGCCTGCATGCCCGGCATCACCCGTTGCACGCGGCCCTTGTAAAGATTGCCGACCACGCCCCGGTGCCCGCCGCGTTCGATGTGCAGTTCCTGCAGCATGCCGTTCTCGACGACCGCGACGCGGGTTTCGCGCGGGGTGACGTTGACCAGGATTTCCTCGCTCATGCCGGCAACCCGAACTCCCTCAGCAGGGCGGCGGTTTCGCGCAGGGGCAGGCCCATCACCCCGGAATGGCTGCCGGAAAGATGCGCGACGAAAGCCTGCGCCGCGCCCTGGATGGCATAGGCGCCGGCCTTGCCGCGCCATTCGTCGGTGGCGAGATAACGCGCGATCCGCGCCTCGTCGAGCGGGTCGAAACTGACCTCGGACACGGATTCGGCATGCGCTTCGCGCCCGGCGGACACGGCCCAGACGGTGGTGACCACCACATGCGTGCGGCCGGCGAGCCGGGCCAGCATGGCGCCGGCTTCGGCGGCATCGGCGGGCTTGCCGAACACGTGGTCGTCGAGGATGACTTCGGTATCCGCCCCCAGCACGATGCTGCCCGGCACTGCCACCACCTGCAGCAGCCCGGCGCCGGCCTTTTCGCGGGCCACGCGCGAGACATAGTCACGCGCCGGCTCGCCCTCCGCGCGCCGCTCGGGGATGTCCAGTTCGAGGATGCCGAAATCCATGCCCAGCAAGGCAAGCAGTTCGGCGCGGCGCGGGGATCGGGAGGCGAGATGGAGCATCTTGGCAGGATAACCCGCCCAAGCTGCATGGAAGCCACGTCGCCTCCATGCAGAGTGAACGCAAGGCAACCAGCGTCACCGCCTCGAACCCCGCCGCCTCTCACGAGCCGTTCACTGTCCCCGCAACACCCTTGCATTCGTCCGAACAGGAGCCGCTTCGTGAAATTCCATCCCCTCATCCTCGCCCTCGCGATCGCCACCGGATCCGCCATGTCCAATGCCCACGCCCAGACCGCCGCGCCCGCCATCGCCAGCCAGGACGGCACCCTGCTGTCGGTCAGCGCGGAGGCATCGAGCACCCGCGTGCCCGACGTGGCGATGATTTCCACCGGCGTGGTCACCCGCGCCGACGACACCGTGACGGCCATGCGCCAGAACGCGGAGGAAATGGCCAAGGTGATGGCGGCGCTGAAAAAGGCCGGCATCGCCGAGCGCGAGATCCAGACCAGCGGCATCAACCTCAATCCGCGCTACCACTACCAGGAAAACCAGCCGCCGCGCATCACCGGCTACGAGGCCCGCAACAACCTGCGGGTGAAGGTGCGCGATCTCTCCCGCCTGGGCCGCATCCTGGACACGCTGGTGGCGGAAGGCGCCAACGAGATCAACGGCCCCAGCTTCATGATCGACAAGCCGGACGAGGCCTATGACGAAGCGCGCCGCGCCGCGCTGGAGAAGGCCCGCGCCCGTGCCGACATGTACGCGCGGACGCTGGGCCTGCGGGTGCGCCGCATCGTGAGCATCGACGAGGGCGGCGGCTACCGTCCGCCGATGCCGATGATGCGCTCGATGGCCATGGATGCCGTGCAGGTGACCGGCAGCACCGTCACCGAAGTGGCTCCGGGCGAAAGCACGCTCTCGATCACCCTCAACATCGTCTTCGAACTGGGGCGCTGAACCATGGCCGAGCGCAAGCAGGACACCCCGGGCTACGCCGAGAAGACGCCCGGCTCGCGGGAGGAAGCCCATCGCCCGGATCCGCGCAAGCCGCCGAATCCGGACGAAGGCGGTCTGGAACGCGATCCGGATGCCGACATCCGCGACGACGAAGCATGAACCCAGCGGGCCCGGCAACGGGCCCGTTCCTTTTCCGCAACCCCGTTGCGCGCCACCAGGCGTTGTCCTCCGTGTACTCCGCACGAGGACTTCGCCATGCAGACCCTCCCCGCTCGACGCTCCGCTCCCGCCCTGCCCCGGCTCGAGCCGGCGCGCATCTCCGGCCTGAGCACCGCCATCGCCATCCACGTGATCGCGCTGGGCATGCTGGCGATGCCCGCACGCCCGCCGCTGCCGGCCGCACAGGAAGCGCGCACGCCGGT